>NZ_JBMHFZ010000049.1:0-1807 GCF_049166755.1 Halomonas terrestris | reverse complement strand
TTTGCTCTGGCCGATCAGGTAATTCATTGTGAGCACTTGCCGACAGTCGGTGACGTCGTCGGTAAGGAGGTGATCCAGCCGCAGGTTCCCCTACGGCTACCTTGTTACGACTTCACCCCAGTCATGAACCACACCGTGGTGATCGCTCCCCCGAAGGTTAAGCTAACCACTTCTGGTGCAGTCCACTCCCATGGTGTGACGGGCGGTGTGTACAAGGCCCGGGAACGTATTCACCGTGACATTCTGATTCACGATTACTAGCGATTCCGACTTCACGGAGTCGAGTTGCAGACTCCGATCCGGACTGAGACCGGCTTTTCGGGATTGGCTCCACCTCGCGGCTTCGCAACCCTTTGTACCGGCCATTGTAGCACGTGTGTAGCCCTACCCGTAAGGGCCATGATGACTTGACGTCGTCCCCACCTTCCTCCGGTTTGTCACCGGCAGTCTCCCTAGAGTTCCCGACCGAATCGCTGGCAAATAGGGACAAGGGTTGCGCTCGTTACGGGACTTAACCCAACATTTCACAACACGAGCTGACGACAGCCATGCAGCACCTGTCTGTGCGCTCCCGAAGGCACCAAGGTATCTCTACCAAGTTCGCACGATGTCAAGGGTAGGTAAGGTTCTTCGCGTTGCATCGAATTAAACCACATGCTCCACCGCTTGTGCGGGCCCCCGTCAATTCATTTGAGTTTTAACCTTGCGGCCGTACTCCCCAGGCGGTCGACTTATCGCGTTAACTGCGCCACAAAGTCCTCAAGGGACCCAACGGCTAGTCGACATCGTTTACGGCGTGGACTACCAGGGTATCTAATCCTGTTTGCTACCCACGCTTTCGCACCTCAGTGTCAGTGTCAGTCCAGAAGGCCGCCTTCGCCACTGGTATTCCTCCCGATCTCTACGCATTTCACCGCTACACCGGGAATTCTACCTTCCTCTCCTGCACTCTAGCCTGACAGTTCCGGATGCCGTTCCCAGGTTGAGCCCGGGGCTTTCACAACCGGCTTATCAAGCCACCTACGCGCGCTTTACGCCCAGTAATTCCGATTAACGCTCGCACCCTCCGTATTACCGCGGCTGCTGGCACGGAGTTAGCCGGTGCTTCTTCTGTGGGTGATGTCCTTCCTCGAGGGTATTAGCCCCAAGGCCTTCTTCCCCACTGAAAGTGCTTTACAACCCGAAGGCCTTCTTCACACACGCGGCATGGCTGGATCAGGGTTGCCCCCATTGTCCAATATTCCCCACTGCTGCCTCCCGTAGGAGTTCGGGCCGTGTCTCAGTCCCGATGTGGCTGATCATCCTCTCAGACCAGCTACGGATCGTCGCCTTGGTGAGCCATTACCTCACCAACAAGCTAATCCGACATAGGCTCATCCGATAGCGCAAGGTCCGAAGAGCCCCTGCTTTCTCCCGTAGGACGTATGCGGTATTAGCCTGAGTTTCCCCAGGTTATCCCCCACTACCGGGCAGATTCCTATGCATTACTCACCCGTCCGCCGCTCGACGCCTGGGAGCAAGCTCCCATCGTTTCCGCTCGACTTGCATGTGTTAGGCCTGCCGCCAGCGTTCAATCTGAGCCATGATCAAACTCTTCAGTTTAAAGTCTGATAGTTCCTAAGGTGGAACCAAACCTGGCTCAAGGTTCAAACGTTCTCAAAAAGACCCGAAGGTCTCTGACGAGTCGCTTGCCTTGATGTTTCAGTGACTGGTCACCGACCCATCGACAAGCGCCCACATGAATTACCTGATCGATTGTTAAAGAGCGGCTCCGGGCTCTATGGAGAGTGGAGCGTCTCGCTTGCTG
>NZ_JBMHFZ010000048.1:0-1858 GCF_049166755.1 Halomonas terrestris | reverse complement strand
GTTCTTCATGCCCTCGTCGGAGGCGCGGCTCAGCTCTTCCTGGAGCACGTCATCGACCACGTGTACCGCGCTGTCGATCATCAGTTCGATCTCGCCGCCCTTGATGCGGAACTGCCGCTTCAGGGAGATCTCGCCGGCCACCGGTCCCTCGGGGCTCTCGTAGGTGGCGGGGCCGGTCTCGTAGTCGTAGAACAGCGAGGCGATGGGCGCGCGCCAGTCGTGGACGCGGCTCACCCCGGCGAGGTCGTCGTGAAAGTGGTGGATGCCGATGTAGACCGGCTCGGCCTTTCCGCCACGGGCGAAGTCGAAGCGCCCGAAGTAGGGCGAGTGACGGAGCTTCTCGAGCTTGTGGCGCCGGGCCAGGGCGTTGTCGCCGGTCATCACCGCCTGCTCGATCGACTCCCGCGCCGAGATCTTTTCGATATGGTCCATCTCGTCGCGGCTCGTCCAGAGGTACTCCTTCTGGGCCTGGATATCCTCGGCATAGGCGGCCAGGCGCGCCTCGAGCTCCTCCAGGTTGGCCTCAATGCGCTCCAGGGTATGATCGAGCTGCCGCCGTTCGGCCACTCGTTCGGGGGTATCGGCTTTCTGGTTCATCGTCTCTCGTTCGACTGGGCGTCAAGGTAACGGGATCAGAAGGAAGAGGCGCCAGGAACAGGGGAGGGGTGTACGGCGCCAGGCGGGCCAGCGAGCGCCTTCACTCGGCACAATCGATGCATTTCAGCACGGTGGGATCCCACTCCAGTCGCTTGACGGCGATCCATTCACCGCACTCGACACACTCCCCGAACGTTTCCCGATCCAGGCGAGCCAAGGCCGCGTCGATGCGTCGGATCGCCAGCTGTCGCCGATCCTCCTCGGCCTTGGCCATGGCCTGGCCCTGCAAGGCATCCATGCGCGACAGGCGGCCCACGGACTGCTGGTCCACCATCACCGTGGCACGGCTCTCCTTGCTCTGGTAGCTCTGGTCGATCAGCAAGGCCTTGGCGTCCGCCAGCTGGCGGGTGATCTTCTCGATATCGAGTTCCGGATGATTCATCCCTTGCCCTTCACGTTCAGTGGACCAAGGAGGCGATGGTAAGAAACACCGCCTATCCACCGGCCGAAAGCCCACAACATAGCCGCTTTGCTCAAGAATTTGTAGTGCCGGGGACTCGCCGGCTCAGAGCTCCGGGGCGTCGTAGCCGTGGGGTTCGTCGGTGTAGACGCAGACGTTGGCATGGTGCACGTCTCCCTCGGGCGACTCGACGTGGGTGGCGAAGAATTCCTTGATCTCGCGACGGTTGCAGTGCGCCTCGAAGGCCTCGCGGCTGGCCCAGGTCTCGTGGAAGACGATGGGATAGCTGGCGCCCTGGGCGTTGGGATGATCGATATGCCGGGTCACGGTGTACCGGAGACAGCCGTCCTCGCGATGGGCATTGGGTTCGAGCGCCTGCAGGGCCTTGAACACGGCCTCCTCACGGCCGGGCCTGGGCTTGAAGCTGGCGATGCAGTAGAGCTTGCGGGACATGGATCACTCCAGGTTGACGGCTCTCCTTGGCCCCGGATTGCGGCCTGGGAGCATCCTTGACAAGAAAGCCGGCACACCGCGCGAGACGGGGCCGACTCGGGGAAGGGTCAGCGCAGCAGCAGCACCGGAATTCGCGTCTTGCGCAGCATCTCGGTGGTGGTACTGCCCACCAGCAGGTGGCGGATGCGCGAGTGGCCGTAGGCCCCCATCACCAGCAGGTCGATGCCCTGCTCCTCCTGGTAGGCACGCAGGGTCGCCTCCACCTCGCCGGCGCGGATCGCGCCCTCGGCCTCGTGGCCGGCATCGCGCAGCGTGGCCAGGGCCCAGTCGAGCTGGGAGCGGTGGTCA
>NZ_JBMHFZ010000047.1:0-2168 GCF_049166755.1 Halomonas terrestris | reverse complement strand
CGGCGCGGGTCGTCGGGGAATGCATGGTCGGTCGCCCTCCATGTGGCGACAGAATGTGGCGACGGGAAGGACTTACTTGTAGTCGTCGGGCACCAGGTCACCCACGCTCTCTTCCTCGGCGGCAGCGGCGAGCTGCTCGCGGAAGAACTCGATGGCGGCCATGGCATCGACATCGCGGCTCGCGGAGACCGACTCGGCCCACGCCTCGATCATGTCGTCGCTGATCCCGCGCAGGGTCTCGAGGTCGTCGTCGCCGAGCTCGGTGAAGGTGTGGCCCTGCTCCTCGGCGAAGGCGACGCCACGCACGTCGGAGACGTCCATCATGTAGCCGAACAGGCGCGACAGGCGCTCACCGGAGACGGCCTCGACCGCCTCGCGGTCCTCTGCCGACATCTGGTCCCAGATCATCGGGTTGACCACGATGGTGAAGCTGCCGCGATAGAAGCCGCCATCCACCTTGAGGGTGTAGGGGAAGATCTCGGCCACGCGGAAGCTGCGCAGCCCCTCGGGTACCAGCATGGCGCCATCGATGACCCCCTGGGAGCCCGCCTCGTAGACACCGGTGGGGGGCAGGGCCACGCCGGTCAGCTCCAGGGCATTGGAGAGGTCGCCCATCACGCCGCCGCCGACGCGGATGCGCTTGCCCTTCATGTCGTCGAGGGTCTCGTACTGCTCGCTGCTGAAGATCCAGCCCGGGCCGTGCACGCCGGCCGCCACCACGTCGACGCCGCGGTGCTCGCCGGCCTGCTCCAGGTGCTCCAGGTGGGTGCGCCAGTAGGCGGCGGAGGCGTTCTCGGAGGAGAAGTCCTCGAAGGTGGGGAATTCGGGAAGCTTGGTCAGCTCGAAGCGGCCGGTGTTGTAGCCGTGGAAGACCCAGGTGGCATCGGCGATGCCGTCGGCCACCATCTCCATCTGGGAGGCGGGCGGCCCCATGTCGTGAACCACCTCGACGGTCACGCGGCCGTCGGTGGCCTCCTCGATCCAGGATTTCCAGGTCGGCCAGACCATGGTGTTGATGCCGTGGTTGGGGCCGGCCCAGGTGCTGACCGTGATGGTGGTCTGGGCCAGGGCGGATGTGCTCATGATGGCGGCTGTCAGGGTGCCGAGTATCAGGCCTGTTGTCTTGTTCATTGTTCAGTTCCTCCGTCGTCGCGGGCAGCTGGCGGTATCGTCGGGTAGCAGAGAGCGGGGTTTCAGGGCGGCTGATGCGATACATCAAACCTCTTCAAAACACCGCCCAAGGAAACACTTCCCGGCATACAATGCCTTTCCCATGGCCATGAGTGCAACGCCATCACGACCAATAGCTAATACAACTTAAGTAGAATGCATAGAAAATTGTTAAAAAACAATATGATGAAATCACCTCCTGGCACATGGCCCGGCATGCAGTGGACGAGAGCCATCCGGACCCCGGCAGAAAATTACGTTACGTCAGATAGCCTGCAAACAAAAAACCGGCAACACGTTGCTGCCGGCGCTCGGGCAACGCCCGCGCAGGGAGTCGGCAGAAAGGCCCCTGCCCCTGTATAGCCTGTCCCTGTATAGCCTGTCCCTGTATAGAGAGAAGAGAGCCTCAGCCGATACGCTCGAGCTGGCGTTCGAGCTTGCGCATCACGTTGAGCAGGTCGCGATACTCGCCGGCACTCAGGGTGGCCACCAGCTCCGCCTCCCAGGCCTGGGCCTCGGGCACCAGCTCGGCCAGCAGCACCTGGCCCGCCTCGGTGAGGTGCAGGTCGTGCAGCCGCTGGTCCCGTGGCGAGGGCGTTCGGGAGATCAGGCCGCGCTCCTCCAGGGCCTGGATGGCCCGCGACACCCGCGCCTTGTCCATGTTGGTATAGGCGCAGATCTTCTTCGCCGTCAGGTCGTCGCAGTGGCTGAGCCAGGCCAGCACCCGCCACTGGGCCACGTTGAGCTGGTAGCGCTCGGCATAGAGCTCGGCCAGCGCCTGGCTGATCTGGTCCGCCAGGCGGTTGAGCCGATAGGGCAGGAACTGGTTGAGGTCCAGCTCCGCCCTGGGGGCCGACGGCGCCCCCTCACCCCCCGGATGCCTGGCATCGAGTCCGGACTCGTCCATGTTCATCGCAATTCTCCTCGGGCCGCCCTCGCTCGGACGACCATCAATAGAGCAACTGGGGCAGGAACAGCACGATCGCCGGGAACACCAG
>NZ_JBMHFZ010000046.1:0-3143 GCF_049166755.1 Halomonas terrestris | reverse complement strand
CGAGGCCGAGGAGATCACCGTCACCGCCACGGTGGACCACGCCCCCGAGACCGACCTGGTGATCACCCTGAACAACGGCGAGCAGATCACCATCCTGGCCGGTGCCACCGAAGGCAGCGTGACCTTTGATGCACCTAATGTCGCTGACGGTGATGAGTTGGTTGAGTTCTCTGTTGACACGACACAGGGAGGGAATTACGAAAACCTGGTGGCAGGTGAGTCTACAAGTACAATGGTCATCGATTCTGTACCCGTACTGACAGTGGACGACGGAACCGTCTGGGAATCAGCACTGCCAGAAGGAAGCGGTGGTGGTTCTACCACTGCAACAGGAAGTTTCACGATTGATACTGGTGCGGATGACCTGGATTTTATCGAAGTGAAGGACAAGGATGGTAACTGGATCAGTGTCACGGAAGATGGCACTAGTGTGATGGGTGACTATGGCACATTGACAGTAAATCAGGATGGCAGTTGGACCTATGTGCTGGACGGCAATACTCTGGATCATGACCAAGTCGATCTGACCGGTGAAGCCGACCAGGTACAGGATCTGTTCGATGTGCGCGTGACGGATCATGATGGGTCGCAGTCGGAAGAGTCCACTCTGGTGATCGACATCAATGATGATGGGCCGCATGTCGAGCCGGTTCGTGATGCCGCCATGATTCATGAAGTGGGATCGGAGCTCACCGATGAGATTCCATTCACTTTTGGTGCTGACTTTCAGAACGGCACTGTCCAGATTTCCGGAAGCAATGATGGTTCGCACTGGGTGCACTCCGGCACGGACCAACGAATGACATCAGATGGAAATGAGCTTCTTTATCGCGATAATGGTGATGGATCGATAGATGCTTATCATGGCGAAGGGGACAATGAGGTCGTTGTGTTCTCCGTTGTCTATAACGGTGACGGTACCTATACATTCCATCAGTATCAGCCGATAAACGGTGTCCAGGCTGAGACAATCGAGGTTGGTTTTTCCAATGATACTGGCTTCGGGGGTGGTAACACGGGTGATCCCGCGTACTTCACCGATGCTGAAACTGTCGGGGGGTCTGGCTCGATTGTCATCAAGGCAAGTGTGGCAGAAGGTGATACGGTAAATTACAATAACAATGCTCTCGGTGTTTCTCAGGGGAGTACCATCGATGATCCTTCCGAAGTCCTGATTCTGGAATTCTTCGATGGGGAGGGATGGTCGGAATCCTCTGATGGGAAGTCGCTTGAAGAACCATCCGGTGGAGCCACTCTTCTGGAATCAAACGCTATCACATTCAGCTTCTGGGGCCTTGATCCCAACAAGGGTGAGGTGCCGACATTCGAGCTCTGGCGTGATGGTGAAAAGCTCGATGGTTCATTTACCGCCACTGAGAATGACGATGGTACCTGGACGGTCTCATCAGATCAGGTCTTTGACTCAGTACACATCAGCGCGGAGAGTGATGCCGGAAATGGTTTCGGAGTGTCCGGCGCCAGTATCACAACTATTCAGACAGGTGAGTCTGCCACAATAGGGCTTGAAGCCGTTATTACGGATGGCGATGGTGATACGGCTTCAGTGGAGTGGGAGTTCACTTCGAGTCCTGATGGTGAATTGCTGGAAGGGACCTCAGGCAATGATATCTTGCAGGGGTCGAGCAGTGACGATCTCATTTCAGGTGGCGATGGTGACGACCTGATCATCGGTGGAGCCGGCAACGACACCATGTATGGTGGTGCCGGTGCGGATACCTTTATCTGGGACTTCAGCGAAGAAGCAAGCCATCAGGGGACGACTGAACAGCCCGCGATCGACAACGTCATGGATTTCAGCACCGGCGAAGGTGATTCCCTCGAGTTTCGATCGCTCCTTCAGGAAGGGGAGGACGAAGGTGATATCGGCCGGTATCTGCATCTCGAGAGCGACGGGGATGGCAATTCCATCCTCTATGTGAGCACCGAAGGTGCCTTCGGTGAGTCACCCGATGTCGATCTGGCCGATCAGCAGATCTTCCTCAAGGACTTCACCGGGGATCTGGATGAGCTGAACCTCAATATCGAGTGATACAACGTCTTCCCCCACCGAGCGCCCGGCCTTGCCGGGCGCTTGCTTTCGGGCGCTTCAGGCACGGCGTGCAGCCCCTGACGGATGCCTTCCTCCTCGGGTGGTCCTCGTTACGCGACATATCCCCATGCACCTCCGGCCGGTCTGCCCTATGATGGCAGGCAAGAGGCTTCTGTGGAGACACCCATGTACATCAAGCGCGACGACGACGGCCGCATCGAGCTGGTCAGCCGGGAGGCGACACCCGACTGCCGGGAGTACCTGGCCGCGGATTCACCGGAGCTGCTGTCGTTCCTGATGGAAGGGGAGGGGCATCAGGGCGAGGCGCACTTCCAGGCCTCGGACCTGGCCTTCGTGCGCGTGCTGGAGGACGTGATCGAGGTGCTGATGGACAAGGGCGTGATCAGCTTCACCGACCTGCCCGAGCCGGCCCAGCAGAAGGTGATGGAGCGCCAGTCGCTGCGCCGGCGGCTCAACGGCCTGAGACTGATGTCGGGGGCGGACGAGGAGGAGGACGGCGTCATCTAGGTGATGCCGCGCCCTCGCAGCAGCATCCGACCGGCCCGCCGCCTCAGGCGGGCCGGTCGTTCTGGCGAATGCCGGGGCCGGTGACGCCATCCATGCCCAGCTCGAACAGCACCCTGGACTCCTCCAGCGACTCGACACCCTCGGCGATGGCCAGGATCCCCAGCGAATGGCAGAGCGTCGCCATGCCGCGCAGGATGGTCTGCTGCTCCGGGCTCCGGTCGACCCCCCTGACCAGCGCAACGTCGATCTTGAGGTAGGCCAGCCCCAGGTCGTGAAGGTCGGCGATGCGCTTGAACTCCCCGCCCACGTGCTCCAGGCCGATCCGGCAGCCCAGCGGCTGCAGTTCCCGGCAGAAGCTGCGGAAGCTGGCCAGGTCGTGAATCGCCATGGACTCGGGCATCTCCAGCCAGAGCTGGCCGGCGGCCTCGTGGTGCGAGTTGATCAGGGCGCGCAACGCCATCACGAAGTGCGAATCGCGGATCGAGGCCGGTGACAGGTTGATCCCTACCGGCTTGCCGCGCTGGTTGATGTCCTGGATCGCCGTGCGGGCCACGGCCAGGTCGAG
>NZ_JBMHFZ010000045.1:0-3629 GCF_049166755.1 Halomonas terrestris | reverse complement strand
GGAGGAGCGCATCCGGATCTACGAGCCGACCACTCACTGAAGCAGGTGGCCAGCTCCGCCCGGACGCTGGCCACTCGGCAAGCAGCCAGAGGCGGCTAGTCGCGCAGCCGCACGTGAACCGTCACCTCCTCACGGTCGTGATAGAGGTGACGGCAGCCGACCTCCGCCGCTATCCCGGCCGCCGCCAGTGACTGCTCGAGCCGTTCCAGACAGGACGCGACCTCGGGCCAGCGCCGCCTCATCGGCAACTTGAGATTGAACACTGCCTCATGACACCAGCGCCGCACCAGCCAGCGCTCCACCATCGCCTCCACCCGGGCCGGCTTGTCGACGATATCGCAGACCAGCCAGTCGAGGCGGTACGGCGGCTCCCAGACGAAGCCATCCTCGCGCAGGTGCTCCACCTGCCCCGTGGCCATCAGGACCTTGTCCATGGGGCCATTGTCGATGGCATAGACATGCATCCCGCGCTTCACCAGCTGCCAGGTCCAGCCACCCGGGGCGGCGCCGAGATCCACCGCCTGCATACCCTCGGCCAGCCGCGTGTCCCACTGCTCACGGGGGACGAACTCGTGCCAGGCCTCCTCGAGCTTCAGGGTCGAACGGCTCGGGGCCGCATGGGGAAAGCGCAGCCGACGAATGCCCCCCGGCATCTCGCTGCGGTTGCCGGGAAAGCTCATGCCCAGTTGCACGTGGTCGCCGCTGCTCCACAGCAGGTGCAGGCGTCGACCGCCTGCCTTGCGCCGCAGTGCCTTGCGCTTCTTCAGCACCGACTCAAGCGGCCGGCTCAGCGCCTTGATCAAGCCGGCAAGGGCCTTGCCGTCGTTGGTATCCGGCGTCTCCTGCCACAGTGATTCGAAGCTCCAGCCACTGCTCACGACCTGCTCGATGATCGGGCCAAGGCGATCCTCCCGCTCGAGAGAGAGCGGCGGCAGCGCCACCAGGCTCTGCCTGGCAAATACCAGGGAGGCCAGGGGCAGCGCCCGGTGGAGAGCGTTCGCCGGCTCCCCCCCCGCCACCACGAAACGGACGAAGCCCGAGTTGACCGTGAAACGACTCTCACCCTGCCAGCCCGCCCCCTCGGCCTTTTCCGCCACCTCGGCGGCGAGGTCAGGCTCGAACCCGGCACGACAATAGAGCAGCAACTCGCACGGCATACTCATCTGCACTCTCCCTGCTCATCCTGGTGTTGCCTGTCGCTTCCCGACTTGCGGAGATCCTCGATGCCCTGCAACTGGACGTTCAGGGCATTGGTCGAGATCGTGACCTCCCACAGCGAATAGATCAGCGAAACGGAGAGTGTCACCAGGCTCAGGCCGAACAGGACCATACCCGTCTGTTCCAGGGTCAGGAACAGGGCGAACATCGACAGGGTGCAGAGCAGGAAGCTCATCACTCCGGCCACCTGCATGCGCTTGGTCAAGGAGATGCGCTTGCGCAGCATCAGGATCTGCCGCGCGGTGACATCCTGATGCTGGCTGCGCTCCTCGTCAGCCAACCTGCGAATCAACTGGGCCAGGACCAGGAAGCGGTTGGTGTAGGCCAGCAGCAGCAAGGAAATGGCCGGAAACAACAGTGCTGGCGTAGTCAGGCTCAAGACAGCCTCCAACAAGCAAAGCGGAGCGCGCATCATAACAGCCCTCCCGGGGCCGGGCGACTCCACTCATCCGCACCTAACGTTTAATCACCATCTTTGAAGATATTCTAATGTTTATTAATGGTGCAACGATTTTTGGCATTTACAAGCATTTTTGGCTCATATCTATGTCTAATCCCTGCATGGCCCATACGCTTGCTGCATAATGGTGCATTGCTATATATTGAGCACCATTGTGGAAGCGTTTTTCAGGCAAGGCCGCCGCAGAGCGACCCCTCCTCACACATCCACCATCACAGGAAACCGCCATGCCGTACGTTCATGACACCCTGGAAGGCCTCAGGAAGAGCAGTCCCGCCCAGACCGAGTTCTACCAGGCCGCCGAGGAAGTGCTGGAGTGTCTTCGTCCGCTGTTCGAGCGCAGCCCCTTCTACCACGACCACAGCATCATCGAGCGGATCGTCGAGCCGGAGCGTCAGATCATGTTCCGCATCTGCTGGACCGATGACACTGGAAAGGTCCAGGTCAACAAGGGCTACCGCGTGCAGTTCAACTCCGCCCTCGGCCCCTACAAGGGCGGCCTGCGCTTCCATCCCAGCGTTACCTCGGGAACCATCAAGTTCCTCGGCTTCGAACAGATCTTCAAGAACGCCCTGACGGGCCTGCCCATCGGTGGCGGCAAGGGGGGCTCCGACTTCGATCCCAAGGGCAAGTCCGATGGCGAGATCATGCGCTTCTGCCAGTCGTTCATGACCGAGCTGCATCGCCACATCGGCCCGACCACCGATGTCCCGGCCGGCGACATCGGCGTGGGCGCCCGGGAGATCGGCTACCTGTACGGCCAGTACAAGCGGCTCACCGGCCGCTACGAGGGCGTGCTCACCGGCAAGGGCCTCAACTGGGGCGGCTCCATCGGCCGCAAGGAGGCCACCGGCTACGGTGCCGTCTACTTCGCCCAGAACATGCTCGAGGCGCGCGGTGAAAGCATCGAAGGCAAGACCTGCCTGGTGTCCGGGGCCGGCAACGTGGCGATCTACACCATCGAGAAGCTCTACGAGCTGGGCGCCATGCCCGTGACCTGCTCCGATTCACGCGGCACTCTGCATGATCCCCGCGGCATCGACCTGGACCTCCTGAAGGAGCTCAAGGAGGTCAAGCGCACCTCCCTCGAGGAGTATCTCGGCAAGCACCCCGAGGCCAGCTACATCCCGGCACGAGACTACCCGGAAGATGGTCATGCGGTCTGGCGCATCAAGGGCGACGTGGCCTTCCCCTGCGCCACCCAGAACGAGCTCACCGAGGCAGATGCCGAGACGCTGCTGGGCAACGGCATCACCTGCATCAGCGAAGGTGCCAACATGCCTTCCACCGCCGCAGCCGTGGATCGCTTCCTGGAGGCCAGGATCGCCTACGGCCCCGGCAAGGCCGCCAACGCCGGTGGCGTGGCCACCAGCCAGCTGGAAATGGCCCAGAACAGCAGCATGGAACAGTGGCCCCTGGAGAAGGTCGACGCCAAGCTCAAGGAGATCATGGCCAACATCCACAAGCAGTGCGCCGACACTGCCGAGGAGTTCGGCGAGTCGACCAACCTGGTACTCGGCGCCAACATCGCTGGTTTCCGCAAGGTGGCCGACGCCATGATCGATCAGGGCGTGGTGTAAGCCCCGTCACAGAGCGTCATCTCCACGATCGAGAAAGCCCGGGCCTGACGGCCCGGGCTTTTCCTGGTCATGATCTTCTCTGCCTGCGGCTCGCGGCGGAGCCTGGCATCAGACGTACGGGTGGAAACCCCGGCGCGCCTGCGCCTGGCACTGTGCCTCGGCCAGCCTCATCACCCCGCGCCACAGCCCACCAAGCAGGGGCATGACAACAGGGCGCCGGGAATCCACCAGATCCCAGATGGTGGGAAAGGTCATCTTGGCATGGCTCATGGGTACGGCCTCGCATCGCTGTTCATATTGCGCTGCATTATACCTTTGTCTATAGCCTAAAGTCTAACCTCCGGTCTGCCGTGATCTCCCCCAGAAACGCG
>NZ_JBMHFZ010000044.1:0-3776 GCF_049166755.1 Halomonas terrestris | reverse complement strand
GAGGGAATGCACCGGGCCCTGGGGATGCCCCAGCGGACCCGCCGCTCACCAGCGAGGCTTCAGCAGGCGGATCATGACCGCTTGCGTTGACTCCGCCGAGATCCTGGGCAACCGTGCCACCAGCAGGTAGCCGCCACGACGAGAACGATCCCGTGTGTTCTCGTTGAAACAGCCGGGCGAAACGGCCTACCACCCCCTTGTTATTGAGGCACTATTCATGGCTTCTCGACATCGCCGTTGCCGTCTGCGGTGAGAACGACTCGGTCCCTGCCGCCATGCTTGGCCGCATACATGGCCCGGTCGGCCCGGGCCATGAGCTCATCGGCCGAGTCGCCCGGCCCGAGTTCGGCGATACCGGCAGAACAGGTCTGCCCATGCGGCATGCATTGCCGCAAGCGCTCCACCACCCGGCGTGCCTCCCCCGGCCCGGTATCTGGCAGCACCACCACGAACTCCTCACCGCCGGCGCGGGCCAGCAGGTCAGTCTCACGCAGGACGGGACGCCATGCGCCCACCAGCTCCTCCAGCAGCATATCCCCCGCCGCATGACCGAAAGTGTCGTTGAAGCGCTTGAAGTGATCCAGGTCCATGAAGGCCAGCGTCATCGGCGAGCCCAGGCGCCGGGCACGGGAAATCTCACGCGCCATCGCCTCGTCCAGATACCGGCGGTTGGCGGCTCCGGTCAGGGGGTCCGTACGCGTGAGCTTTTCCAGCTCCTCGGCCTGGCGGTGGGTTTGCCGCATCAACCCGGCCATGCGGTGCATGACGAGCAGGAACAGCAGTATGGAGCCGATGGCAGCGATTCTCACCACCGCGACATCAACGCCAGCGGTCAGGAGGATCACGGCAGGGGCCAGCAGGGAGGCGGAGCCAAGGACCACAAGGCGTCGCCCTGACATTTCAACGTGGGAGACATCGGACCGCAGTTCGACCGAGGCCGACGGGTGCCATATCGCGGCGACAATCAACGCGTAGGCCACCAGCCACAGGGCATCGGTCATCCCGCCGGGGGCGTACCAGCCCACGGTATTGCCATGGGCATAGAGCATGTCGGCAACCAGATAGGCCAGCATGCCCGAGAGCAGGAATAGATGGGCCGTGACCCTGGCGCGGTGCAGGAAAATCAGCCGAAGGATCAGCGGCAACAGGATAAGGTCGGCAACCGGATAAGCCGTCGAGACCAGCAGCTGCACAGTGGAGAGGTCGGGATCGTTCACGTACGGCGCGATCAGCAATGCCCAGCCCGGGACGGCCGCCGCGACACCGACGATCAGGGCATCACTCAGGGCGCCATCGTCCCGGCCGGCTCGTTGGCCGAGTTTCCAGAGCGAGACCATGAATAGCGGATAGATGGCGAGATAGAAGGCGTCGGCGAGCGAAGGAAAGGGTTCCAGGCCGTGCAGGTCCAGCCAGTACCAAATGGCATGACCGCTCGCGGCCAGCCCCAGGGCGCAGGCGATCAGGAGCCACGCGGGCGGGCAGACCAACTGCGATCGGGTCTTGACCGCGAGGGCAACGGCGAATGCCGCAAGTGCGGTGATGGCCACATAGACCGCGCTGGCCAGGAGTCCGTACGGGAGCACCACATACAGGAGCGCCGACAACAACCCGCCCACGAGCAACCAGCGCCAGGCGCCTTGTTCGACAGACGCATCGGTCGGGATCGCCGAGCAATCGGGGGCGGGTTCAGAGTAGCCGTTTGAGGGGTTAATCACTGTCCAGGATCCAGATGGTTGGGTCGGCCCCAGCCTTTCGGGTAGCACCGGCCGAATCTGCGGCGCCGCTTTTTGGCGTTTGCATGGTCGGTTCTTCTTGTGGGAATGCCTTCGGCGCATCATGCCGAGGCGTCCGCATCATAGCAAACGGAGTGGCGGATCTGCGCACAGGGTTAAAGCGGCGGCCTCGAGCTCGGGAAGCAGATGCTCAATGGTTGCCGTGGGCTCAGGAAGACTCTCGGGCCACTCATCCTGGCCGAAGCAGGCCTAGGCGGCCATGGCCAGCGGCCAGACACCGAAATGATTCGCGCCGGGGAAGTGATCCATGAAGCGATAATCGTCCATCGTCTCCAGCGGCAGACCCAGCGAATCCTGAGACAGAGACGCAGTTGCCACCGGATCTTCGGATATATTTCACACATCGACTATGCCACTAATACTAATTTCTCGACTTCTTTGCATTCCAAGTCTATTAAATGCACTACCAATCATTCTTGGGATGTTTGCTGCCATAGCAGCAGTTGGAATATCAAATAATTCTGATTCGCTGCCAAATGCTTGCCCCGAGAATGCTTCACCCGTACGACACCATAAGGCAAAATGTTCACAATTTGAGTCCAAAACATCGTATCCTGCCATACCGACACATGACTTAGCTCTTTGATAAGACTCTTCAAGCGTTATGTTTTCTATTGCTGAACTTGAAAAAGACATCACCTCAACAAAACCCCCATTAAATATTCCAGCACCTTCGATAAACTTATCCAGCGATTCCTTTCGTATCCTTCCCCCTGAGAAATGAATAACTTTTTTATTTCCGGCATATATTCCATAATGATCGAATCCAATAATGCCCAACCTCGTCAATTCAATTCTTAACACTGACCCTCTTGATAACTTAGGATGATCAACTTCCTCGCACGCCTTTTCCCAAGATTCAACGATCATATCCCAGAGCCCCATGAAGCACCTCCTTTATTGCTAACGTTTAAGTTCAGGGGCCGGCGGAGGGCGCAGCTCGGAGCGAACCGGCAAGCGCAGCTTGCCGGCGGTCCCTTGGAACTAATGGTTAGCGCGGCCAGAACGATACATAGGCACACCAGTTGTCGTTGAATGCGGGCCACACAAGCAAGGCGCCAAGAGTTGATATCCCCAGGAGAAAGGGGAAATAGGAGAGTAACTTCTTGAAGAAATGGTCGCGAAATATCTCGCTCTCAAGTGCCTTCGCTTCGGGAGAGCGCTGCCGACGCAACCGCCGGACGAAATGGGGAAAACACTCTCGGCCTTCCCAGTATCCCCATGCCAACAGCAGGGAAGACAAGACTGCACAGAAGTGCTTGTGATCACCTGTTCCGAGGCAAGCAAGAAACAACAGGAACGCAGATATGCCCCAAGTATTTAAAAATAGCCACCAATCTGCGAATTGGCGATCAAGAAGTTCAGCTTTTCCTACTCGAGGCGGATTATTGGTGATTTCCATAGCGCTGGTATTAGACTTCCTGCTCGTTTATTGACTTGAACGCGCCGGCGCGTTTATTCAGCTTTTGCGGCACGCAAAACATTTCTAGCCCGTTGAGCAATAACAATATTAAAAGTAAGCCACATATGAATTCTTCGCGCGCCTTCTGCATTATCCGGTTTCAATCATCCTTTCGCATCTTTCAGCGGGATTTGGGCACGCTACCGCCCCTATCGGGCATGGTCGGGCGGAGCCGCTTCCATGCGATAGTCTGTGATGAACTGTCTCCGCATCAACAGCCTAAGCAAATCCTGAAATAACTGCAAAGCATCGCCATAGACCCAGCGCAAGGTCGATACGGGCAGGCGGGAATCGCGTGATGATGGGGGCGGTCAGGGGGCCCTTGGCCACTACACTACGCCAGGAGTTGAGACGGCAAGGAGCTGAGCATGGGGCACGGGAGGAGACTGCTGCTGGGCTGCCTGCCCATTACGGCCGCGGCGTTGGGCGCGCCGGCGCTGGTCACCGCGGAGGAAGGCGAGACCGCCGAGGCGCTGCCCCACCTGCTGCAGGGGCTGCTCGAAGTGCTGCGGCGCGCCGGC
>NZ_JBMHFZ010000043.1:0-4385 GCF_049166755.1 Halomonas terrestris | reverse complement strand
CGTCACCAACGCCCTGGGTCACGAGCAGACCCTGACCTACGCCCGTCACAATGGCCGACTCAAGCCCGAGGCCATCGAGGGCGCCCCCTGCACCGGCTTCGACGGCGGCATCCGCACCTTCGAGTACGATAGCCGGGGCCTCGTCTCGCGCATCACCGACGAGGAGGGCCAGCGCCGGGATTTCCAGCACAACGACCGCGGCCTCGAGACTCAGGCCCCCAATGCCCACGGCGGCACCGTGACCACCAGCTGGCACCCCGAGGTGGCGCTGCCGATCGCCATCACCGAGCCGCGACGGGTCACCACCCTGGGCTACGACGACCGCTACCGCCTCACCAGCCGTCGCGTGGCCGAGCGCTACGGCGACGGCGAGCGCACCTGGACCTACACCTATCACCCCGACGACGTCGATGGCACGCCCGGGCAGCTGGCCAGCATCGACGGCCCGCGCAGCGACGTCACCGACCTGACCACCTTCGGCTACGACGGCCAGGGCAACCTGACCACCATCACCAACGCCCTGGGCCATGTCACCCAGCTCGCCGGCCACGACGCCCAGGGCCGGCCCCAGACGGTCACCGACGCCAACGGCGTCAGCTGGACCCTGGCCTACGACGATCGCCAGCGGCTCATCAGCCTCACCGGCCCGACAGGCACCACCACCTTCACCTTCGACCCCGCCGGCCTGCTGATCGGCGAGACCCTGCCCAACGGCGCCACGCTGACCCATCACTACGACGACGCCCAGCGGCGGGTGGCCACCACCGATGCCAGCGGCCACCGCCTCGAGCACGATCTCAACGATCTGGGCGATCCCATCGCCACGCGGATGCTGGACGAACATCTGGCAGAGCGGTGGAGCGAGCAGCGCAGCTACGGCGAGAACGGCTGGCTGTTGGCCATCACCAATGCCCTGGGCTACTCCACCCAGCTTGATCATGACCGCGTGGCCAACCTGATCCGCCAGGAAGATCCCGCCGGCGATGCCTACGGCGTCGACTACGACGGCTTTCATCAGCCGACCCGGGTCACCAACCCGCTTGGCCGTCGCGCCGACCTGCGCTACGACGACGCCGGCAACCTCATCCAGGTCAGCGACTACCGGCTGCGCAGCACCAGCTACTACCACAACGGCTTCGGCGACGTGACCCGGCTGGTCAGCCCCGACAGCGGCGAGACCCTGTTCACCTATGATGAAGCCGGCAACCTGGCCACCCGCACCGATGCCCTGGGCCAGGTCACCACCTACACCCATGACGCCCTCAACCGGCTCACCCGCATCGCCACCGACGACCCGGCCGAGCCCGACGTCATTCTCGGCTACGACAATCCCGGTGCCGAGCACGGCATCGGCCGCCTCACCTCGGTCACCGACGGGGCCGGGGTTACCACCTTCGACTACCACCCCAGCGGCGAGGTGAAGCGCGAGACCCGCAGCGTCGACGGCGAGACCCACACCCTGAGCTACAGCTACGACGGGGCCGGGCAGATCGACACCATCACCTACCCCAGCGGGCGGGTGGTGACCTACCAGCGCGACAGCGCTGGCCGGGTGGAACAGGTCACCACCGAGAAGGACGGTACCAGCACCACACTGGCCAGCCAGATCGAGCGGGCCCCGTTCGGCCCGGTGACATCGCTGACCCGCGGCAACGGCCTCACCGAGACCCGGACGCTGGATCAGGCCTACCAGGTCGACGCCATCACCGTGCCCGGCATCCTGGACCGGGACTATGGCCACACCGTGGATGCCAACGTCGCCAGCATCGACGACCTGCTGGCCTCAGCCCGGCACCAGGCCTTCGGCTATGACGCCGCCGATCGCCTCACCTCGGCCACCGGCGGCTACGGCGCCCTGGGTTTCGAATACGACCATAACGCCAACCGCACGGCGCGGCTCAGCGACGGCCAGCGGCACAGCTACCAGGTCAACCGAAGCAACAACTGGCTGCTCGAGGCCGAAAGCCAGAGCTACCAGCATGACGCTGCCGGCAACCTCGTGCAGCGCGGCCAGGACACCTTCGTCTACGACAGCCACCACCGGCTGATCGAGGCCACCGTGGACGGCACCATCGCCACCTACGCCTACAACGTCCACCACCAGCGCACCGAGAAGCGCGTGGGTGGAACCACGACTCGGTTCTTCTACGGCCCGGGCGGCGAACTGCTGGCGGAGATCGCTGCCGACAGCGGCGCCACCCAGGCGGAGTATGTCTGGCTGGACGGCACCCCGCTGGCCTATCTCGCAGACGGCGAGATCTACCACATCCACGTCGACCACCTGGGCACGCCCCAGGTGCTGACCGATGCCACCGGCGCTATTGCCTGGGAAGCGCACTACCGGCCCTTCGGCGAGGCCATCACCACCGGCAGCCTGACGTTTAGCCTCAGGTTCCCGGGTCAGTACCATGACGCCGAGACCGGGCTTCACTACAACTGGCACCGCGTCTACGACCCGCAGACCGGACGCTACCTGACCAGCGATCCGATCGGGTTGGTGGGCGGGCTGAATCTCTATCTGTATGCCGAGGCGAACCCGGTATTCTTCACTGACCCTGAGGGGCTTTGCCCGTGGTGTCTGTATGGAGCAGTGATTGGCGGGGGTATCAATGTGCTAGCTCAGCTGAGTTCAGACGAAGCCTTTAGTTGGAGTTCGCTCGCTGCGTCAACGGCTACCGGCGCGGCTGGGGGAGGGCTCGGCACAATCACAAGCGGGTTGGTCTGGCGCACGAGCATCATCGTCAATACCGTAGGCAGTGGGGCCATTGGCGCGGGGGTGGCAGCGGCTAAAAATCAGCTCACCGGAAGCTGTGATGATGTGTACTCCGCTAGCATGCGAGGAGCATTATGGGGAGGTTTAGGAGCTGGCACCGGACAGCTGATTGGAGCATCAACGTCGGGCTATACAGCCATCATGGCAAATAGGAGGTGGGAATCAGCATCTCTTAGCCAACGTCTATGGGCTATATCTAATGCGGTGGAAGCGCCACAGAATCCTAGTGTCTTAATAACCGTTGGCGCGACATCAGGGAACCTGGCAAGCACCATTATTTCCAATAGCCCTTGGTAAATTAAAATGAAATATATTAAATCTATTTTTATCGCAGCGCTGATTTCTCTTCCTATTTTTTTGATTGGGGCTGGAATTGGTGCTGTGGCAGGGTTGTTGGCAAGGTGGCTTTCTATGGCGATGGGACTATATGAAACTGCTGAGCAATATGATGCTGCGTTTTGGTTTTTTCTGGTCTTAGGCTCTTTAATGGGGTTGGTGAAAAGCGTCTGCTTTGGCGTGCTCTTTGTAAGACATGGCCCCAAAAAACCTCCAAATTGAAATCTGCAATGCCACCGTGGACTGCACCCTCGCCAGCTAGGCTACAACGGCCCCACCCTCGCCGAATATGTCTGGCTGGACGGCACCCCGCTGGCCTACCTCACCGACGACGCGATCTACCAGGTCCACGTCGACCACCTGGGCAGGCCCCAGGTGCTGACCGATGACACCAATAGGCGCTGCCATGGGCGGAGCAGTAGGAGGGCCTGTAGGAGTAACTGTAGGGCGGTACGTTGGCCCACACCGTTTCAGGATCGTGGGGCGTTACATCGCCTCTCCTGGCATTAGTAAAGCACCGGGGAATACTACTGCGGCCATTATTGAGGGGGCGTCAGTCGGTGTTGGAGAGCTGATGGGGCAAAAAATTACTCCTCCAAACCTATGGCTAGATCGTGGAGATTAAAGTAATGATATGGTTGACAACACTGCTGTTCTTTTCAGCATTTTCAGTCATGCTAATTCCAGCATTTGGTTTGTACGGGAAGATGCTCATTGCCGTAGGAAGAGTCGGCGGCGCCACCAAGGTAGTCGGGGGCTTAGTGATATACACTCTCTTTGCCATCGTGTTGATGGCACCATTCTTGATCGACAGTAATATCTCCCGTGAGTTGAGAGGGCATGTCCATGAGAGCAATTTATTTATGGTGTATCTTGGTGCGTGCTACGTGCTATCTATGGTTCCAGGTGTCGTTGTTTTCAAGAAAAGGTATTTGAAAGAATTGAAGCGCCTAGGTTTTTTCAAGGGGCGGGGATGTTAGAGGTCGCCCGGGTAAGCCAGGTCACCACCACGGACCCGGGCGGTACCAGCGCTACACTGGCCAGCCAGATCGAGCGGGCGCCGTTCGGCCCGGTGACATCGCTGACCCGCGGCAATGGCCTCACCGAGACCCGGACCCTCGATCAGGCCTATCAGGTCGACGCTATCACCGTGCCCGGTATCCTGGAGCGCGACTACGGCCACACGGTGGACGCCAACGTCGCCAGCATCGACGACCTGCTGGCCTCAGCCCGGCACCAGGCCTTCGGCTACGATGCCGCCGATCGGCTCACCTCG
>NZ_JBMHFZ010000042.1:0-4665 GCF_049166755.1 Halomonas terrestris | reverse complement strand
ACCACCGGGGCGACCCTGGATGCGCTGGCAGCGGCCTGCCGCCGAGCCGGTGCCGAGGAGGTGCAGGCCTGGGCGGTGGCCCGGACGCCGTCGGGGAGGCACTGAGGCGCCCGGGCGCCCCTTGCGACACAAGCGGGCGCTTCCCTGATAGCATGAGATTCTTGATGTTCCGGGAGCTCTCATGGAAACCACCCCACACCCCTTCGCTCGCCTGGCGCCCGCCCGTATCGTGGCGGCGGTGGAGTCGCTCGGCCTGTGGCTGCCCGGCGAGCCCTTCGCGCTCAACAGCTACGAGAACCGGGTCTACCTGGTGCATGACGAGGAGCGGCGGCGCTGGGTGGTGAAGTTCTACCGCCCCGATCGCTGGACCGACGCCCAGATCCAGGAGGAGCACGACTTCCTGGCCGAGCTGGAGAGCGCGGGTGTGGCGGTGGCGGCGCCCTGGCGCAACGAGTCGGGGGATAGCCTGCACCGGGCCGAAGGCTTTCGCTTCGCCCTCTACCCCCAGTTGCCCGGCCAGGCCCCGGAACTGGAGAGCCCCGCCCACCTGTTCGTGCTGGGGGAGCTGATCGGGGCCGTCCACGCGGTGGGCCGGCGCTCGGCCTTCGTCCACCGCCTGGCCATGGACCTGGACGGCATGGTGGTCGAGGCCCGCGAGCGAGTGCTGGGAAGCGCCTGGCTGGATCGCACTCAGCGCCGCGCCTACGAGCGGATCACTGCGGCCCTTCACCGGGAGCTGGCACGCCATGCCTGGTCACCCGAGCAGGCGATCCGCGTGCATGGCGACTGCCATATCGGCAACATCCTGGGACGCGACGAGCACTTCGCCCTGGTCGACTTCGATGACTGCCTGATGGCGCCGGCGGTGCAGGACCTGTGGATGCTGTTCACCGCCGAGCACGACGAGGAGCGACAGATGCAGCTCTCCGAGGTGATCGAGGGCTACGAGCAGCACCTGGACTTCGATCGTCGCGAGCTGGCGCTGGTGGAGCCGCTGCGCACCCTGCGGCTGCTGCGCCACAGTGCCTGGCTGGTGGCGCGCTGGGAGGATCCGGCCTTCCCCGCTGCCTTCCCCTGGCTGGCCGATGCCGGCTACTGGGATGGCCATATCCGCATGCTGGAGCAGCAGCGGCAGGCGCTGGAGCAGGGGCCGCGCTGGCTGGCCTGACCGGCGCATCGTGCGGAACGACAACGCACCCCGGCGGGGTGCGTTGCGCAGTGACGCCGAGGCCGGCCTCAGTCGGGGTCGGGGCGCTCGGCGGGGATCGGGTTGGCCACGCCGGCGCCCTCGGCCTGCCGGCGCTGCTCGTTGATCCGTGCCGAGGGGTTGTCCTGCTCCTGGATGGCGAGCGGTTCATCCAGCCACAGCATGAAGCCGTCGTCGGGGGTCAGTTCGCAACGGCCCGCCTCGCAGGCGGCCACGCCGTAGCTGCCGTCATCCGCGTAGGCGGCGGCGGAGATCTCGCCGCTGTAGATATCGCTGTCGCTGCCGTCGGTCTCGATGCAGGTCAGGGCCTTGGCGGTGAGGAGGATGCGCTCGCCGTCCATGCGGGCATCGCCGATCACCACGCAGTATTCGGGCAGCTGGTGCGTGCCGTTGCCGTTGGCCACCGGACGCATCACGATGTCGCTGTGGCGAGGCTCGTCCTGGCTCAGCTGCAGGGCGTCGATGACCTGGAACTCGACCCGGGCGTCGGCAGGAAGCTCCAGGGTGGCGCCCAGCGCCATGGAGGGAATCAGCAGGGCTGCGGCCAGCAGCATGGTGGGGGTCTTGATCATGTCGGCTCTCGAGGATGACAGGGGCACAGCATGAAGAGGCTGTCATCCTACCACAGCGGCGCGTTTGGAGCAGCCGCGGGCCGGTTCCCGCCGGCGCGACAAACTGTCACTCCGCCGGGGCGCCGGGGCCTGCGCATGGGGGGCACCTTGCGCTAGAATGCAGGGTTCGTGGATGCCGTTATTGTACATATCGCTGTGTTTGTATATCTTTTGTATATTGATCCGTGCCTGCCGTGGCGGTGCCGACTGCCGCTGGGCCTGTGACCCTCACCACTGAACGCGTGCATCACGACAAACGACAATGCCACGGGGCCCGACGATGACCGAAGAACTCGCCAACCACTATCGCCAGATCATCCTCGAACTGGGGGAGGATCCCGAGCGTGAGGGGCTGCGCGACACCCCCAAGCGCGCCGCCAAGGCCATGCAGTTCCTCAATCATGGTTACAATCAGTCGCTCGAGGAGATCGTCAACGGTGCGGTCTTCGAGTCGGAGACCGACGAGATGGTGCTGGTCAAGGACATCGAGCTCTACTCCATGTGCGAGCACCACCTGCTGCCCTTCATCGGCAAGTGCCATATCGCCTACCTGCCGGAGGGGCGTGTCCTGGGCCTGTCGAAGTTCGCTCGCATCGTGGACATGTACGCCCGCCGCATGCAGATCCAGGAGAACCTGACCCGCCAGATCGCCGAGGCGGTGCAGCGGGTTACCAGTGCCCGCGGGGTGGCGGTGGTGATCGAGGCCCGCCACCTGTGCATGATGATGCGCGGCGTGGAGAAGCAGAACTCGAGCATGACCTCCTCGGTGATGCTGGGTGCCTTCCGCGACAACCAGCCGACGCGCCAGGAGTTCCTGACCCTGGTCAATGGTCGCTGAGGCCAGTCACGCAAGGAGTTCTGCCATGCCGATCCACGCCCTGGATGACCAGCATTTCGACCATGACCTGGCGACCATTCGCATCAAGAACCTGCGACTGCGCACCCATATCGGCATCAAGGAGGACGAGATACGCAATCGCCAGGACGTGGTGATCAATGCGGTGATCCGTTATCGCGCCGACAAGGCGGTGGCGTTCAATCACATCGAGCAGGCGCTGAACTACCGCACCATCACCAAGCAGGTGATCGCCCATGTGGAGGAGAATCGCTTCCTGCTGCTGGAGCGGATGACCCGCGAGGTACTCGACCTGATCATGGCCCACGAGCAGGTGCTCACCGCCCAGGTCGAGATCGACAAGCCCCACGCCCTGCGCTTCGCCGACTCCGTCTCCATCACGCTCTCCGAGTCCCGCGAGCCACGCGCGCCGCGCTGAGCGCCGCAAGCGTCATGTGCAGATGATTGGCCCCGGTGCTTGGTGCACCGGGGCCTTTCCGCTTAGCATGTGGGGAAAGCCGACAATGCGCCGCACGCGCGGCAGGAGACGAACATGGAAGCCCTCAAGGAAACGCATCTCTACTGTCCCTTCGCCTATATCGACGGCAGCTGGGTCGCCGCCGACAGTGGCGAGCAGATCGATGTGCTCAACCCCGCCACCGGCGAGAGCATGGGCAACGTGCCGCGGCTGGGGCGGGTCGAGACCGAGCGCGCCATCGCTGCCGCCGATGCCGCCCTGCCGGCCTGGAAGGCGCTCACCGCCCAGGAGCGCGCCGATACCCTGATGAAGTGGCATGACCTGATGCTCGAGCACCAGGACGACCTGGCCATGATCATGACCCATGAGCAGGGCAAGCCGCTGAAGGAAGCCGCCGGCGAGATTGCCTATGCGGCGAGCTTCCTGCGCTGGTTCGCCGAGGAGGCACGGCGGGTCTACGGTGAGACCATTCCCCCTGCCAAGGCCAACCAGCGCATCGTGGTGACCAAGCAACCGGTGGGAGTGGTGGGGGCGATCACGCCCTGGAACTTCCCGGCGGCGATGATCACCCGCAAGGCGGGGGCGGCGCTGGCAGCGGGTTGTACCATCGTGGTCAAGCCGGCCAGCCAGACCCCGTTCTCGGCCACGGCACTGGCCCTGCTGGCCGAGCGTGCCGGGGTGCCGCGCGGCGTCTTCAACGTGGTGCCGGGGCGTGCCGCCGAGATCGCCGCCGCCCTGACCGAGTCGCCGCTGGTGCGCAAGATCACCTTCACCGGTTCCACCGAGGTGGGGCGTCAGCTGATGGCCCAGGCCTCGCAGCATATCCAGAAGATCTCCCTGGAGCTCGGCGGCAATGCCCCCTTCATCGTCTTCGAGGATGCCGACCTCGACGCCGCGGTGGAGGGGGCCATGGCGGCCAAGTTCCGCAATGCCGGCCAGACCTGTGTCTGCACCAACCGCTTCCTGGTGCAATCCAGCGTGGTCAACGCCTTCTGCGAGAAGCTGGCCGTGGCCATGAACAGCGAACTCAAGGTGGGCAAGGGGACCGAGGCCGGCATCAATATCGGCCCACTGATCGACGACAACGCCGTGGCCAAGGTCAGCGAGCATGTGCACGATGCCGTCGACCACGGCGCCGAACTGCTGCTGGGTGGCCACCCGCATCCGCTGGGCGGCAACTTCTTCACCCCGACCCTGATCAGCTTCGCCACCGACCGCATGAAGGTCGCCCACGAGGAGACCTTCGGTCCCCTGGCCGCGGTGTTCCCCTTCGAGGACGAGGAGGATGCCGTCAACATGGCCAACGACACCGAGTACGGCCTGGCGGCCTACTTCTATTCCCGTGACCTGGGCCGCGTGTGGCGCGTGGCCGATGCCCTGGAGTACGGCATGGTGGGCATCAACACCGGGCTGATCTCCAACGCCGCCGCGCCCTTCGGTGGGGTCAAGGCCTCCGGCCTGGGCCGGGAAGGCGGGCACCAGGGGCTGGAGGAGTTCCTCGAGACGAAATATCTGTGCATCGATCTGGGCTGAG
>NZ_JBMHFZ010000041.1:0-5843 GCF_049166755.1 Halomonas terrestris | reverse complement strand
TCCGCTACCTAGGGTGCAACTCTATACCCTCACTTCTTAGCTCTTATAAAGTCTATAAAAATCAGATGCTTATTCGCATTAGGTGCTGCCCCCCCCTCATTGCAGTCATTCCTAAATAACCCTAATATGAGTGTATGGCTAACCAATAAGTATCAAAGGGAATAAGACATGCTTATCGAGAGTGTTGCAGCAGGTGTCGTTGCGAATCTTGTTTACGAATGCACGAAAAATGGGGTATCCCTTACGAAGGATTTTCTAGTGAGGGAGCTTGCTAAAGCAGTCAATGATGATCAGCAGAAACTTGAAAAGATAGCTGAAGAACTTGTCAAGCTAGACCAAAGTGAGGAATTAGAGGATCTCAGTGAGAAGGGTATAAGAAAAAGGATAGAGAAATACCCTGAGCTTGTAAAGACACTGAATACTATCAAACAAGAAAATGTTCAAAATATAACCAATCAGTATCACTATGGAAATGGTGATAATGTTGGTGGCGACAAATTTTGCTAGCAAAAGGAATTGCTTATGCTTAAAAGCTTTGTAAAAATGACTCATTCGCTATTTGGAGGCAGAGGAGGCGAAGGAGATAATGTCGCGGGGAATAAGTATTTCCTAGACAGCAATCACCCTATTCAACAGCACACTGGTGACGGTGATAATGTTGCTGGCAATAAATATCAGTTACAGGATTTAATGCCTGATGACCTCAAAGAAATATCAATTGAGGTTTTTTCTGACATTGGTAGAGGCGATATCCATAGTGCGAAGACAAGAATAAATACTGTAGAGAGCACAGGGAGGCTTGGCAAAGAATCTCAGCCTTACTTACAAGCTTTAAAGCTTATTTCTGGTTTAACAGACCAGTCTGAAGCAGGAGCTATTCACCCAAAAATCTCTAGGGCTCTCGCTGATTCTACTTCTCCAAAAATTAAGGATGTGTTTTTGGCACCTTTGATTAGAGTCAGGCTTATACTCGATGACGAAGAAGGTGCTATTCAAGCATATAAAAGTGAAAAGGATGCAGGCTTTTTATCCAGGTGCCAGTATTTAGAATTCTTGGCTAGTAAAGATGAGCTAAAAGCCACTAGAACAGAACCCACCGGTAGTGATGTAGAAGTTCTTTCTATCATCAGAGGACTGCTTAGAGTTGATGAGTTTAGTGCTGCGTTAAAGCTTTCCGGAAAAGCTAAAAACACCTATAAAGATCACGATTTTGAAGTGGTGTATTTACAGGCTTTGTGCAAGAAAATAAGTCTCGATCTTAACGACCGAGCATTCTGGTTTGTAGAAAAGAGGCTTAAAGACCAAATACTGGTGCTCTGCAATAATATATATAAACTGATAGTTAAATCTGAAGGGCGAGACAAACGGCTATTTAAACTTGCAGTGCCTATTCTTTCTTACTCCGCCTCAGCAGATCAACAACTCAGTGATGTATGTTGGAGATATATTGATAAGTGGCAAGAGGACTTCCCAGAATTTTCCGCCTTGTTGTATTCAACTGAGAACAAAGACTATAGTTATCTGGAAGGTGATATAAAACAAAGCTTTTTGCTTAGCGAAAGCGAAAGCAAAAGAAATGAATTGAAGAGGAAAGTGCTTTCAGCAGATGTTTTGGATGTGGTTGATGTTTTGTTGGCACTTGACTATTTAGATAGTAGTGTTGCTGATAAGCTCATAGGAAAGGAAATCTTGATAGATAATGATGATGAGTCTATTGAGAAGTTTGTTAGTCTATTGCTCTATTCTGCTTCGTCTAGTAAGTCTCGATTAAGAAATAAAAAAGATATCCCGTGTCTTATCCAAGATTTTTATGATTCTGGCGGTGACTTTAAACAAATAAATCCTTTTCTTATCATTAAGCTTGCCAGAAATCTACATCGCCACGAACTTTACAGTGAGGTCTGTAAATGTCTAGAAGGCTCTCTCGCTTTGGAAGATCCGTGGCTCTCTCCTATTATGAGAGAGTATCTTATTGCTTTATATAATAGCAGTCAGTATAGCAGCTTTCATAAGCTGATATCAGATTTACACAATGATGCACAAGACTCTAGCTTCTACTGGTCTCTTAAATCCCATTATGAAGCCAATAAAGGTGAGTTTGATAAAGCATTAAATTCAATTGATCCAGCTATTCGTTTAGAACCAACTGCTACTCAGTTTCTGTTGCAGAAAGCGAGAGTCTTGTTAAGTCTTGGCAAAGGGGTTGGTGAATTTTTAAATAGCATTGATGTTTCCGTAATCAGTATAGATGATGACGACTCAATTCAATTGCTCGCAATGATGTATCATTTCGTAAACTTTTCAAAAGTTGAAGAAGTGGTTGTCGATTTATTCCTAAGAGATCCGATAAGGTCTTCTAAGGTTGTAAGTGGTTTACACCTTGGTTTTAGCATGTCGAATAAAACCGCAGAGCAATTTACTCCCACCTCTCGAAATGTTGGTGATGCTGTTGTTGGTCTTGCTTTCAATAAAGGTAATAAGTCAAGCAAGGCTATTGTAGTAGAGCATGAAATATATCCGTCGAATCAGTATGTGATTGACTCAAGTTCAGACTTAGCGGAAAGGCTTCTGGCTCTTAATGAGGGAGGCATAGATAAGGGCTGGGTAGAAGACTTAACTCTTCATCGTAAAATTCCACCTTATGTTGCCGCATTCCAAATTTCTTGTGATATTAGACAAGAAATGAATGATGGAAGCGATGCTTTTTTTATGCTCCAAGTTCCAGAAGGTGGCGATGAGCTTGTTGCCTTTATGGAAGATAATCTCAGGAGGCTTTCACCCCGTAGAAGTGAAGAGGTTTTTGCTGATCCGAATATCCCATTGCTAATGAAAGGTAATGCACTTAACTCTCAAGGAGTATGCAAGTCAGCTCTTGAGTTGTTTGTAGATCCGTCAATATCTAAGATGATACTTCCAGTGGAGAGCCCAGGGCAAGAATCGCTCGAATACATTGCGGATGTTTATACCATTATCTATGTTTGCTTGACGGGATTGGCGAAAAGTTTTTGTAGACAAAATATAAAATATACGGAAGAAACAAAAAGGCTTTTGAAAGAATTTCGTGACACTATAACATCTCCAGAGTATATGACACTTGGCCTCAGTGATAGTGGGCATTTAGTCAGAACTCTAGGGGAGGATATAGAGAGAGATTTTAAAGACTTCATTGAAGGTCTTGATGAGATCTTGTATAAAATCACAGTCGTTGACGACACCAAAATTCTTGAAGCTGATCTACCTCAAGATCTTAATATCTTGAAAGGGGCTATTGATGACACGGTAGTTCATACGATAATGGCCTGCCATTCTTATCGTGTATCATGGTTAACCATTGATAATGCAATTGGTGGCTTCGTTTCAAACTATGGAGTAGATGCATATCCAATGCATATTCTTGCTTCTAAGTTATCAAGAGAAGAGGAGTTTGAAAATAAGCTGAATGGTTTAAAGTGGCATGTCTTTGCTGACCTTCCTTTTCCCGTGCATAACGAAGATATTCTTGATCTGATTTTTGATTTCAAGGCTACTAGCCTTACGGTCTTAAGGAAAATTTTTGAAAAACATAAGTCTTCTATACTTGAAAACAGGGGGTTAAACTCATCTCTTGATGCGATGCCTGTGTATATCGCCTTCAAACTTCAAGAGAGAAGGTCGGCTGAGGTTGTTAAGTGTGCTGTTTCTCTATTAAATGAGGTGTTCAGACTTCAGATTTCTAGAACCAATGGTTATCCAGCAGAGTATAAGCTTGCCATGTCTATTCAGCAGTCCTCCTTTAAAGCTCATAAGGCAATGTTTGATATAAGGAAGCTGATTCCATTCTATGAAAATTTCATTTTTGGACACTTTTTGAATCGACAGGCAGTTGTGGAGTATTTTCAAGAAAAGCAATATACTCCATATGCTGATACTAACTAGAGCTTTGAGCTTGAGAGGTGGGGGCATTGAATAATGTAAGAAAGAAATTCTTTGATGAATCTCTCGGTATATTATATGAGAAATTCACGGAAGAGTATGGTGGTATTGCTACATTTGGCAATCGTACGGGCACTCCCATTTCAAATAAGGCCTCCTATGGTAAAGCATCCGAACTTCCGAAGGTTATCTCAGATTTAGCTGCCTTCTCTGATGCTGTTTTTTATTCTTCCTCCAGTAAATTGGTATGCCTGTTTGTTTATTCTGAAATTTCAGGTCCAATAACAGAGGGTGAAAAGATAAAGATTGACGAATCTCTTCAGTCTTCAGGGCTTGCCAGTGTGTTGATTTCAGTATTTTCGACTAGGTTTGAGTTTTCCCAAGTGGCTGACCAAATAGCATGGGGAACTAAAGTATGGATAGCCAATGAGTCCGATCATATGATTCATTACGATGATAAGCCTGTGATGCAGGCGAGATAGATAAGGTTTAGATAGGTGCAAAGGGAGCAGGGGGGTTATGAAGTTTTACGGAAACAAAGTCAACGGCTCATATCTTCGTGACGTATTGCCATCAAGTGAAGACGATGTTGAGCTTGTGAAGGCAGCTATTGCCTATGGGAGCGATGCATCTACTCTTCTCCAAAACTGTCTTGATAACAAGCTTCGCCTCGATATCTGGATGCGATACGACCACACCGTTCCAGTGGCACCAATGCTGCTTAGGAAGTTGCTGGCAAACGTAGGGAACAATATCTTCTGTAACCTTGTTCCCGATATCCTTCACTCGAAGGTGATTTGGTGGAAGGGCTATGGAGCATATATTGGCTCTGCTAACCTAACGGATAGAGCTTGGCTTACGAACATCGAGTTTGGAGTGTTTCTGAGCGAAGAAGAGCTTTCTGCCGATGACTCGTTAGGTCAGTTAGAGCTATTCTTTGAAAACTTATCTTCGTATGAAGAGATATTCCCGCTGACGGAGGAAGTTATCGTAGAGCAAGAAGCTCTATACGAGATGAGAAGAAGTCAGTTGCGAACAATTGACGATACCAGCAAGAAGAAAAGGAAGCATGGGGTCTGGGAAGGTCCAGCGACTCATACAACTCCTGAGAAAGCCTACGATGCCCATAGGAGCCGTTTTATCAGGGAGTGGGGCGATGGGCTGTCGTATCTCCGAAACATTGCCAGCAAGGCTCCAGACTACCGCCCTGCATGGCTCAACGAGGATGTTCCCCCAGAGTGGCAGGCTGACCAGTTCTTACATGCCTACTACTACAATAAGGTTAAAGATGGTGCTAAGCACCCATACGAAGAGTTTTATAGCCAAAATAAAGCCGATCCTGCCAGAGCCTTGGAATACGGCCTCACTTGGTGGTCACGACTGCCAGAGCCACCTTCTGACGAAGACCACAACTGCCATCATAGAGCTCCGGTGATACATGAGTTGCTGTCAAAAGAGAACATAGGCAACTTGACCGTCGAAGATTTTGCCGAGATCTGCAAAGCCAACCACTCCACGGCGGACCACGTTAAACGTATGCGGTTAGAGGTCTTGGGCATTGATGATGCCCATACGGCCCTGGATGGCCGTGTTGAAGCCTTTGCAGAGTGGTTGTGGACAAAGAAAAATCAGTCAGGGCAGACGATAAAGGACCTACTGATATACGTCATGGACTCAGGCAAGCCAGAAGATATCGTAGAAAGGCTTTTCGAGGCTGCGTATAGCTCGAAGCGAAAATTCCCCCATTTTGGTATCAACCAGATATCCGAGATGACAGGCTGGGCTAGGCCGGAGCTTTGTCCGCCTCGCAATGGCAGAACGAGTAAAGGGCTAAGAGCTCTTGGTTATGACGTTAAGATACACTGATTAGACTTAATGAGTCGAATGGTTATTGTGGAGTTAAATATGTCACGCTTGTGCTGGGCTTTTTC
>NZ_JBMHFZ010000040.1:0-7330 GCF_049166755.1 Halomonas terrestris | reverse complement strand
CCTGAAGATCCTCGAGGTGGGAAACCATGACTGAGTCGCGCCCGCGGCGCTCCGTGCGCCGCACCCTGCCGGAACGCAAGCGTATTGCGCTGATTGCCCACGACGGCAAGAAGGCGGAGCTGCTGGAATGGGCCGAACGCTGGCGCGAGACCCTGGCCGATCATGAGCTGATCGGCACCGGCACCACCGCCCGGCGCATCGCTGACACCCTGGGACTGTCGGTGGCCGGGCTGATGAGCGGCCCACTGGGCGGCGACCAGCAGATCGGCGCCCTGATCACCGAGCAGAAGCTCGACCTGCTGATCTTCTTCTGGGATCCCTTCGCCCCGCAGCCCCACGACCCCGACGTCAAGGCGCTGCTGCGCCTGGCGGCCCTGTGGAATATCCCGGTGGCCTGCAACGCGGCCAGCGCCGACTTCCTGATCAGCTCGCCCTGGCTCACCCAGGCCTACGAGATGACCATCCCCGACGCCGGCGCCTGGATCTCCAGCCGCACCGGCGAGTGACGGCTTGAATCACCACGACGCCTAACGCCACGAAGATGTGAGGCCATCATGTTCCAGCTCACCCGCAGCGTCACCTGGCAGGCCCTGAAGCGCCTGCACGCGCAGACCGCCGACGACCGCATCCGCGACTACTTCTCCGCCGACCCGCAGCGCTTCGAGAAGATGAGCCTGCGCGTCGGCGGCCTGTTCCTGGATTACTCCAAGCACCACATCTCCGAGGCGGTGCTCGACACCCTGCTCGACCTGGCCGACCACTCCGCGCTGGTGCAGCGCCGCGCCCAGATGTTCTCCGGCGACATCATCAACGTCACCGAGGACCGCCCGGTGCTGCACACCGCCCTGCGCAACCAGGGCGAGGGGCCGCTGATGGTCGACGGCCAGGACGTGATGCCGGAGATCCAGCGCACCCGCGAGCAGATCCGGACATTCTCCGAGGCGGTGCGCAGCGGCGAGTGGAAGGGCCACAGCGGCGAGCGCATCACCGACGTGGTCAACATCGGCATCGGCGGCTCGGACCTGGGCCCCAACATGGCCAGCCGGGCGCTGCTCAAGTACCGCCACCCCGAGCTCAACTTCCACTTCGTCTCCAACGTCGACGGCGCCCATATCCAGAAGGTGCTCAAGCGCCTCGACCCGGCCACCACCCTGTTCATCGTCTCCACCAAGACCTTCTCCACCCAGGAGACCCTGCTCAACGCCAACACCGCCAAGCGCTGGTTCCTCGACACCGCCGGGGCGGACGCCGACGTCGGCGCCCACTTCATCGCCGCCTCCACCAACAAGAAGGCGGCTATGGCCTTCGGCATCCGCGAGGAGAACGTCTTCGAGTTCTGGGCCTGGGTCGGCGGGCGCTACTCGATGTGGTCGTCGATCGGCCTGCCCATCGCCCTCTCCATCGGCTTCGACGGCTTCATGGCGATGCTCGAGGGCGCCTACGAGATGGACCAGCACTTCCTCACCGCCCCCCTGCGCGACAACATGCCGGTGCTGATGGCGCTGATCGGCATCTGGTACATCAACTTCCACGGCGCCGAGACCCAGGCCATCGTCCCCTACGACCAGGCCCTGCACCAGCTGCCGGCCTTCCTCCAGCAGCTCGACATGGAGTCCAACGGCAAGTCGGTGGACATCTTCGGTCACCCGGTGGACTACAAGACCGGCCCCATCGTGTGGGGCCAGACCGGCTCCAACGGCCAGCACGCCTTCTTCCAGCTGCTCCACCAGGGCACCCGCTACGTGCCCATCGACTTCATCGCCTCGCTCAAGCCCGAACCCGGCGTCGAGGAGCACCACTTCGCCCTGCTCACCAACATGCTGGCCCAGGCCAACGCCTTCATGGAGGGCAGCCAGAGCGGCAGCCGCCTCGACCCCTACAGCTGCCCCGGCAACCGCCCCTCCAGCGTGCTGCTGCTCGACGAGCTGACGCCGAGGAACCTCGGCGCCCTGATCGCCCTGTACGAGCACAAGGTGTTCGTCCAGGGGGTGATCTGGAACATCAACTCCTTCGACCAGTGGGGGGTGCAGCTGGGCAAGCGCATCGCCGGCGAGATCAGCGAGCGCATCGACGAGCACAGCCAGGACTTCGACACCTCGACCCAGGGGCTGCTGGCCCTGGTCAGGGGACACTTCCAGGGGGCAGGGGCCAGTAGCGGCGCCGCCGCACCCGGTACGGACGCCGGCCGCACCAAGGGCAAGGGAGGCAAGCGCGCCGGGAAAGGCTGAGGCACCGACTGCCGGAAACCGCGGCGTCAGGTTCGTGCCGCGGCCCGGTGACCGGCGCGATGGCCCGACCAGGCGCCCGCCAGCCACAGCGGCACGCTGAGCAGCACATAGGCAAGCGCCAGCCCCGCCCTGCCCTGTTCGAGCAGCTGGAGGGTCTCGAGACCGAACAGCGAGAAGGTGGTGAAACCGCCGCAGAAACCGGCCACCAGGAAGGGCTGCCAGCGCGCCACCCGCCCGGCCGTGCGCCGGGTGGCGTAGGCGACGAAGGCGGCGATCAGCCAGGAGCCCAGGGTATTCACCAGCAGGGTGGCCCAGGGAAAGACGGGGCCGGCGATACCCGCCATCGCCAGCGAGACCTGGTAGCGCAGCGAGCACCCCAGGGCGCTGCCGGCCCCCACCGCGAGATAGGCAGGCCAGACGGTCATGCCGCCCACCAGACCAGCGCCAGCCACCAGCCGAACACCAGTGCCAGCAGGCCCACCACGAGCGTCACCAGCAGATTGGCGAGGGCGGCGTGCGTGCGTCCCTGCTGCCACAGCGTCAGGGTCTGCAGGCTGAGCGACGACACCGTGGTATAGCCCCCCAGCAGCCCGATCGCCAGGAACTGCCAGACCGGCCCGTCGCCGCCAGGGGTCGATGGCCCCAGCACGCCCGCCAGCATGCCCATCAGCAGCGCACCGCTGAGATTGACCGCCAGGGTGCCCCAGGGAAAGGCGGCGCCCAGGTGGCGGGCCACCAGGCGGGAAAGCGCCAGGCGCCCCATGCCGCCCAGGGCGCCACCGCCAGCCACCAGCAACAACCCCGTCAGACCGATACCCATTCGTGCCTCCCTGCCTCGACACCCGCAAAAAAAAATGACCACCCGCCAGGGGGTGGTCCAAGAGTACCGCATGCTTGCCTTGCAGGGAGGGCCGCCAGGGGAAGCGACCACACTTCAACAATGGCACAAAATTCTGATAATGTACAAGTATCGTACATGAAAAGTTCCAGCCACCCCCATATCGCGACAGGCACTTCAGTTGCACCCGGTCGTGGTCGTCGTCCAAAGTCCGTATCATGCCGGTTTGCGACCAGAATCCAATGACAACAAGCCACTGGCAACCCGACCATCACCGGCGCCCCCCGAGGTCACCATCGCTACCACGCCAAGAGACGGAGGTCACAGCGTGAACCCATTGCGAGCCCTTCCCCTGTTCATCGGTTGGCTGCTGATCGCCCTGTTGGCATTCAGCACCGCCGCCCAGGCCCAGCCGACCGAAGGCAGTGGCGACTCGACCGCCCATGCCACCCTGGCCGACCTGCTCGAGGATGAGCAGTCCCGCCAGCAACTGATCGACCAGCTGCGCGGCATGGCCGGCGATGTCACCGACACCGAGGCCGCGGCTGCCGAGGAGACGGTGGCCGAACCCTCACTGCCGCGCCAGCTGGCCGAGGCCACCAGCCGTATCGCCAGCGACATCGGCGGTCAGTTCGGCAACGCCGTGGAGGCGCTGAGCGGCCTGTTCACCGGCAGCCTCGAGGACAGCACCTTCGACACGGCGGCCTTCACCACCGCGGCCATCAACCTGGGCCTGGTGATCCTGGCCACCTTCGCGCTGTTCGTCGGCTTCCGGCGCCTGGCCAAGCCGCTGTTCACCGGCATCAGCCAGTGGTCGCTGAACGGTACCGGCCTGACGCCGGTCCTGCGCCTGGTGCTCTGCGTGGCCCTGGCCGCCCTGGTGGACGTGCTGGTCGTGGCGCTGGCCTATGTGGGCGGCAACCTGATCGCCACCTTCGCCATCGGCGAGACCGGCGAGCTCTCCACGCGGGCCTCGCTGTTCCTCAACGCCTTCCTGGTCATCGAGCTGCTCAAGGCGGCGGTGCGCATGCTGTTCTCGTCGCGCTACGAGGGGCTGCGACTGCTGCCCATCGCCGCCGACGAGGCCTCCTACTGGAACCGCTGGATCGCCCGGCTGATCGGCCTGGTGGGCTACGGCCTGATGGTGGTGGTGCCGCTGATCAACGCCTACGTCGCCCCGGCCCTGGGCCAGGGGATCGGCACCCTGATCATGTTCGGGGCCTTCATCTATGCGGTAGCCGTGGTGATGAGGAACCGCGTCCGCCTGCGGGACGCCATCAACGCCAAGGCGGAGCGGACCACCCTGGCCGCCAGCCGGGTCTCGCTGCAGCTGTTCGCCCGCACCTGGCACCTCTTCGCCCTGGCCTACTTCGTGATGGTACTGGTGCTGACCCTGACCCGGCCGGCCGACGCCCTGCCCTTCGTGCTCTTCGCCACCCTCAAGACCCTGGGCGCCGTGGTGGCGGGCCTGCTGGTCTCGAGCCTGCTGAGCCAGACCATCGGGCGGCGCATCACGCTCTCCGAGGAGCTGCGCCGCAAGCTGCCGCTGCTGGAGCCGCGGCTCAACCGCTATGTGCCCAATGCCCTGCGGGTCATCCGCACCCTGATCCTGATCGTGGTGATCATGCTGGTGCTCAGTGCCTGGGGCGCCTTCGACCTGGCGGGCTGGTACGCCTCAGAGGCCGGTCGCGGGCTGGTCGGCAAGGTGGTGAGCGTGGCGGTGATCCTGGTGATCGCCATCGGCACCTGGCTGGCACTGGCCAGCCTGATCGAGCACAAGCTGAACCCCGAGACCGGCGCCGGCGAACCCGACGCCCGGGCCAGGACCCTGCTGGCGCTGTTTCGCAACGCCCTGGCCATCACCATCATCACCATGACGGCGATGATCGTGCTGGCCGAGATCGGCATCAACATCGGACCGCTGATCGCCGGTGCCGGCGTGCTGGGCCTGGCCATCGGCTTCGGCGCCCAGAAGCTGGTGCAGGACATCATCACCGGCATCTTCATCCAGGTGGAAAACGCCATGAACACCGGTGACGTGGTCACCGTGGGCGGCATCACCGGCACCGCCGAGCGCCTCAGCATCCGCTCCGTGGGTATCCGCGACCTGTCCGGCACCTACCATATCGTACCCTTCTCCAGCGTCGATACCGTCTCCAACTACATGCGCGAGTTCGGCTATCACGTCGGCGAATACGGTATCGCCTACCGCGAGAGCATCGACGATGCCATCGTGCAGCTGCGCAACGCCTTCGACGAGCTGGCGGCCGACGAGGAGCACAAGATGAACATCCTCGCCCCGCTGGAGGTGGCCGGTGTCACCGCGCTGGCCGACAGCTCGGTGAACATCCGCGTGCGCATCAAGACCACCCCGGGCACCCAGTGGGCCACCGGCCGGGCCTTCAACCGCCTGGTCAAGCTGCACTTCGACGCCGCCGGCATCGAGATCCCCTTCCCGCACACCACGCTCTACTTCGGCGTGGGCAAGGAGGGCGAGGCGCCACCGGCCAACCTGCGCCTCATGCAGCAGGGCTTCGACATCGATGGCCGCCCCGGCGGCCAGCCCCGCTCCGGCGAGAGCAGCCGGGAATCGGAGGAGGACCCGCGCTCGAAGCCCAACCCCGAGTTCAAGGGCGACTTCGACGAGGACTGAGTTCGGCTTTCCCCTCCTCATGCAAGGGGGCTGCCATCGGCAGCCCCCTTGTCGTGCCGGCCGGGCGGGTGATCAGTGGGTGGTGACCAGCATCACCACGCTGAGCGCCGCCGAGACCCACATGGCCGGCTTGATCTCGTGGAGGCGGCCGGTGCCGAGCTTGATCACCACGAAGCTGAGGAAACCGAAGGCGATCCCCAGAGTGATGGAGTAGGTCAGCGGCATCAGGATGATCGCCAGGAAGGCCGGGAAGGCCTCGTCGGCCCGGCTCCAGTCGATCTTCGACACCGGTGCCAGCATGAACAGCCCCACCAGCACCAGCGCCGGCGCCGTGGCGATGCCGGGCACCAGCGACAGCAGCGGCGAGAGGAACAGGAAGGGCAGGAACAGCAGCGCGATGGTGACCGCCACCAGGCCGGTGCGTCCGCCCTGGGCAACGCCGGCACCGGACTCGATGAAGGTCTGGGCGGCACTGGTCCCCAGCGGCGCGGCGATCATCGAGGCAAAGGCATCGACGGTCATGGAGCGCTTGAGGTTGCGCGGGTTGCCGTCCTCGTCCTTCAGGTCCGCCGACTCGGAGAGCGCCATGAAGCAGGAGAGCGCATCGAAGAAGTTGGTGAACAGCATGACGAAGATGAACGGCAGGTAGGCCACCTTCAGCGCCCCCCAGATGTCCACCTGCATCACCGCACTGAAGTCGGGCCAGGCGGCGAGGCCGCTCCACTGCACCATCACCTCCTCGCCCCACAGCCGCCCCATGGGCGCGGCCAGCAGCGTGGTCAGGGCGATGCCCAGGATGAGCGCACCGTTGAAGCGCATCACCACCATGATCGCCGTGGCCATCATGCCGATGAAGAAGATCAGCAGGCTGGCGTCGAAGCTGCCCAGCGTCACCAGGGTGGCATCGCTGCCGACGATGAAGCCGGCATTCTTGAAACCGATGAAGGTGATGAAGAGCCCGATACCGCAGGTGATGGCATAGCGCAGCGATGCCGGGATCGCCTCGATGATCGCCTTGCGCACGTTGAACATGGCCAGGGTGGCGAACAGTACGCCGGACCAGAACACGCAGCCCAGGGCCACTTCCCACGAGAGCCCCGCGCCCTGTACCAGGGTGTAGGTGAACAGCGCGTTCATGCCCATGCCCGGCGCCACCAGGATGGGGTTGCGGGCATAGAGCCCCATGGCGAGGCTGCTCAGGAAGCTGATCAGCACCGTCGCCGATAGCGCGGCGGAGAAGGGAATCCCGGCATCGCTGAGGATCGCCGGATTGACCACGATGATATACATCGAAGCAAGAAAAGTGGCGACACCTGCAAGTATTTCGGTACGCAGGCTGGAGCCGCGACGGCGCACGCCGAAGTAGCGCCCGATCCAGTGCTCCTCGCCGGCCTCCGGGCAATTCTCTGATGATAGAGCTGAAGTCTGTTCCATGGTGGGGTCCCGTTGTTGTTGTCCAAGGGCGTGGTCGAAAGCCCCGAGAGCGGCGTCATGGGATGTCGCCCTTCGGGTCACGACCACAGGGTAGGCAATTCCTGACCAATTGGACAACACCACGGATGCGACATTGGTATACAAAAAGAAGAGAAAACCGGATACCAAAGCACCAGA
>NZ_JBMHFZ010000004.1:0-252145 GCF_049166755.1 Halomonas terrestris | reverse complement strand
TCAGCTGCACCGCCAGCCGCCAGATGGTGTCCAGGGTGGGATTGCCGTTGCCCTGCTCGAGACGCGACAGGTTCGACTTGGCGATGCCGGCGGCGGCGGCCAGCTGCGAGAGCGACCAGCCCCGGGCGAGTCGCAGGGTCTGCAGGTGTTGGCCGAGGGTGCCGAGCGAGAGCTTGTCCATGACGGGGTTCCAGCCGTTCCTTTTAACGAACGTTCTATTAAAGGAACAGGCCTGTGTCAAGGGTGATGTGTTTGGGAGGAACGCTTGGCCTATATTGCAATCAATGATCTCATTGCCTTCATTGATAGCAGGAGAGTTGCCATGGCAACCATCACGATCCGCAACCTGGATGACGACCTGAAGGCTGAACTGCGCCTGGCGGCGGCACGCCATGGGCACTCCATGGAGGAAGAAGTGCGCACCATCCTGCGTCGGGCACTGTCTGCAGAGCCGACCCAGGGCCTGGGCAGTCGGATTCGGCAGCGTTTTGCCGCGGAGGGAGGTGTCGAACTGGAGCTGCCGAGCCGTAAGCAGCGGCCGCGGGTGGCGGAGTTCGAAGAGTGATCGTGCTCGATACCAATGTGCTCTCCGAGCTGATGCGCCCTGTGCCTGAACCGTGTGTCGTCGACTGGCTGGATGCACAGGAGACGGCCACGGTGGCTATTACGGCGATCACCGTGGCCGAGATCCTGTACGGCATCGAGCGTCTGCCGGATGGCCGTCGCAAGCGCTCGTTGATGGCGTCATCGGCAGCGATGTTCGATGAGGACTTCGCCGGTCGTATCCTGGCCTTCGATGGTGAGGCGGCGATGCGCTATGCCGAACGCGTCGCCGCCAGCGAGCAGGCTGGCAGGGCGGTGCAAATGGCAGACGCCCAGATTGCGGCGATCTGCCTACGCCACGAGGCTACGCTGGCGAGCCGCAACGTGAAGGACTTCATAGGGCTCGATGTGCCGCTTATCAATCCCTGGGAGCAGGGCTGAGAGGCCGGCCTGCCGCCTCTTCCACCAGGGCATTGCGCGCCTGTCGAATCAGCCATAGCCCGGCCAGCGAGATGCCGGCGAGCAGGGCGAACAGGGTGGCGGCCAGCAGGACGACGACCGGCACGCCTTCAGCTCACCCGTTCCCGGGGCACCTGGCGCAGGTGGCTGGCGGTCTGGCCGCCGGGCAGGGCGGCGATGAGGTCGGCGGCAGTGAGCAGCCGGGACAGGTCGGTGCCGGTCGTCACGCCGCCGCCCTGCAGGGCGTAGAGCAGGTCCTCGGTGGCGGTGTTGCCGGTGGCGCCAGGGGCGAATGGGCAGCCCCCCAGGCCCGCGCAGGCGGTGTCCACCGCCGTGGCATCGTGGTGGATGGCGAACAGCGCATTGGCCACCCCCATGCCGAAGGTGTCGTGGCCGTGGAAGGCCCAGGCCAGAGCATCCGGTGTGTGTCGCTCGCGCAGCCGGGTGCCCTCGGTTCGGCGCATGCGCTCGATCACCCGGCCGAGGTCGCCGAGTGACTCGTCGACGCTGCGGCACCCGCCTGCTGCCTCCGGGGGTTTACCCCTCCTCCCGCCAGTTCCACTCGCTGCGCGCCACGGCGTCGTGGGCGTGCAGGCTCTCGGCGTGCACCACGCGCAGCGCGAAGCCGCCGATGCCGGGCTGGTCGCGCAGGGCGTGATGCAGGTGCCGCGCGGCGTCCTCGCAGAACATCAGGTTCTGGCCGTTGGCCAGGGCAAAGGCCTGCTCGTCGACGCGCTTGACCGCCGTCTGCAGCGCGGTGCCCAGCGCGCTTTCCACACCGTCCACCAGGCGCTGAAGCGGCAGTTCGTCCCGCCCGGTATCGAGGCGCACCGAGAGATGTGCCTGGCTGCGCTGGCTATGGGGCGTGGCCAGGATGCCCTGGTCGCTGCCCAGCCAGGCGTGCACCGCCTCGCGAGTCACCGGCATCTCGGTGAAGTCCGCGTCGAAGGCCTGCTGGATCAGCTGGCGCGCCAGGGCCGCCGAGCAGGGGCAGGTGGAGGAGTAGCCCACGGTCAGGTCGAGCGTGGCGTGCAGGCCCCGGTCGTCGCGTCGGCAGCGCAGGGCGAAGGGATAGGTCTTCCAGCCCGACAGCGGGCTGATCAGTGCCGGGCGTCGCAGCAGTGCCTCGCCCTCCAGGTCGAGAAAGGCCTGGCGGGCGAGGCCCTCGTGACTGGCCAGGAAGGTGTCGAGCACCGCCGCCACCCGCGGGAGCGAGAGCTCCTGCCCTTCGAGTGCCTCCAGTGCCAGGTAGAGGCGCGACATGTGGATGCCGCGGGCGGTGGGGTCGTCGAGGCTGACGCCTGCCGATGCCTGGCCTGCGATGGCCTGGCCGGCCACCTGCAGCGGGAGGGCGATGCGCTCCATGCCGACCCAGCTCAGGGTGCCAAGGCGCGGGGCGGGCGCTGCGGCGATATCTTCCAGGGGGAGCTTGTTCATGAAAGCGGCTCGATCAATGGCTGTAAAGCAACGTTATAACATAGCATACAGGTTCGGCCGACACCCTGGCTCAGGCGTCCGGGGCCGCGTGGAAGTAGTCGAACAGCCGGGTGATGGCCTCGGGCGCCACGCCGCTGGTGATGAACACGAAGCGCGAGACGCCGTCCGGGCACGCCTCGGCCGGCAGGGTCACCGGCGGGTGGAAGATATGCTGCACGCCGTGCAGGGCGAGCGGATGCGCCTGGCCCGCCACGTTCACGATCGCCTTGATGCGCAGCATCCTGTCCCCGAGCAGGGTCATCACCAGGTCCAGCCAGTCCTCCAGCACCTCGGGGGCGATGGGCGTTTCCACGCTGAAGCAGAAGGAGCGGATCTGTTCGCCGTGGCGGCTGAGCGGGGCGGTGGCCGCGGGTGCCAGCAGCGATGCGGAGGCGTCGGCGGAAGCCAGCCCCGCCGCGGGCGACACCTGCGTGTAGGAAGCGGCACCGAGCCAGCCCTCGGCCCGGCCCTCGCTATTGCCCGCGGCGGGCAGGCGCCTGGCGGTCAGCCGTTCGGCGTCGACCTCCCCGTGGCGGACGTCGAGCTGCTCGGCGGCGGGGTTGACCTCGCTCAGTTGCTCGCGGAGCCGGGCCAGGCGGGCGTCGTCCACCAGGTCGGCCTTGGTGACCAGCAGGCAGTCGGCGATGGCGGCCTGGCGCTGCGACTCGCGATGGGCGTTCAGCGTCGAGACACCGTTGGCCGCGTCCACCAGGCAGACCACGCCGTCCAGGCGGAAGCGCTGCGCCAGCCAGTGGTCGGTCATCAGGGTGTGCAGGATGGGCGCCGGGTCGGCCAGGCCGGTGGTCTCGATGATCATCCGCGAGATCGGCCGGCCACCCTCGCGCTCGAGCGCCTCCCAGGCCTGCTGGACGCTCCGGCTCAGGTCGCCGCGGATGGTGCAGCACAGGCAGCCGCTGCTCATCTCCACCACGCTGTGCTCGTCGCCCTCGGCGACCAGCCGGTGATCGAGCCCGATATCGCCGAACTCGTTGATCACCACCAGGGCATCGCGCATGGCGGGCTGGCGCACCAGCCGGTTGAGCAGGGTGGTCTTGCCGCTGCCGAGAAAGCCGGTCAGCACCGTGACCGGCAAGAGGTCCGCGTCGAGCATGGGCTACTCCCAGGCGGGGAAGGGGTCGGGCAGCGCCTGCCAGGCGTCCTTGCCGGCCAGCAGCTCCTCCTCGCTGAGCAGGCAGGCGTCGAGGGCCTGGCGGATGCGCGCCTCGTCGAGGTTCTGGCCGATGAACACCAGCTCCTGGCGCATGTCGCCGAAGGGCTCCTGCCACTTGTCCAGGATGGCGGCGCGGTAGTCGGGGTCGTCCGGCCAGTTGGACTCGGGCACCGCCTTCCAGAACATCCCGGCGAAGCCGTAGTGGGCGATGCCGCCGGCCTGGCTCCACTGGCCGGCGAACTGCGGCCGCGTGGCCAGCCAGAAGAAGCCCTTGGAGCGCAGCAGCCTGCCGCCGAACCAGTCGCCGTGCAGCAGGTCGAAGAACGCCTGCGGCCGGAAGGGGCGCCGGGCGTGGTAGGCAAAGCTCGAGATGCCGTACTCCTGGGTCTCCGGCACGTGCTCGCCGCGTAGCTCCTTGAGCCAGCCCGGCGCCTGCTGGGCCCGCTCGAAGCTGAAGCGGCCGGTCTCGAGCACCTTGTCCAGCGGCACCTGGCCGTGGCGGATGGGGATCAGCTCGGCCTCGGGGTTGAGCGAGCGCAGCACCGCGGTGAGCTCGTCGAGCTGGGTGGCGGTGAGCAGGTCGGTCTTGCTGATCAGCAGCACGTCGCAGAACTCGATCTGGTCCACGAGCAGGTCGGCGACGTTGCGCTCGTCGTCGTCGCCCAGGCTCTCGCCCGCCTCGGCCAGGGACTGCGCCTCGCGGTACTGGGCGAGGAAGTTGGCGCCGTCGACCACCGTCACCAGGGTGTCGAGCCGGGCGATATCCGAGAGGCTCCGGCCCTGCTCGTCGGCGAAGGTGAAGGTTTCGGCCACCGGCAGCGGTTCGGAGATCCCGGTGGACTCGATCACCAGGGTGTCGAAGCGCCCCTCCTCGGCGAGCCTACGCACCTCGATCAGCAGGTCCTCGCGCAGGGTGCAGCAGATGCAGCCGTTGCTCATCTCCACCAGCCGCTCCTCGGCGCGATTGAGGGTCACCTCGCCGTCGCCGCCGGGGGCGCCGCGCACCAGCGAGGCGTCGATGTTGACCTCGCTCATGTCGTTGACGATGACCGCCACGCGACGCCCTTCGCGGTTGGCGAGGATGTGGTTGAGCAGGGTGGTCTTGCCGGCGCCCAGGAAGCCGGAGAGCACGGTCACCGGCAGGGGCGTTTGCAGGGATGTCATCAGCCTTCACCTCGGGTCTTGCGGTAGTGGTTCTCGCGCTGCTCCTGGCGCTCCTTGGCCTCCAGGCACAGCCGTGCGGTGGGGCGCAGCAGCAGCCGCGGGAGGCCGATCGGCTCACCGGTCTCCTCGCAGTAGCCGTAGTCGCCCGAGTCGATACGGCGCAGGGCCGCGTCGATATTGGCCAGCAGGCGCGTCTCGCGATCGGCTTGGCGCAGCTGCAGGCGCAGCGCCTCCTCGAAGGCCGCCTGGTCCAGCTCGTCGCTGTCGCGCTCATGGGAGGCCATGGCGGCACGCACCTCGTTCAGGTGGCGCTCCACCTGTGCCTTCTCCTCGAGCAGACGGTTTCGAAAGAAGGCCAGCTGTGCGTCGTTCATGTAGTCGTCATCGGGCATCGCCAGCAGGCGAGCTTCGTCAGGGGAGTACGGCATGGCGGTCTCTCGTCATTGGGCGGCGGTGTCGATGCCATCCTCGAACGGTCGCGGCAGGGCATCGACCTCGTCGCCAAGGGACCAGCGGGAGAACGCAGACTAGCCGGCCGGGGTCGCTGGCGCTGGCATCGTCATGCGGGATCTCCATGGTTCGCTGAGGCGTGATGTTATAACGTATCTTTCATTCGAGTTGAAGCCGTCCGTGGCATGTACTCGAGTACCTCGAGCCGGGCTGCAACCGTCAGTACCGGCACGGGGTACTCGGGCTGATCAGCCCCTTGGCCTTCGCGGCCAGCGGGATAGCCCCCGCTGCGACACCAGACCGCAGGCCGAGCGAGCGTCGGGGGGCGAGCACTTTTCGAGGCCACTCCCGGTATAAGTCGCATTATTGATGAATCATTTATTGTTAATATTTCCTCAAGAACATCAAGGTAATTAGCATTACGGGTACCTTTAATATTGATTATCGGCAGTTGGTCCATCGCTGCCTCCGTTTCAGCTTTTCCCCGTACATCAGGAGCTTGAGCGGCCTTACAGTCTTGATGCATGTCAAATTTTCGCTGCTATGGCTCGCCTATAGTGACTTCGGTAGCGCCCCTTCTTCGCAGACGGCCTGCCGTGATACCCGCTCATTTCACGGAGTCGCTCATGGATATCGTTGAACTATCCAGGTTGCAGTTCGCCTTCACGGCGATGGTGCATTTCCTGTTCGTACCCCTCACGCTGGGTCTCTCGATCCTGCTGGCGATGATGGAGACGGTCTACGTGATGACCGGCAAGACCATCTATCGCGAAATGACCAAGTTCTGGGGCAAGTTGTTCGGCATCAACTTCGCCCTGGGGGTCACCACCGGCATCGCCATGGAGTTCCAGTTCGGCACCAACTGGTCCTACTACTCCCACTATGTGGGGGATATCTTCGGGGCGCCGCTGGCGATCGAGGCGCTGATGGCCTTCTTCCTCGAGTCGACCCTGGTGGGCCTGTTCTTCTTCGGCTGGGACCGCATGTCGAAGCAGAAGCACCTGGCCGTCACCTGGCTGATGGCGCTGGCCACCAACCTCTCCGCACTGTGGATCCTGGTCGCCAACGGCTGGATGCAGTACCCCATCGGCTCCGAGTTCAACCTCGAGACCATGCGCATGGAGCTGACCAGCTTCGCCGAGGTGGTGCTCAGCCCGGTGGCCCAGGTCAAGTTCGTGCATACCGTCTCCGCCGGCTATGTCACCGGCTCCATCTTCGTGCTGGCCATCTCCAGCTGGTACCTGCTCAAGGGGCGCGAGGTCGCCTTCGCCCGCCGCAGTTTCGCCATCGCCTCGGCCTTCGGCCTGGCCAGTGTGCTCTCGGTGATCGTGCTGGGCGACGAGTCCGGCTATGAGCTGGGCGACGTGCAGAAGGTCAAGCTCGCCGCCATCGAGGCGGAGTGGGAGACTCACCCGGCACCGGCCGCCTTCACCCTGGTGGGGCTCCCCAACCAGGCGGAGGAGCGCACCGATTACGCCATCCGTATCCCGGCGGTGATGGGGCTGATCGCCACCCGCTCGCTGAGCGAGGAGGTCACCGGTCTGCGTGAGCTCAAGGCGCAGCATCGCGAGCGCATGGTCAACGGCCGTGAAGCCTTTGTGCTGATGCAGCGCCTGCGCAGCGGCGAAGGTACCGAGGAGGATGCCGCCCGCTTCGAGGAGGTGCGTGACGATGTCGGCTATGGCCTGCTGCTCAGCGCCTACACCGAGGACATGAACGCCCCCACCGCCGCCGAGATCGACCGCGCCGTGGAGGCCTCGATTCCCAAGGTGTGGCCGCTGTTCTGGACCTTCCGCATCATGGTGGCGGCCGGCTTCGTCATGCTGGTGCTCTTCGCGCTGGCCTTCTGGCACAGCGTGCGTCGCCAGCCCGAGAAGTCGCCCTGGCTGCTGCGCTTCGCCCTGTTCAGCCTGCCGCTGCCCTGGATCGCCTCCGAGGCGGGCTGGTTCGTGGCCGAGTATGGCCGTCAGCCCTGGGCCATCGGCGAGATCCTGCCCATTCATATCGCAGTCTCCAGCCTCACCTTCAACCAGGTGCTCTTCACCCTGATCGCCATCGGCGTGCTCTACACCCTCTTCGTGATCATCGAGATCTGGCTGATGCAGCACTTCGCTCGCAAGGGGCCCTCCGGCAGCGGCTACCACGCCGGTCCCGACGCCATCGACGCCCCCGTCGACATCCCGGCCAGCAAGCCTCAGGAGGCATGACATGGATTACGAAACGCTCAGATTCATCTGGTGGGTCCTGATCGGCGTGCTGCTGGTCGGCTTCTCGATCACCGACGGCTTCGACATGGGCGTGGGTGGCCTGCTCAAGGTGGTGGGTCGCAACGACGAGGAGCGTCGGGTGATGATCAACTCCGTGGCGCCCCACTGGGACGGCAACCAGGTGTGGCTGATCACCGCCGGTGGCGCGCTCTTCGCCGCCTGGCCGCCGGTCTACGCCGCCGCCTTCAACGGCTTCTACCTGGCCATGATGCTGACCCTGTTCGCACTCTTCCTGCGCCCGCTGGCGTTCGACTACCGCTCCAAGCTCGACAGCCCCACCTGGCGCAGCCGCTGGGACTGGATGCTGACCATCGGCTCGGCGGTGCCGGCGCTGATCTTCGGCGTGGCCTTCGGCAACCTGCTGCAGGGCGTGCCCTTCCAGTTCGACGACATCCTGCGCCTGGACTACCAGGGCGGGCTGCTGGGGCTGCTCAACCCCTTCGGCCTGCTGGCCGGGGTGCTCAGCCTGCTGATGTTCCTCACCCACGGGGCCGCCTGGCTGCAGATGAAGACCGAAGGCGAGCTGCGCCAGCGCAGCGCCGTCCTGGGCAGCCGCACCGCCCTGGCCTGTGCCGTGCTCTTCCTGCTGGGCGGCATCTGGCTGCTGCTGGGTGTGGATGGCTATCAGGTCACCAGCGTGATCGACACCCAGGGCCACAACGCCACCACCGCCAAGCTGGTGGAGGCGAGCAGCGGCGGCTGGCTCTACAACTACGCCCGCTTCCCGGCACTCTGGCTGCTGCCGGTGCTGGGCCTGGCCAGTTTCGTGCTCTGCTCCCTGACCATGAAGGCGGGCCGCCACGCCCTGGCCTTCATCAGCTCCTCGCTGGCCACGACCCTGGTGATCGTGACCACCGGGGTCACCATGTTCCCCTTCGTCATGCCGTCGTCGCTCAACCCCAACCACAGCTTGACCATGTGGGACGCCACCGCCAGCGAGCTGACGCTGATGATCATGTTCGTGGTGGTGCTGATCTTCGTGCCGCTGGTGCTGGCCTACACCGCCTGGAGCTACTGGGTGATGCGCGGCCGACTCAACGAGCAGTACATCCGCGACAACGACAAGGCACTTTACTAAGGAGGTCACCTCATGTGGTATTTCGCCTGGATTCTCGGTGTCGCCCTGGCGGCTGCCCTCGGCATCCTCAACGCCATGTGGCTGGAGCTCAACGGCTACGAAGGCGAACCGGCGGGGGACGCCGAGCATGACCGCGGCGACTGACTCGCCCACCCCCCGGCAGCGGCTGACCCGCTGCCTCGCCCCCCAACGCTGGTGGCTGCGCGGTGCGCTGCTGCTGGCGCTGGGGGGCGCCGTGCTGCTGGTCGCCCAGAGCTGGCTGCTGGCGGCCCTGTTTTCCCATTGGCTGCTGGCCTGGCAGGAGGGGACGTCGTTCATGACGCCCGACCCCCGCTGGCTGGCGGCCCTGGCCGCCTGCCTGGTGCTGCGCCCGCTGCTGCACGCCGGTCGCGAGGCACTCTCCCGCCAGGCCAGCCGCGGTGCGCGGGCCGCCCTGCGCCACGAGCTGCTGGAGCGCCTGGGACAGCTGGGTCCGTCGCGGCGCCGCTTCGGCAGCGACGGCGCCCTGGGCGCCCAGGTGCTGGAGCAGGTCGATGCCCTGGACGACTATGTCAGCCGCTACCGGGTGCAGAGCCGCCTGGCGGTGCTGGTGCCCCTGCTGCTCGGCGTGGCGATCGCCCTGCACAGCCCGCTGGCCGCCGCGCTGATGCTGATGACCGCCCCCCTGGTGCCGCTGTTCATGGTGCTGGTGGGGCGCGCCGCCGCCGGTGCCAGTCGCCGACAGCTGGATACCCTGGCCCGCCTCGGCGGCCACTTTCTCGATCTGGTGCGCGGCATGGGCACCCTGCAGCGGCTGGGCGCTGCCGCCCAGGCCTCTCGGCGCATCGCCGCCGCCAGCGAGGCCTACCGCGGGCGCACCATGGGGGTACTGCGCCTGGCCTTTCTCTCCAGCGCCGTGCTGGAGTTCTTCTCCGCGCTGGCCATCGCCCTGGTGGCCCTCTACCTGGGGCTTGGCCTGCTGGGGATCCTGCCCTGGGCCAAGGGCGAGGTGCCGGTGATCTACCCGTCGGCGTTGTTCATCCTGCTGCTGGCCCCGGAGTTCTACGCCCCGCTGCGCCAGCTGGGCGCCGACTACCACGCCCGGGCCGAGGCCGAGGGTGCCATGCGTGAGCTCGCCTCACTGCTCGATGCCCGCCCCTGGCGGCCCGCCGACCGGCTTGCCGTGGCCGACGCCGCGGCTCCACCGCGGCTGGCGTGTCGCGACTTGGCCGTGGCCGGCGACGCTGGCCGCCGGCGACTGGCGCCGCTGGACCTGGACCTGGCCCCCGGCGAGCGCCTGCTGGTGCAGGGCGAGAGCGGCAGCGGCAAGTCCAGCCTGCTCGAAGCGCTGCTGGGGTTTGCGCCCTACGAGGGCTCGCTGGCCGTCGACGGCCATGAGCTGGCCGAGCTCGAGCGCGAGGCCTGGCAATGCCGGCTGGGCTACCTGGGCCAGCACCCGCCGGTACTGCGCGGCAGCGTGGCCGACAACCTGCGCCTGGCCGCCCCCGAGGCCGGCGATACCGAACTGGTCGCCGTGCTCGAGCAGGTCGAGCTGTGGCCGCTGCTGGCGCCCCGCCAGGGGCTTGCCACGCTGCTGGGGGAGCGGGGGCGCGGGCTCTCCGGCGGTCAGCTGCAGCGCCTCGCCCTGGCCCAGCTGCTGCTGCGCGAGGCGCCGCTGTGGCTGTTCGACGAGGCTACCGCCCACCTCGACCCGGACGCCGCCCGGCGCCTGAACGGCCTGATCGAGCGGCTCAGCCGCGGGCGCAGCGTGATCCTGGTCAGCCATGAGGCCGACGGCCTCGAGTGGGTGGATCGCCGCCTGACACTGGGGGCGGCCGCCCCGCGACAGGAGCGCCGGGAAGGGGAGTGGCGAGAAGCGACGCACGAGGAAATGCCGTCATGTCAGAGCTGAAATCCGCCCCCGCCATTCGCCTGCGCGACCTGCTCCGCCTGCGCCGTGGCGGCTGGGCGCTGGCCTTCGTCATCGGTGCCGCCACCCTGCTGGCCGTGGTGGCCCTGCTGGCCATCTCCGGCTGGTTCATCACCGCCGCCGCAGCAGCGGGGGTGGCCTCCGTGGCCCTGCTGGGCTTCGACTACTTCCGCCCGGCGGCGCTGATCCGCCTGTGCGCCATCGTGCGTACCGCCGGGCGTTACGGCGAGCGTCTGGCCTCGCACCACGCTGCCCTGGGGCTGCTCAAGGATCTGCGCTGTCGGCTGTTCGACGCCCTGGGGCGCCGATCCCCCGGCACTGCCCGGGCCTCGACCGGCAGTGCGGCGACCATGCACCGCCTGGTCACCGATATCGACCGGCTCGACCGCTTCGTGCTCAGCGCCCTGCTGCCCTGGGGCTGGGCGGGGCTGCTGTCGCTCGTGGTCATGGGGATGCTGGCCTGGCTCGATCCGATCCTGCTGCTGGCGGCGCTGCCCGGGCTGCTGCTGGCCTGGCTGGGATTGCCGCTGTTGACCCTCTGGCAGGGAAGCCGGCTGGCACGGCGCGACGCCGAGCTCGGGGAGGCGCGCCGCGAGGCGCTGGTGGAGCCCCTGGCGGCGATCACTCCGCTGCTGCTGTGGGGGCGCTGGGGGGACGTCCGCCGCCGCGTGGCGGAGCACGACCGGCGCTGTCTCGACCATCAGGAGCGTCAGCGGCGGCTGGCCAGCCTGGTGGGGGCCCTGCAGCAGGTGGCGCTGGGGGTGGCCATCGTGGCCGTGCTGTGGTGGGGCGTGCCGCTGCTGTCGGAGTCGGGGCTCTCGGTGGCGCTGCTGCTGGCGGCGGTGCTGGCGCTGCTCGGCCTGGGCGAGATCCTCGCCCCCCTGGCGGGCAGTTTCGTCTCCCTCGGCGCCAGCCTTGCCGCCAGGGATCGCCTCAACGCCCTGGTGGCCGAGCCGGCCGGTGTGCCGGAACCTCCGCCAGCCGTGGCCGGCACCCCCTCGTCGCCCTGGTCCCTTGCGCTTGACGGCATCAGCGCCCGGATGCCCGGGGCGCTGAACGGCCCCGAAGGCGTCGACCTGATGCTGCGTGCCGGCGAGGCGCTCTGCCTGCGCGGCCCCTCCGGGTGCGGCAAGTCGACCCTGCTGCAGGTGCTGGCCGGCGAGCTGGCCCCCTCGGCCGGGGAGTGTCGGCTCAACGGCCGAGAGCTGAACGAGTGGCGCTTTCACGAGGTGATCGGCTACCTGCCCCAGCAGTGGGACCTGTTCGATATGAGCCTGGCCGCCAACCTGCGCCTGGGCGACGCCGAGGCCAGCGACGAGGCGCTATGGCAGGTGCTCGACGAGTTGGCGCTGGGAGAGTGGGCGCGCCGCCTGCCTCAGGGGCTGGCCACGCCGCTGGGGGAGTACGGGGCGGCGGTCTCCGGCGGCCAGGCGCGACGCATCGCCCTGGCCCGACTGCTGCTGGCGCGCCGGCCCATCCTGCTGCTCGATGAGCCCTTGGCCGGGCTGGACGCTGCCACCCGGTCGCGGGTCACCGAGTGCCTGCTGCGCCGCCAGGGCGAGGGCCTGCTGATCGTGGCCAGCCATGTGTCGCTGGAGGCCCCCGCCGGGCGTTTGCAGGAGCTGGTGCTGGACGAGCAGGGGTGGCCTCGGTCGTACAGCTAGCCCCGGCGGCCGTTACAGCCGGCTGGCCACGGCGTCGAGGAAGCCCTGCATGTCGACGATGGTCTCCGCGGCAGGGTCGGTGGTCTTGCCCTTGAGATCGCCGGTGATGATGCCGGCGTCGACGGTGTCGATCAGCGCCGCCTTGAGGCGGTGGGCGTAGTCGACCAGAGCGGCGTTCTCCTCGCGCTCGCCCAGGGCCTCCAGGGCGTTGGCCACGGCGAAGAGCAGCGCGGAGGAGTTGAAGTGGGCCTCCTTGCCGTCGCTCTCCAGGTACGTCAGGTAGAGGTCGTGGGCGGTGCCGTGGGGCGCCTCGAACAGCATGGTGCCGTCCTTGCTCTCGATGATCGAGCTGGCGGTGGCCAGGCTGCCGCCGAGCGCGGCGGAGATGTCCGAGAAGATGTCGCCGTCCAGGTTCTGCGCCGGGTAGAGGGCGTTGCGGGGCGGGTCGGTGATCATCTTGATGAGCTGGCTGGAGGGCCGCATGATCATGAACGACGGCGGCGGCGTGTCGGCCTCGGCGAGCTCGCGGCGCACGTCGGTGATCACCGTGCTGAACACCTCGTCGTACTCCATGTATTCGCGCTTGAGGCCGAAGTAGACCTCCTTCTGCTTGCGCGAGGCGTCGCGGAACACCTGGGTCACCCAGTCCTTGATCGCCTGGTGGTCGTTGGACATCAGCAGGATGGGGTCACCCTTCCGGACGTGGCGGGCGTGCTTCTCCTCGCCGTCGACGATCACCTTGAGGATGCCGTCCTCCTCGGCGGGGGCATTGAAGCTGCCGTACTGGTCGCCGCCGCCGGCGCTCATGCGCGAGATGGAGACCTGGGCCTTGCGGTCGGGAATGCCGTGGAGCTTGAGCTGCTCCACCAGCTTGTAGAGCTTGCGGCCGGTGGTGTTGTCCGGCACCCCCCACAGCGCGCGTTCCGGCGGGTTGGCGACGAGTCGCGCCGCCTGGGCGTCGATCAGCTCGTAGTGGTAGGCGAGGCCCAGCGCCTCGACCCGGGAGCGGTACTCCTGCTCGTAGATGCTCTCGATGGCGGCACGCATCACGCCGTCGTAGCCGGCGATCACGGTGTCCTTGAGGCCCAGGTAGATGTCGCGCTTCTCGTCGATGGCGCGCTGGAAGAAGCGGTGCGCCCAGGCCCTGACGTCGTCGATGTCGTTGGTGGCCAGCAGCCAGGGATCGCCCTTCTTCACCTCGCGGCGGTGCAGCTCCACCGGGTCGCCGCTGGGGCCCACGAACATCAGCTTGACGATGCCGGTGGCCCGGGAGAGCTCGTTGAAGCTGTCCTTGATGCCGCCGACCTCCATGGTGTCGACCACGATGTCGCGGTCGATCCACGCCGGCTTCTTGACCTCGAGCTTGCGGAACTCGATGTCCTCGCGGGTGATGTTGCCGCCGATGCCCTTGCGGATGGCGCCGTTGGGCGACTTGGTGGCCAGCGGGTGCAGGCGGGTGGTATCGAGCTCGGGGTGGGCGGCCAGCAGCTCGCCGAGCTGGGTACGGTTGACCGTCATCCCGGCGTTCTTGACCCCCACGCCGTGCTTCTTCAGCGCCTCGACGGCGTCGATCACCACCTGCCCGTTGGTGACCAGGCGATTCTCTGCGGAGAGGTCGATCTCGACCAGCGGTATCGCCAGCCGGGAGGTCACGAAGGTCTCGAGGATCTTCTCGAAGGCCACCTGGGCCATCTCGTCGCCATGCAGGATGACGAGGGGGGCGTCGACTCTGATCTTGCTGCTCATCACTCTTCCCTTGTGGAGCCGATGAAATGGGGCAAAGCTGGAATGCGCACAGGGTACGCCTGCCGGCTGCCCCGCGCCAGACGGCCAAGGGAGTACCCCCTCGCAGGGGGCAGGCGGCCACTCCTGTTCCTCAAGCGAACTCGGAGTCGTCCGTCCGGACGATCACGCCGGCCTCGTCGCCCGGCACCATGACCGAGAACTCGCCGCCGCCCAGGTAGGTGACCTCATGGCCCTCTCGGGTACGGAAGGCGGGCAGCTCGTGGTGGGTGGCGCCGGCATGCTGAAGGTCGCTGATGTCACGCACGCTGACGAAGACATCGATGATGTATTCGCGGCCCTGGCCGTCGAAGGCCATGATGGTCCTCTCGTGTTGGGGCACGGGGTTGGCCCTCCGCTGGGTATGCCTGTTTCACCCTTAGCAGCAGAGAGCCGGTTTGGCGAGCATCGCCTGGAGACGCTCACCCCGCCGGGTCGAGCGGCCCCCATGTCCTCCCGTGCCGCTGGCCAGTGGCCGGCTGTCGTTGCAGTCGACTCCGGCACATGAGTTCGACCGCGCAATGCGCGTCGAATGGCCAGCGTCCCCGGCCGGACTGCATCGGGTTCAGGCCTCCCGCTTGCCGTCCACCAGGCGCCTCACCCCCAGCGGGTTGTCATCCCTGAGAGCCTCGGGCAGGAGATCCCCGGGAAGCCCCTGGTAGCAGACAGGACGCAGGAAGCGATGTATCGCTGCGCTGCCTACCGAGGTGGTACGACTGTCCGACGTGGCGGGGAAGGGGCCCCCGTGCACCATGGCGTGACACACCTCGACACCGGTCGGCCATCCATTGGCCAGGATCCGGCCCGCCTTGCGCTCGAGTATCGGCAGGAGCAGACGGCTGGCCTCCAGGTCGCCGTCATCCATCTGCAGGGTGGCGGTGAGCTGGCCTTCCAGGGCCGCGGCAACGGCGCGCATCTCGGCCGCATCACTGCACTCGATGACCAGGGAAGAGGCACCGAACACCTCGGCCTGAAGCGCCTCGCTGCCCAGGAAGTCGGCGGCGGTCGTGGCGAACAGCGTGGCCTGGCACTGGCAGGGCCCGGAGCCCGCCTGACCGCGGGCAATCTCGCGGGCCTCCCCGGCCAGCTGGCCGATGCCGTCCCGATAGGCGCCGTGAATGCCGGGAGTGAGCATGGTCTGGGCGGAACTGCCCTTGACCGCCTCGGCCGCGGCCTCGATGAAGATGTCCAGCGCCTCGCCCCGGATGCCGACCACGAGGCCCGGGTTGGTGCAGAATTGTCCGGCACCCATGCCGAGAGAGGCGACGAAACCCTCCGCGATCTCCTTCCCGCGCCCCTGCAAGGCCTCCGGCATCAGGAATACCGGGTTGATGGAGCTCATCTCGGCGTAGACAGGGATCGGCTGGGGACGCGCCTGGGCGGTGGCCATCAGTGCCAGGCCACCGCTACGCGAACCGGTAAAGCCCACCGCCTGAATGCGCGGGTCGGCGACGAGTGCCTGGCCCACGACCCTGCCCGAACCGAAGAGTAGCGAGAACACGCCCTCCGGCAGGCCGCACTCGGCGACGGCCTTCTGCACGGCACGTCCCACCAGTTCGGAAGTGCCGGGGTGCGCGGAATGGCCCTTGACCACCACGGGGCAGCCGGCGGCGAGCGCCGAGGCAGTGTCACCACCGGCCACCGAGAAGGCCAGCGGGAAGTTGCTGGCGCCGAATACCGCCACGGGGCCGAGTGCCACATGGCGCTGGCGCAGGTCAGCACGCGGCATCGGTGTTCGTTCGGGCAGGGCCGGGTCGATCCGGACATCGAGCCACTCGCCGCTTCTCACGACTCCGGCGAAGAGCCGCAACTGGCCACAGGTTCGCGCACGCTCGCCCTCCAGGCGCAACCGAGGCAGGCCGGTCTCGGCCATGGCACGCTCGATCAGTGCATCACCAAGGGCCTCTATCTGTGATGCGATGGTGTCGAGAAATGTCGCTCGTTCCTCGAGTGATGTCTCGCGATAGAACGGGAAGGCAGCCTCGGCAAGTTCGCATGCCCGGGAAGCATCACTCGTGCTGCCCCCATGGTACGGCGGATCGAGTGACTCGCCGGTGGCCGGATTGATGGCACGAATTTCCGCTTGTGTGCCGGGAACTGACGCTCTTCCTATCAGCAAGTTTCCAGTCAATATCATTATTCACACCTGAGCTTGCCCACACCGAATGGGCCATGAAGTCGTAAAATTGTGTAAGCCGCTAGAGGGCGGAGACGGTGACGTAAGGCGATTGGCTTTCGAAATGCAACGGATTGCGGAGCGGTCGACCGAAGACGGGAAGGTCGATCTCGAAGCAATCCCCTTCACGGGTCTGAATGCCGTCAGCGAAACTCAGGGTCGCTGTGCCGAAGAAATGAACATGAACATCGCCTGGCCGACGGAAGCTCGGATACTTGAAATGATGGTATTCAAGGTTGGCCAGGCTGTGTGCCATATTGGCTTCACCCGTCAGGAAGGGTTTCTCCCACAGTGTGGTACCGTCCCGGATGATCCGGCTGGTGCCTTCCAGCTGCTCGGGAAGGTCACCGATCCAGAGCTCTGGCCCGAAGCTGCAGGCACGCAGCTTGGAGTGCGCCAGCCACAGGTAGTTGTAGCGTTCAGTGACATGGTCCGAGAACTCGTTGCCGATGGCGTAGCCGACCCGCCAGGGTTGGCCGTCATCGCCGATGACATACAAGCCGGCCAGTTCGGGTTCCTCGCCGGCATCCTTGGCGAATTCCGGTACCGGTAAGGCCGCTTCAGGGGGCACGACGCAACTGCCGTCACCCTTGTAGAACCACTCCGGTTGTGCACCGGGCTCGTTATCACTTGGCTTGCCCCCCTCGACCCCCATCTTGAACATCCGCATGGAATCGGTGAGCTCGGTCGCCTCATCCTGGACCTTGGCGTGCATTGCCGAGCGGGTACCGGCACTACCCAGGTGCGTGAGACCGGTGCCGGTGACCAGGCAATGCGCAGGATCGGGATGACTGAGCGGAGGCAGCAGGCAGCGTTCATCAATCAGCCGCTGGTAGTCCAGAACAGTCTCGGTGACAGCGGCCTCGATGACCTGTTCGAGAGGCTTGCCGGAAGAAATGCTGCGCCTAGCGAGGGTGTAGGTGTCGGCATCCAGCAGCCTGACGCTGCGTGAGTCATCCACCAGTGCGGCCCTGGTGTCTCCCTCATGATGGCATTGGATCAATCGCATGTTGTTCAACCTTGTGTGCCTGTCCAGAAATTCAGGATAGTCAAGACGACCCGATGTTACTTCTGGTTTCTGATTGTCGTGATATCAATGTCGTTGATTTTGCAGAAGCTATCGAAGATCTTCGGGATGGTTTCTCCCGAGCCGAGTTCATCCTCGGCCGATGAGAAAGCCTCATGTACAGTGGGGAGAAGCCTGGTCAATATGTCGCTATTGTCTGATGCCTCCCTGAGATACCTGAGGTCCTTTGCGGCATTGCCGATACTGAACTGCATCCGGCTGTCATCCGCGTCGATCACCCAGGGCATGATCGCATTCAGCATGGCGCTGTTGGCACCACCCTTGGAACATACTTCAAGGAGCACCTTGTGATCGACGCCCAGCTTCTCGGCCATGACGGAGGCTTCCGCTACCAGGGACGATGTGCCAAGGACCAGGAAGTTGTTGATCAGCTTGAGTTTGTGTGCCGAGCCCGTCGGCCCGATGTGGAATATGTTCTCTGAAAAGGCTTCCAGCACGGGGCGCACCCTGTCGAGAGTGGCGCTGTCACCGCCGACCATGACGTTAAGCCGACCTTCCCGCGCCTCTTTCGGCGTTCTGGCCAGCGGTGCATCGATCATCTTGACCCCGGCCTGGCTCGCCTTCTCGCTAAGCATGAGGGTCGAGGAGGGAAGTGAGGTCGAGCAGTCCACAATGGTCAGGCCGGCATGTGCCCCCGAGAGAAGGCCTTCCTCACCCAGCACGAGGCTTTCAACCTGCTCGGAAGTGCCGACGCAGATGATGACAATGTCATTGTGCCTGGCCATCTCGGCAGGAGTGGTGACTTCACTGGCTCCCCTGGAACAGAGGTCATCCACTACAGAACGGTTCCTGTGCGCCATGACGGTGAGCGGGAAGCCCTTGTTCAGGATGTTCTCCGCCATTCCCTGCCCCATGAGACCGAGACCGATGAATCCAACTCTTGGTTTTTTCATTTCAAGCTCCATGTTCTATCGATTGATGGGCAGGTTACTGGTTGCCAGGCTCGCTTTCTTTACCATTACGCCCCGCCATTCGCTGATCAGCACGAATGCCACGACCAGGATGGCCAGCAGGTTGGCTACAGCAGAGGGATGCAGGACAAGGAAGATGGAGAAAACGAGGAGTGAAATCTTGAACCATGACAATGGCCGAAGCATGTAGCGTTCCCCTACCGCTCCGATGCAGAGCACGGCAACCGAGGCACCCGCCAGGGCGACCATGATGTTGACGATGGGAGCAGTTTGCCAAAGCACTAGGGATGGCCAGTAGACGAAGATGAAGGGGACCAGGTATGCGGCCACGCCAAGCCTCATCGCGGTGAAGCCCGTTTTCATGACGGGAGCACCGGCGATACCGGCCCCCACATAGGCGGCCAGGGCGACAGGTGGTGTGATGGCCGAAACGCCTCCCCAGTAATAGCAGAACAAGTGGGCGACGAGCGGGGAGACTCCCATCTGGATCAGGCTGGGAGCCACCAGCGTGGCGGTGATGATGTAGACCGAGGTGGTCGGCAGGCCAAAGCTCAGGAACAGTGAGCATGCAGCGGCAAGCAGCAGGGCGGGAAGCAGTGCACCATCCGCGAAACCGATGATGGATTGAGTGAAAAGGAGTCCGACGCCGGTCAAGCCGACCGTACCAACGATGAAGCCCACCGCAGCGCATGCAACAGCGGTGCTGATCGAGTTCCGGGCACCGATCTCGAGGGCATCGATGATCTCCTTGATCCCCATCCGGCTGTGGCGACGAACGGAGCTGATGACCACGACGGAAATGATAGAGAAGAAGGCCGCGAACAAGGCTGTGAAGCCGAGGACCAACATGCCGATCAGGATGAAAAGCGGCAGGACCAGGTGCCCGTCCTTCTTGATGACATCCTTCACCTGGGGGAGGTTCTTGCGACTTATCCCCACCATGCCCATCCTTTTCGCCCGGAAGTGGACCTGAAGATAGACTGCCGCATAGTAGAGAATGGCCGGAATCAGTGCTCCCAGGGCAACCTGGCTATAGGGTACCTGGAGGTATTCCGCCATGATGAATGCCGATGCACCCATCACCGGGGGGAGGAACTGTCCGCCACAGGATGCTACCGCTTCGACCGCGCCTGCAAAATAGCCCTTGAAGCCGAGCTTCTTCATCAGGGGGATGGTGAACAGTCCCGTCGATGCGACATTGGCAGCGGATGACCCCTGGATCATCCCCATCATGCCGCTGGCAAGGATGGATACCTTGGCGGGACCTCCGGGGCTGTGGCCAGCCGCCGCGAAGGCGATGTTGGTAAAGAAGGTAGTCGTCCCCGACTTCTGTAGAAAGGCACCAAACAAGATGAAAAGATAAACGTAAGTGGCAGAAACGGCCGTGGCGATGCCGAAGATACCCTCAGTGCTCATGTACATCTGCTGCACAACTCGCGTGAAGGTGAATCCGCCGTGTGCGAGCATGCCGGGAAAGTGTGGCCCCAAGAAAAGGTAGCTGACGAAAAGAATGGAGAGCAGCACCAGGAACCAGCCCATGGTACGGCGACAGGCCTCCAGTACCAGAACGCAGAATACGACTCCCATATAGATATCAAGGCTCGTGGCAAAGCCACCCCGTGTTGCTATGGCCTCATAGTTATATGCGAGATAGTAACTCGTGCCAGCAGCAGCCAGTGCCAGGATCAAGTCGGCTAATGTAGGATTCTTGCCTGCTCCCCGTTTCGTCGCCGGAATGAGAAGGAAACACAGGAACAGCATCAGGGCAAGGTGTATGGGACGCTGCTGCATCGCCGGCAATGGAGCATAGCCAGCGGTATAGAAATGGAAGATCGAGGAACCTACTGCGACTAGCGTGAACAGTAATGCCCACTTTCCGACAAGGCTCCGTGTGCCACTGTCCGTATCGCTATTGCTGCTGATTTTTTCTATATCGAGTTCAGTGTCGGAAATGTCTGGCTGTTCCCACTCCGCTTTTTCTTTATCCTGTGGAGGGGGTTTTCGGTTGCTTACCATATCAGCACCTTCTAGCTTGCGGCCAATGAGCAAGCATCGTTAAGATTCTCGGGATAAGGGGCCGGCCAGGCCCCTTTCACTGCTCAAAGAATGCCTTGTTCCTTGTAGAACCTTTCGGCTCCAGGGTGCAGCGGGAATGGAAGGCCCGAGATGGCGTCCTCTACAACCATCAGCTCTGCCAGCGGATGTACTTCAATCAACCGCTGTTTTTCTTCGAACATGACCTTTGTCATTTCATAAACAACATCTTCCGAGAGGCCTTCATGCGTTGCCAAGGTGGTGGGAGATGCAAACGTCTTCAGTGGCTCATCACTTCCAGGAACGAATTTCGCCGGGATGGTATATGGGAAATCCAGCCCTTTCTCATCGAAGTATTGTACAATGTCCTCGTCCATGTTCAGGAGTCGTGCATTGCCGGTATCCATGATCTGTTGGATGCTGGAAGACCCTGGCGCATCCGACCATAGCCCCACATCGATCTGACGGTTCCTGACCTGATCGATGGCGGCCTGATGCTGGGTATACTCGGCCTGGATATCGTCATAAGTCCAACCGAGGTGATCCATCATGGTCTTCCACCAGTTTTCTGCCTGGCTACCGATCATGCCGACGGACACACGCTTGCCCTGGATGTCTCTTACCGACTCGACATCTGAAGCCCAGTCCATGACGACAAACCATTCCGGGGTGGAGTAGACGGTAGCGATGGAGCGCAGACCCTTGTACATCCCTTCGGGGTGTTCGGAAAAATTGCCTTCATTGTCATAGGCCGTCTTGCCGATGCTTCCCGCAAGATAGGCGATCTCGACTTCCTTGCCCGCCAACAGCTCCAGGTTCTGCACTGTACCACCTGTCGACTGCACGGATGCCCGGACCCCATCGATCTCGTCATTCCAGATCGATGCCAAGCCGCTGCCGAGGCGGTAGTAGTTGCCGCCTGAGCCGCCCGTGGCCATGCGTATGAAATCCTGAGCCTCGGCCACGTCCGGAATGGCAGAAATGGAGACAGGAATGGCCAATGCTAGTGCCGGTAAAAAATTGATTTTCATGCTTTTCTCCGCTGGCTTTGCTTGTACTTATTGCTGGCTTGGCCTGCGTCACTGGTGGAGCGCGAGGCCGCCAGGCCAAGTCAGGCTAGCCTAAACGAACATTGCGTGCAACATCCATTTTCTGCTACTGTCGATCTGTGGGAGCAGGACAGGCAGTGCCCGGCCTTACCCGGCGTCATGTGGGTAAGTTATTGATTTAAATGTCTTATGGTAAGTGGTCCGTGGGCGAGCGACCGGTGTCGCCGCGCGGATGAAAGGCGGGAATCCAACAACGAGCGGGGGCACCGCGCCAGGATGAACCAGATATCCCTTTCACGAGATGGCCGACGCGGCATGCCTGACGGCGCCTCCTGGCGTGAACGGCATGCTCGTTCCTTGCTGCGTCCACCGGCAGTATCGATCGACATGCACGGAGGGGGAGGCCTGGCGGTTTCGGTTGGCCAGGCAATCACGCCTGCTGCTCGGTTGCTACCGGACAATAATTATTGGAGTCATGATGAAACTGATAAATGATGCTACCCCTGTCATCAGGCTTAGCCAGAAGGATAATGTTGGTGTGGTCACGAGACCACTGCCCGAAGGATTTCCCATTGATAACGATGGCACCCTGTCTCGGAACAATGTTCCTGCCGGACACAAGGTTTGCCTGCAGCCGATCCCTTGTGGAGAGCCCGTGATCAAGTATGGACAGGTCATTGGGTTGGCGAGCCGTGCCATTGGCGTGGGTGAGCATGTGCACACGCATAATGTTTCGATGATCGATCAGTCCGTTTCCCTGGAGGGTTTCAAGCCCGCATCCAAGACACCAGTTCTCGACAGTAAGAGGACCTTCAAGGGGTACAAGAGAAAGGATGGCAGGGTGGGTACCCGGAATTACATCGGCATTTTGTCCACCGTCAACTGTTCTGCAACCGTGGCAAAGGCCGCGGCGGAGGCTCTTGATTCTTCACCCGTTTTAAAGTCCCTTGGATATGATGGCGTGGTGGCCATTACGCATGGCTCCGGTTGTGCCATCAATACCGAGACCGAAGGCTATCAGTTTCTCGAGCGTGTGATTGCCGGATATGCGCAGCATCCCAATTTTTCCTTTGTGCTCATCATCGGCCTCGGGTGCGAGACCAATCAGGTCAAGGGGCTGGTTGACAGGACTGGCCTGGAGGACGAGTCGCGTCTTTACTATTTCAATATACAAGAATCGGGTGGTACTCGCTCCAGTATCAAGAAGGCAACTGACAAGATTGTCGAAATGGCGAAGCTGAATTCTCCTGCCCAAAGGGAGGATGTACCCCTTGAACACCTCTCTGTTGCCCTGCAGTGTGGCGGTTCCGATGGTTATTCAGGTATCACGGCCAATCCGGCGCTTGGCTATGCTGCAGATCTGATCGTCCAGCATGGGGGTAGTGTGATCCTGGGGGAAACACCTGAGGTCTATGGGGCAGAGCATCTCCTGATCAATCGATCAATCGATCGTCAAGTGGCCGGCAAGTTGCTCGAGAGGATCGATTGGTGGAAAGAGTACACAAGGATGAATGGCGCTGAATTGAATAATAACCCTACGCCGGGCAACAAGGCCGGGGGGTTGACGACTATCCTCGAGAAGTCCTTGGGCGCGGTGGCCAAGGCCGGTACTTCCAGCCTGAACGGCGTTCTTGAGTATGCGGAACGCCAAAGGAAACCTGGCTTCAATTTTATGGATAGTCCAGGTTATGATCCGGTTTCAGTTACGGGACAGATTGCTTCCGGAGCCAATGTGGTCTGTTTTACCACCGGGCGTGGTTCGGTATCCGGTTACAAGCCAACGCCATGCATCAAGCTTGCGACGAATACCGCCATGTATGAGAATATGAAGGAGGATATGGATATCAACTGTGGTCTCATTGTTGATGGGCATGCCACCCTGGAGGAGGTAGGAGAGCAGGTGTTCGAGATGATCATTGCCGTTGCTTCAGGGGACATGAGCGCCAGCGAGATGCTGGGATATGGGGACAACGAGTTTGTTCCATGGATGGTCGGGGCCGTAACCTGATCTCATTTATCGGGTGATTTCTCATGGCGAATACCTTGGCGAATCAGCTGTACTCCACCCTGAAGAAGGGCATAGATTCCCGTCAATTGGAGCCTGGCCTGGTGCTGCTGGAGGGGAATATTGCCGAGCTCTTCGGCGTGAGCCGATCCCCGGTTCGCGAGACCTTGAGCCGTCTTCATGATGAAGGCGTCATATGTCGCTTCGAGGGCAGGGGATATCTGGTGGGATCCCGGCCCGGTGAGGTGATACGGCGCAGCCTGACCGAGGACGACTTCCCGCCGGAGGGCAAGGTCTCGAGAATTGTCAGGTCCGAGCGGTGGCGCGTCTTTGCCGACAGGGTAGAGCGCGACGTGGTGCTGTGCTCGATGAAGGGAAAGTTCGAGCTCAATGAACTCAATCTCGCCAGGGAGCTGGATGTCAGTCGCACCATAACGCATCAGATACTTCTGTACCTGCAGTCGATAGGTGTCGTCGAGAAGGTGAAGTATACCGGCTGGAAAGTCGTTCCATTGAACAACGAGAGATTGAGCAACCTTTACGAGGCAAGGCGTCAGCTCGAGCCATTCATGATTTCTCACGCCTCCCGAAATATCTCCGATAAGGAGCTTGACTACTACATCGGCAGGCTTGACATGGCTGCTTCCAATTATCCTGATATACAGAGCTCATTCCTGGATGAACTGGAGAACGACCTGCATCATGAGGCGGTGAGCAGGGGCGGGAATGTCGAGATCATGAATATGCTGCGCAGGACGCATCCCATCCTTCTGGTCAGCAAGCACCTTCTGGGTTCCTCGATAGACCTGCCAGAAGAAGAGCCGTTCTTCGACGAGCATCGCTGGGTGTTCGACAGGATGCGCCAACGTAATCCTGATGATGCGGCCAGGGCGCTTGATGAGCATCTATATCGTTCAGAATCGAAGGTTATCGAGCGCCTGGACATCTTCAGGAGAGAAGGTGCCATTGACGTGCCCGGCTATATCCAGTGGATGGAGAAGTGAACCCGGATGAGCGACGCCAGGGGCTCCCTGGCTGCGAGCCTCCGGGATTCATCGATCATCCGGGCCTTGTGCGCCGGGTGGTGTCCATTCGAGCAGGCACGATGCTGTCTCACCCCGCCGGGTTGAGCAGCCCCACCACGCTGACCAGGATCAGTACCGCCCCCAGGACCCGGAAGTAGAGACTCGCCTTGCCGCCCAGCATGTAGCGGTGAGCGCGTTCGCCGATCAGGTGCCCGACCAGGGCACAGGGCAGCAGCCAGAGATGGTGGATGAGCTGCAGGTCCACGCCGGCGATCACGAATGACACCATCTTGATCAGCACCAGGATGAACCAGAGCACGAAGAGGGTGTCGCGTAGCTGGTGGACGGCGACATGCGAGGCGAACACCGCGACGATCAGCGGGGCGCCGATCAACGAGGTGCCGCTGACGTAGCCGCCCATCGCCAGCAGGGCGTAGTCCACGTAGCGGTGGTTGCTGCGAAACGGCCTGTCGAGCACATAGCTGATCGCATAGACCAGCACGATCACGAAGATGATGCTGGTCATGATGTTGCCCGGCAGCGTCAGCAGGCCCACGACCCCGATCAGCTTGGGGATGATCATGACCTTCATCGCCTTGAGCAGGTAGGCCCAGTCGATGTTGCTGCTCGCCGGCTGGCCGTCCTCGCTCGCCGCGACCAGTTGACGGTGGCCGCGCCAGGCGATCCAGCTCGAGAAGATCATCAGGTGCACGGCGATGATCGGCAGGAACACCAGCGGCTCGTTGAGCACCAGCAGCAGGAAGGGCAGGGAGAGCACGGCCCCGCCGAAGCCCAGGCTGGTCCTGACGAAGCCACTCCAGACGAAGACCAGGCCGATGATGGCGAGCTGGTACCACTCCAGGCCCGCCATCAGCGCAACACCCGCGGATGGCGCCGACGCCGGTGGGCCGAATGCTGTTGGGGTGATCTCGTGGTCATCTGCGTTCCCTGCCTCTGTCCGGCATCGAATGCCTGTCGTGTCGTGGGTTCAGCGTGTGGGTGGAGGATGCCCGGGCGGCTCAGTCATGCCCCGCCGTCCCGTTCGCCCGGCGCTCGTCGGGGTGAACCTCGTTGGCCGGCAGCACCGGGTCGTAGCCCTCGGCGCGCAGCGCCTCGATCACCTCGCGGGTGTGGTCGCCGCCCAGGGTCTCCAGGGTGGCCTCGACCTCGGTGGCGCGCAGCGAGAGGTCGGTGAAGGTGCGCTGGTGGGCGATCTGGATGACGTTGGCGCGCTGCTCGGCGAGCAGGCGGGTCAGCTCGGCCAGCGAGCCGGGCATGTCGGGGATGCCGACCCGCACGCGCACGATGCGCCCGGTGCGCACCAGCCCGCGCTGGATCACCGAGGAGAGGGCCAGCATGTCGATGTTGCCGCCGCACAGCACCAGCCCCACCTTGCGCCCCCGGTAGCGTTCGGGATCGGTGAGCAGGGCGGCCAGGCCCGCGGCGCCGGCACCCTCGGCCACGCTCTTCTCGATCTCCAGCAGCAGCAGGATGGCGCGCTCGATCTCGGGTTCGTCCACCAGGGCGATGTCGCCGACCAGTTCGCGCACGATGGGCAGGGTCAGCTTGCCGGGCTGCTTCACCGCGATGCCCTCGGCCAGGGTGGCCAGGCCGCAGTGGATCTCCTCGCCGGCGAGAGCCTGCTTCATGGCCGGAAAGCGCCGCGTCTGCACGCCGATCACCTCGATCTCCGGCCGGAGTGCCTTGGCCGCCACGGCGTTGCCGCCGATCAGGCCACCGCCGCCGATGGGTATCACCAGGCACTCCAGGTCCGGCACGTCCTCGAGCATCTCCAGGGCGATGGTGCCCTGGCCGGCGATGATGCGCTCGTCGTCGTAGGGGTGCACGAAGACCAGGTCGCGCTCCTCGGCCAGGCGCCGGGCGTAGGCGCCGGCCTCGTCCACACCGTCACCTTCCAGATGCACCTCGGCACCGAAGTCGCGGGTGTTGCGTACCTTGAGGTTGGGGGTGTTCCGGGGCATGACGATGGTGGCGTGGATGCCGAGCCGGGCGGCGTGATAGGCCACTGCCTGGGCGTGGTTGCCCGCGGACATGGCGATGACGCCGCGTTCACGCTCCTCGGCGGAGAGCGACAGCAGGTGGTTGAGGGCGCCACGCTCCTTGAAGGAGGCGGTGAACTGATGGTTCTCGAACTTGAGGTACAGCTCACAGCCGGTGAGCTGCGAGAGGGTGGTGGCGTGCAGGCAGGGGGTGCGCTCCACGCTGCCCCGGATCCGGTCGGCGGCGTGGCGTACGTCATCGAGGGTCACGGTCATGGGTGGGGTCTCTCCATGGTGGTGGTTCAGGGGCAGGGGACGTCCGCCGGGTGGGGCAGCCGCCGTGCCAGCGCGAACACGTGGGGATCGTCCACACCGAGTTCGCGAAGGGCCTGGGCCAGGTTGAGCAGGTAGTCGCGGTTGGGTCCGCTGGGGCCATGTGCCATGGCGATCTGCTCGGCGATGGTGTCGAGCGGGGCGTCGCCGAGAAAGGCGGCGTTGTCCTCGGTGGCCAGGTAGACCAGCCCCTCGGCGCTCGCCTCCTCGACCCGGTCGTCGTCGAAATGGAGCCGGATGACCTCGCGCAGGTAGCCGTTCTTCTCGCGCACGTCCAGGGGGCGCAGTACCTCGGGGGTGATGCGATAGGCCATGCCGTGGCAGACGGCGCCCGGCTCGCGGACCAGGGTGGCGACCCGCCCCGGCGCCTTCGGCGTGCCGCGGTGGTCGTGGGACCCCTGCCAGAAGCGACGCACCCAGCCGTGGATGTGCGCCGGGCGGCGCTCCTGGAAGGGGAAGCCCGCCTTCCAGATCAGCGAGCCGTAGCCGAACAGCCAGATCTCGTCATGGCCATCGAAGTGGGTCATGCGCCGGTTGAGCCGGGTGGTGTCGAGGGTCATGGGGTCCTTGCGTCCTGTCATGGTGGCCGTCTGCCATGATGCGATGTCTGGCGAGACTTGTCGAAACCCGGTCCTGACGAGGCTGGTGGATGGCAGGGGCAGCGGCTAAGCTGCCCCCTGTTTCTGCTTGCTTCTCCTCGACCCCCACCAATGAAAGGACCTGCTGCCATGACCGTGATGATTCTCGGCCTGCTGATCTTCCTGGGCGTGCACTCGGTGCGTATCGTCGCCGACGACTGGCGCGCCGCCCAGATCCGGCGCCTGGGGGAGATGCGCTGGAAGGCGATCTATTCGGTGGTCTCGGTCGTCGGCCTGGCCCTGGCGATCTGGGGCTATGGTCAGATGCGCCTCGACCCCACCTGGGTATGGTTTCCGCCGGTGGGGCTGCGCCACGCCGTGTCGCTGCTGATGATTCCCGCCTTCATCCTGCTGGTGGCCGCCTATGTGCCGGGCAACCATATCAAGGCCAGGCTGGGCCATCCCATGATCATCGCGGTGAAGCTGTGGGCCTTCTCCCACCTGCTGGCCAACGGCCGGCTGGGCGACATCGTCTTCTTCGGCGCCTTCCTGCTGTGGGCGGTGTTCGACTTCCGCGCCGCCCGCCGGCGGCCGCGCCCGAGCTCCGCCGCCCCCGGGATGCTGGGCACCACCCTCTCGGTGGTGGGCGGCCTGATCGCCTACTACCTGTTCGCCTTCCACCTGCATGTGTGGGTCACCGGCGTGCCGGTGATGTAGGCCGGCGCCCCGCCGGATATCCGGCGGCGATGCCGCGTGCCGGTTGTCTGGACTATCTTGATCCATGTCAATGTGCCGGCTGCCGTCCCTGGCGGATAGTGGCGGGCAGCGCATCACCTTTCCAAGGACCCGCCGACCACAGGGAGCCACGACCATGCCTGCCATGATGAAAGCCGCGATCTTCGTCGAACCGGGGCGCATCGAGATCGACGACAAGCCGATCCCCGAGATCGGCCCCGACGAGGCCCTGATCCGGGTGACCACCACCACCATCTGCGGCACCGACGTGCATATCCTCAAGGGGGAGTACCCGGTGGAGAAGGGGCTGACCATCGGCCACGAGCCGGTGGGGGTGATCGAGAAGCTCGGCGCCAACGTGCGGGGCTATGCCGAGGGGCAGCGGGTGATCGCCGGGGCGATCTGCCCGAGCTTCACCTCCTACGCCTGCCAGGATGGCTGCAGCGCCCAGGACGGCGGCCACCACGCCCACGGCTACAAGCCCATGGGCGGCTGGCGCTTCGGCAACACCATCGACGGCGCCCAGGCGGAGTACCTGCGGGTGCCCGACGCCCAGGCCAACCTCTCGCCGGTGCCGGATGGCCTCACCGACGAGCAGGTCTTGATGTGTCCCGACATCATGTCCACCGGCTTCGCCGGGGCCGAGTCCGCCGGCATCCGGATCGGCGATACGGTGGCGGTGTTCGCCCAGGGACCGATCGGGCTGTGCGCCACCGCCGGGGCGCGGCTGCGCGGGGCGGGGCTGATCATCGCCGTGGACGGCGTCGACGAACGCCTCGCGATGGCCAGGCAGATGGGCGCCGATATCGCCCTGGACTTCCGCAAGGTCGATGTGGTGTCGGAGATCCTCAGGCTCACCGGCGGCCGCGGCGTGGATGCCTCCATCGAGGCGCTGGGGCTGCAGCAGACCTTCGAGTCGGCGCTGCGGGTGCTCAAGCCCGGCGGCACCCTGTCGAGCCTGGGGGTCTACTCCGAGAACCTCACCATTCCGCTGGACGCCTTCTGCGCCGGGCTGGGCGACCACAGGATCGTCACCTCGCTGTGTCCCGGCGGCAAGGAGCGCATGCGCCGGCTGATGCAGGTGATCGAGTCGGGCCGCCTGGACCTCGGCCCCATGGTCACGCACCGCTACCCGCTCGAGAGGATCGCCGACGCCTACGACCTCTTCTCCCACCAGCGCGACGGCGTGCTCAAGGTGGCCATCTCGGCGAGCTGACCAGCGTTGAAACGGCGACTGGGGCTTTCGGCACGGGGTGCTACTCTGATTTCAACGGCATTGAACGGCCATTCAATGTTCATCCCGCCGTCATGGAATCATGAGACAAGGGTCGGGTGGCACTCTCCAGTCCACGCGATCCGATGACCCCGTGCCTGACCCACCATGGAGAACTCGTCATGTCGTTCACTCGTCGCCGTTTCCTGCAGGGCACCCTGGCCGCCGGGGCGGCCGCCACCGTGCCGTCCTTCTACATCAACAAGGTCCTGGCCCAGGAGCAGACCCTGCGAATCTATGCCTGGGCGGGCTACTTCTCCGACGCCATGCTGGCCGACTTCACCGACAAGACCGGCATTCGCGCCACCTTCACGCCCTATGGCACCAACGACGAGCTGATGAACTCGCTGCGCGCCGCCGACGGCAGCGGCTTCGACGTCATCATGCCCACCGTGGACCGGGTGCCGGGCTACCTCGACTACGAGCTCATCCAGCCGCTCGACGAGTCGCGGATCAACTGGAGCGGTGCGCTGGACAGCGCCATCGAGGGATCCGAGGTGGGCGGGGTGGTCGACGGAAAGCGCTACTTCGCCCCCAGCGACTGGGGCACCGAGGCGATCACCTGGAACCGCCGTTTCGCCGAGGTGGAGCGTGCCGACCTCAGCTATGCCGACCTGTGGAACCCGGAGCACGGGCAGGGCGTGACGGTACGCGGCCACTCGGCGCTGGTGGGTATCGGCCTGTGGCTGGAGCGCGAGGGCCGGCTGCCGTTCCCGCTGCTCGACTCCTACCGGAGCGAGGAGGCGATGCGGGCCAACTTCGACGTCATCGTCGAGGAGGCGGCCAAGCACAAGTCGATGCTGGTGCAGTTCTGGGACACCGAGAACGAGGCCCAGGCCGCCTTCCGCACCAATGGCGCCATCATCGGCCAGACCTGGGACTCCACCGCCTTCCGCCTGCAGCAGGAGGGCGAGGACATCGCCTACGGGGCACCGAAGGAGGGCGCACTGGCGTGGATGGAGGGCTTCGTGATTCCCAGGAACGCGCAGAACCCCGACGCCGTCTACGAGTTGATCAACTGGTACTACACCCCCGAGGCCGGTGCCATGTTCGTCGAGGCCACCGGCTACAACTCCACCGCCAAGGGGGCCACCGAGCTGCTGCCCGAGACGACGCGCCAGTTCTTCGCCGACTCCTACACCGAGGAGGACCTGGCCAACCTCTGGTGGTGGCCGATCCAGGAGCCCTGGTACGTGGCCCTGCGCAACGAGTACCAGGACCGCTATCTCTCCGCCTGAGGCCGGCATGGACAGCGAGGCGACCATGGACGGCAGCGTCAGGCTGGAGGAGGTGGTGATGCGCTTCGGCGACTTCACCGCCATCGACAGGACGACCCTCGAGATCGGGTCGGGGGAGTTCTTCAGCTTCCTCGGCCCCTCGGGCTGCGGCAAGACCACCCTGCTCAATATCGTCAGTGGCTTCCTGGTGCCCAGCGAGGGGCAGGTGTTCATCGGCGGCGAGCCCGTGGCCGGCGTGCCGGTGAATCGTCGTCCCACGGCGATGATCTTCCAGAACCTGGCGCTCTTCCCGCTGATGACGGTGTTCGAGAACATCGAGTTCGGCCTGGAGGTGCGCGGGGTCGGCAGGAAGCAGCGCCGCGAGGTGTCCGAGCGGCTGCTCGCGCTGGTGGCCCTGGAGGGCAGCGGGCCGAAGCGGGTCACCGAGCTCTCCGGTGGCCAGAAGCAGCGGGTGGCCATCGCCCGGGCGCTGGCGGTGGAGCCCCGGGTGCTGCTCCTCGACGAGCCGCTCTCGGCGCTGGACCTCAAGCTGCGCCAGCACATGCGCGCCGAGCTCAAGGCGATCCAGCGCAAGACCGGCATCACCTTCATCTATATCACCCACGATCAGGGCGAGGCGCTGACCATGTCCGACCGGGTGGCGGTGATGTCGGCGGGGCGCATCCAGCAGGTGGCCGACCCCATGACCCTCTACCGTGCCCCGGCGACCGGCTTCGTGGCCGCCTTCGTCGGCGAGAACAACCGCCTCGAGGCCCGGGTGATCGATGTCGAGGGCCGACGGCTGCGCCTGGATGGCGGGGCACTGGGCGAGCTGAGCGGGCATGCCGGGGAGGGCGTTCGGCCGGGCAATGGTGAACGGGTCGCGCTCTACGTGCGCCCGGAGCATCTGCGTCCGGTCGCCGCCGATGCCGCCGGTCCCCGGTTCGAGGCAAGGGTCGAGGGGGTGCACTTCGAGGGGGCCTGGGTGATGCTGGAGACGCGCCTGACGGCGTCCGGCGAGAGGCTGCGGGTACAGCTCGGCCACGAGGTCTCGCGGCAGTCGGCGGAGTCGCTCACGGTCGGGCAGCAGCTCACCTTCGGCTACGACCCGGCGGATGCGGTGGTGCTGCCGTTCGACGGCAGCCCGCTGGTCGATCAGGCCACCGGCGAGGTGATGGAGAGCGAGCGAAGCGCCGCGTCGGCGGGAGGGGCCCATGTTCCGCCAGCTTAGGGCGCGGTTCGGCGGGCCCCTGGCGGCGGCCATCCTCGCCCTGCTCGGCATCTGGCTGATCGTGATGGTCACCCTGCCGCAGCTGCAGATGATCGACTACTCGCTGCGGCCCAACCTGCTGCCGGCCCAGGTGGGTGGGCCCGAGGACGGCTGGACGCTGGCCAACTATGCCACCCTGTTCAGCAACGACATCCACCGGGCGATCTTCTTCAAGACCCTGTGGTCGAGCGTGCTGGTCACCCTGCTGACCCTGGGGGTGAGCTACCCGCTGGCCTGGTACCTGGCCAAGGTGGCCACGCCACGCCAGGCGGCGCTGTGCATCCTGCTGCTGATCATCCCCTTCTGGATCAACGAGATCCTGCGTACCTACTCGTGGTTCATCATCCTGGCATTCCGTGGGCCGCTCAACGAGGTGCTGATGATGCTGGGGCTGATCGACCGGCCGATCCGCTTCCTCAGCGGCGATGGCGGGGTGATGGTCGGCATGGTCTATGCCTATATCCTGTTCATGGTCTTCCCGGTCTACAACGCCATCGAGAGCCTGGACGACAACCAGGTCCGGGCCGCCCGGGACCTGGGGGCGGGGACGGTGCGGACCCATCGGCGCATCGTCATTCCCCACGCCAAGCCGGGCATCGCCACCGGCTGCATCATGACCTTCATGCTGGCGGCGGGCAGCTACGCGGTGCCGGCCCTGCTCGGCTCGCCGGGCAGTCGCTGGTTCACCCAGATCATCTACAACTGGTTCTTCGAGGGCGGCAACTGGAACCAGGGCGCTGCCTATGCCTTCCTGCTGCTGGTGCTGTGCATCGGCTTCATGTCGCTGGTCATGAAGATCTTCAGGGTGGGCCTGGGGGATATCGCGAGATGAAGGGGGGCTGGGCATGACCTCGCAGCGGCTGATGGCCTTCGGCCTGCGCTTCTATGTGGTGGTGTTCTTCGCCTACCTCTTCCTGCCGCTGCTGGTGATGGGGGCGGCCACCTTCAACGACAGCCGCTTCCCCACCGTGACCCCCTGGGACGGCACCACCCTGCGCTGGTTCGGCGAGCTGGCCGCCGACGGTGGCATGTGGCAGGCCCTCGCCAACAGCCTGATCATCGCCTTCGGGGTGCTCTGCGTGGCGGTGCCCATCGGCATCGCCACGGCGCTGTTCCTCAACACCGTCTCGAGCCGCACCAAGCCGTTCCTCTATGCGCTGATCCTCTCGCCGCTGCTCACCCCGGGGGTGATCATCGGCATCTCGACCCTGATCTTCTGGCGCCAGTTCGGGGTCGGCGGCGGCATCCTCCTCACCGTGCTGGGCCAGGCCACCTTCATCGCCGCCTATGTGATGCTGATGGTCACCGCACGGCTGCAGCGCTTCGACCGCACCATGGAGCGCGCCGCCCTCGACCTGGGTGCCAGCCAGTGGCAGATGTTCCGGCGCATCCTGCTGCCCTACCTCAAGCCGGCGATCTATTCGGCGGCGGTGATCGCCTTCCTGCAGTCCTTCGAGAACTACAACACCACGCTGTTCGTGGTCGGCTACGACACCACCCTGACCGTCTACATCGCCTCCAAGGTGCGCACCGGCCTGACCCCGGCGGTCAACGCCCTGGGGCTGATCCTGATCCTTGTCACCGTGGTGCTGGCCATCGCCTACGAGGTCAAGCGGCGTCGCGAGGCGGCCAGGCCCGTGCAGGGCGTATAGCCGTCGTCAGCGAGGTTCCCAGACCCGTTCCAGCACCTCCAGCGCGGTGGCGATCACCGGCTCATCGCAGCGCTCGCGACGCCAGATGAAGTTCAGCGCACAGGGCAGGCGTACGCCTTCGGCGATCACCAGGCCGCGCTCCTGACGCTCCGTCATGGCGATGGCGTCACGGGCCAGGCTCAGGCCCACGCCGGCGCGCACCAGGTCGAGCATGCAGGCCTCCTGGTCGACCTGGGCCACGCCGTTGGGCTCCAGGCCCAGCGGGTCGAGTACCTCGTGCAGCAGGCGATGGTGGACGGAGTCCGGCGGCGTGACGATCCATGGCAGGGCGGCCAGGCTCCCCCAGTCGGTCCTGGCCAAGCGTGCCGACCAGCCGGACGGCGCGATCACATGGTAGTGGAAGTGGGTCAGCTCGAGGTGGTCGAGCTCCGGCGCGTCTTGCGTCGCCCCCTGACCGGGAGGCGCGAGAAAGAAGCCCACGTCGAGCTCGCCCCGGCGCACCCGTTCCCGCACGCTGCCGCTCATGCCCTGGTGCAGCTCGGTCTCGATCTGCGGGGCGCGCTCCACCAGCCGGTGCAGGAAGGCCCCCAGGCGGATGAATTCCGGATCGACGATGGTGCCGATCTTGAGTCGACCACGCACCGTGCTGTGCAGCGCACGGGCGGTCTGGTCGAAGGTCGAGACGGCCGCCAGCGCCTTCTCCGCCACGGGCAGCAGGGCATGGCCATCGGGCGTCAGCGCGAGCCCCTGGGGGCGGCGGCGGAACAGGGTCAGGTCGAGGGTGTGCTGGAGCTGCTTGAGCTTGAGGCTCACCGCGGGCTGAGTCAGGTGCAGCTTCTCGGCGGCCCGGGAGACGCTGCCTTCCCGGGCCACGGTGACGAAGGCGCGAAGGGTCTGGATATCCTGCATGGCGAGGGGGCATGGTGGCCAGTGGTATTACTTTAAATTATATCATGCTTTTGATTTTCTCAATTGAACCGCACGCCCATCGCGCTAGTCTAGGTTAACCAGGTCCCGCGCCACCTCTCGCCAGGAGCGATTTTCACCGGCTCCGGCAACCTACTACAAGACGAGGACACCATGAGCACAGCCAGCATCACGCATTATATCAATGGGCAGGTTTCCACCGGCGAATCCGGCCGGGCACAGGAGGTCTTCAACCCCGCCACCGGCCAGGTCTCCGGCCGGGTGGCCCTGGCCTCGCATGCCGACGTCGACAGCGCCGTGGCGGCGGCCAAGGCGGCCTTCCCGTCCTGGGCCGATACCCCGCCGATCCGCCGCGCCCGGGTGCTGTTCCGGTTCCTCGAGCTGCTCAATGTCCACAAGGACGACCTGGCCCGGGCCATCACCCTGGAGCACGGCAAGGTGTTCACCGATGCCCAGGGCGAGGTGGCCCGGGGCATCGACATCGTCGAGTTCGCCTGTGGCATCCCGCAGCTGCTCAAGGGCGACTACACCGAGCAGGTCAGCACCGGCATCGACAACTGGACCACGCGCCAGCCCCTGGGGGTGGTGGCCGGCATCACGCCGTTCAACTTCCCGGTGATGGTGCCGATGTGGATGTTCCCGATCGCCCTCGCCACGGGTAACAGCTTCATCCTCAAGCCCAGCCCGCTCGACCCCAGCGCCTCGCTGCTGATCGCCGACCTCCTCAAGCAGGCGGGGCTGCCGGATGGCGTGTTCAACGTGGTGCAGGGCGACAAGGACTCCGTCGAGGCTCTGATCGAGCACCCCGACGTCAAGGCGCTCTCCTTCGTCGGCTCCACCCCCATCGCCAACCTGATCTACGAGCGCGGCGCCCATCACGGCAAGCGCGTCCAGGCCCTGGGCGGCGCCAAGAACCACATGGTGGTGATGCCCGACGCCGACCTGGACAAGGCCGTCGATGCCCTGATCGGTGCCGCCTACGGCTCCGCCGGCGAGCGCTGCATGGCAATCAGCGTGGCGGTGCTGGTGGGTGACGTTGCCGACAAGCTCGTGCCGCGACTGGCCGAGCGCGCCCGCGCGCTCAAGGTGAAGAACGGCCTGGAGCTCGATGCCGAGATGGGGCCGATCGTCACCGGCGCTGCCCACCAGCGCATCACCGGCTACATCGACAAGGGCGTGGAAGAGGGCGCCGAGCTGGTGGTGGACGGCCGCGAATTCGACGCCGGCAGCACCGGCGAAGGCTGCGCCGAAGGCTTCTGGATGGGCGGCACCCTGTTCGACCGCGTCACCCCGGAGATGACCATCTACAAGGAAGAGATCTTCGGTCCGGTACTGGCCTGCGTGCGGGTGCCCGACATCGCCACCGCCATCCAGCTGATCAACGACCACGAGTTCGGCAACGGCGTGAGCTGCTTCACCGAGAGCGGCAGCGTGGCCCGCGAGTTCGGCCGCCGCATCCAGGTGGGCATGGTGGGCATCAACGTCCCGATCCCGGTGCCCATGGCCTGGCACGGCTTCGGTGGCTGGAAGCGTTCGCTGTTCGGCGATACCCACGCCTACGGCGAGGAGGGCGTGCGCTTCTACACCAAGCAGAAGTCGATCATGCAGCGCTGGTCGGATTCGATCAATGCGGGCGCCGAGTTCGCCATGCCGACGCACAAGTAAGCATTGGTGGAATACAGTAGGCAATCATCGATGCCTCAAGCGAGAGGCGCCGGGAGCAGGGTGAAGAGGAGGTCATTTGTCAGGGATGACAAATGTAGCGCCCAGGGATGGGTTCACAGCGCCTCCTCGGAAGCCTGCTGCCGGTAAGCCTCGAGTGACACCACCACGGGAAGGCAACTACGAAACCGGCCGCGCAGGTGCTGGCGCTGTCCGGAGAGAACACGCCATGGCAGACCAGGAATTCGACTATATCGTGGTGGGCGCCGGTACCGCCGGCTGCCTGCTGGCCAACCGCCTGAGCGCGAACCCGGCCAACCGGGTGCTGCTAATCGAGGCGGGCGGCCGTGACCGTTACCACTGGATCCACATCCCGGTGGGCTACCTCTACTGCATCGACAATCCGCGCACCGACTGGCGCTTTCGCACCGAGCCCGATCCCGGCCTCAACGGCCGCTCGCTGATCTACCCCCGCGGCAAGACCCTGGGCGGCTGCTCCAGCATCAACGGCATGCTCTATATCCGCGGGCAGGCTCGGGATTACGACCACTGGGCCGAGGTCACCGGCGACGATGCCTGGCGCTGGGAGCACTGCCTGTCGGACTTCATCCGGCACGAGCACCACCATCGCCTGGACGACGGCGGCGATGCGGACCCCGAGCATCGCGACTTCCACGGCCACGGTGGCGAGTGGCGGGTGGAGAAGCAGCGGCTCAGGTGGCAGGTGCTGGATGACTTCGCCGAGGCGGCGGTGCAGGCCGGCATCCCGCGCACGCGTGACTTCAACCGCGGTGACAACGAGGGGGTCGACTACTTCGAGGTCAACCAGCGTGCCGGCTGGCGCTGGAACACCTCCAAGGCCTTCCTGCGCGGCGTGGAGCAGCGCGACAACCTGACCCTGTGGCACTCCAGCCAGGTACTGCGCCTGGAAACCGCGAGCGGGGAGGGGGGCGAGCCACGCTGTACCGGGGTACGCGTCGAGCGCGAGGGCGAGCCGGTGGTGGCCAGGGCGGCACGCGAGGTGGTCCTCTCCGCCGGGGCCATCGGCTCGCCGCAGCTGTTGCAGCTCTCCGGCATCGGCCCGGCGGACCTGCTCGCCGAGCACGGGATTCCCGTGGTGGCCGAGCTGCCCGGCGTGGGCGAGAACCTCCAGGATCACCTGCAGATCCGCTCGGTGTACCGGGTGACGGGGGCGAAGACCCTCAATACGATGGCCAGCTCCTGGCTCGGCAAGGCCGGCATCGGCCTGGAGTACCTGCTCAAGCGCTCGGGGCCCATGAGCATGGCGCCCTCCCAGCTGTGCGCCTTCACCCGCAGCAGCGACGAGCACCGCCACCCCAATATCGAGTACCACGTCCAGCCGTTGAGCCTGGAGGCCTTCGGCCAGCCGCTCCACGACTTTCCGGCGATCACCGCGAGTGTCTGCAACCTCAACCCGACCAGCCGCGGCACGGTCAGGATCAAGAGCCGCGACCCGCGCCAGGCACCGGCCATCGCCCCCAACTACCTGAGCACGCCGGAGGACCGCAAGGTGGCGGCGGACTCGCTGCGGGTCACGCGGCGCATCGCCGGGCAGCCGGCGTTCGCCAGGTACGCGCCCGAGGAGGTCAAGCCCGGGTTGGAGTACCAGAGCGACGAGGAGCTGGCTCGGCTCGCCGGCGATATCGGCACCACCATCTTCCATCCGGTGGGCACCACGCGGATGGGGCGCGACGACGACCCCATGGCGGTGGTGGACCCGCACCTGCGGGTGCGCGGGGTCAAGGGGCTGCGCGTGGTCGATGCGGGCATCATGCCCACCATCACCAGCGGCAATACCAACTCGCCGACCCTGATGATCGCCGAGAAGGCGGCGGGATGGATTCTTGCCGGCGGGTAACTTTCTCGTCATCCGGTGCAAATAAGGTTTGACGTGCGTCCGGGAAGGGGGCATTCTGCGTGCAGTTGGTTGGCAAGTGGAACATCGCAAGCGGTCATCGAAAAGCTCATGGCGTCGATTTCCCGGTGAAAGTTTCTTGTTTTACCCACTGCAACTCGGGTATTTCCCGGCAAATCAAACGCTATTCGAGGAATTCGATAATGGCTACCGGTACTGTCAAGTGGTTCAACGACACCAAGGGCTTCGGCTTCATCTCTCCGGACGACAACGGTGACGACCTGTTCGCTCACTTCTCCGAGATCAAGGCCGACGGCTTCAAGTCCCTGCAGGACGGTCAGAAGGTCTCCTTCGACGTCACCCAGGGCAAGAAAGGCCTCCAGGCCTCCAACATCCAGGTCATCGGCTGAACGCCATCCGATCTTGATGTGACCGCCTCCGGGTGGTCGAAAGAAGGCCCGCGAAAGCGGGCCTTCTTCGTGGACGGGACTTTATCGCGTCATATACCCCTATCGAATAGATGAATTTCTAAAAATAACTTTTTAGTATATGTGAAGGCGTCCACAATGGTGCGGTTACCCCCTGAGTGACCGGAAACCCCATGCCGCAGGACGCCTGGATCGCCCTCGTTGTCGTCATCGCCGTCTTCCCCCTGATGGCGTTCTCCCGCCTCGGCCCCGACATGGTGCTGCTGGGCGCGGTGATCCTGCTGCTGACCCTGGGCGTGATCGATGCCGACCAGGCGCTGGGCGGTTTCTCCAGCAGCGGCCTGTTCACCGTGGCCTTCATGTACGTGCTGGTCACCAGCATCCGCGAGACCGGCGGCATCGACCTGATCATCCGCCACGTGCTGGGACGACCCCGGGGCGAGGGCCGGGCGCTGGCACGGCTGCTGTTGCCGGTGGCAACCCTCAGCGGCTTCCTCAACAACACCCCGGTGGTCGCCACCTACATCCCGGCGGTACTGAGCTGGAGCCGACGCGTGGCCATACCGGCCCATCGACTGCTGATGCCGCTCAGCTTCGCCTCCATCCTCGGCGGTACCATCACCCTGTTCGGTACCAGCACCAACCTGGTGGTGCATGGCCTGCTGGTCGACCGCGACCCCACCCTCGCCATGGGCCTGTTCGACATCGCCTGGGTGGGCCTCCCGGTGGCCGTGGTCGGCCTGCTCTACCTGATGCTGCTGGGGTCGCGGCTGCTGCCGGCACGGCGGAGTGCCGCGGCGGCCTTCGAGAACCCGCGCGAATTCACCATCGAGATGGAGGTCGATCCCGGCGGGCCGCTGGTCGATCGCACGGTGGAAAAGGCCGGCCTGCGACATCTCCAGGAACTGTTCCTGGTGGAGATCGAGCGCGACGGCAACGTGGTCAGCGTGGTCGGCCCGGGGGAGCGGCTCAAGGGCGGCGATCGGCTGGTGTTCGCCGGCACCAGCGAGGGGGCGGTGGAACTGCAGCAGGTGCGTGGCCTGATACCCACGCGGCAGGGGGAGTCGAGCCTCGCCAAGGACTTCACCGAGCGACGCCTGGTCGAGGCGGTGGTCTCCAGCCAGTGCCAGTTCGTCGGCCAGCGCATCCGTGACGGCCATTTCCGGACCCTCTACGGAGCCGCCGTACTGGCGGTGTGCCGGGGTGGCGAGCGGGTCGCCGGCAACCTGGGGCAGGTGCGCCTGCAGCCCGCCGATGTGCTGCTGCTGGAGGCGCGTCCGCCGTTCATCGAGCGCCATCGGCAGTCGCGGGACTTCCTGCTGATCAGCCAGGTCAATGGAGCGGCCCGTCCGGTGCACGAGAAGGCGTGGCTGGCGTGGAGCATCCTGGGTGGCGTGGTGGTGCTGGCGACCCTGGGGGTGATGAGCATGATGAATGCCGCCATGCTGGGCGCGGCCATGGCGCTGCTGACCGGCTGCTGCTCGGTGGGGGCCGCCAAGCGCGGCCTCGATACCCAGGTACTGCTGACCATCGCCGCTTCCTTCGGCCTGGGGGCGGCACTCGAGACCTCCGGGGCGGCTGCCATGCTGGCCGGCGCGGTACTCGACCTGGCAGGGGGCAATCCCTGGTCGCTGCTGGTGGCGGTCTATGTGCTGGTGGCCCTGCTCACCGCCCTGGTCACCAACAATGCGGCCGCGGTCATCACCTTCCCCATCGTCATGACCGGCGCCGAGCGCCTGGGGGCCGATCCCATGCCCTTCGTGGTGGCGGTGATGTTCGCCGCCTCGGCCAGCTTCCTCACGCCGATCGGCTACCAGACCAACCTCATGGTCCACGGCCCGGGGGGGTACCGCTTCAGTGACTTCCTGCGTGTCGGCGGGCCGCTCAACCTGATCACCGGGGGGGTGGCACTGCTGCTGATCCCCCTGGTCTGGCCCTTCTGACGCTGCGGAACGACGCCTCGCGTCTCGCCGACGAGCGGCGATTGCGGTAGGGTGACGGCTTTCGACCGACCCCAACGACTGGCCTGGAATCGATCCCCATGAGCAATCCCGGTGAATTGATCATCGAGCCCCGCAGCGGCCGGCCCGCCGACGCCTGCGTCTTCATCCTCCACGGCCTGGGCGCCGACGGCAGCGACTTCGAGCCGCTGGTGCCGGCCCTGCCGCTGCCCACCGACGATGCCGTACGCTTCATCCTGCCCCATGCGCCACGCCTGCCGGTGACCATCAACGGCGGGATGGTGATGCCGGCCTGGTACGACATCCTCGAGATGAACCTGGACCGCCGGGTCGACGAGCGACAGCTGCTGGCCTCCGCCGAGCGCATCCAGGGCCTGGTACGCGAGCAGATCGACCACGGCATCGACAGTCGTCGCATCATCCTGGCCGGTTTCTCCCAGGGCGGGGCGGTGGCCTACCAGGCGGCGCTCTCCTTCGAGGCGCCCCTGGGCGGGCTGCTGGCCATGTCCACCTACTTCGCCACCGCCGACAGCATCACCCTGGCCGAGGCCAACCGCTCCCTGCCCGTCGAGGTGCACCATGGCAGCTTCGACCCGGTCGTGCCCGAGGCGCTGGGGAAGGCCGGCTACGAGAAGCTGCTGTCGCTGGGCTATGCCGCCAACTATCGCCGCTATCCGATGGCCCACGCCGTCTGCCCGCAGCAGGTCGGGGACATCGGCAGGTGGCTCGGCGAACGCCTCGCCCACTGAGCGGTCGCTGCACCCAAGGTCGCCTCGACAGCATCGGGGCGGCTCGGCAAGATGGTGCCATCCCATCCCATCCCTTTTCGTCGATCACTGCCTGTCAGGACGCATGCCATGAGCACATCCCCCTTTGCCAACCTGCCCGATGCCCGGGGCTTCTTCGGACGTTTCGGTGGCCAGCTCATTCCGCCGGAGCTCAAGGCGGTGATGGACGAGATCGATGCCGCCTACGAGGAGATCCGCGTCCGCGACGACTTCCAGCAGGAGCTGGCGAGCCTGTTCGCCGACTACGTGGGTCGGCCCAGCCCGATCTTCCATGCCCGGCGGCTTTCCGAGAAGCTGGGCGGCGCCCAGATCCACCTCAAGCGCGAGGACCTGAACCACACCGGCGCCCACAAGATCAACCACTGCCTGGGCGAGGCGCTGCTGGCCAAGTTCATGGGCAAGACCAAGGTGATCGCCGAGACCGGCGCCGGCCAGCATGGCGTGGCGCTGGCCACCGCCTGCGCCCTGGTGGGGATCCCCTGCGAGATCCACATGGGCCAGGTGGACATCGAGAAGGAGCACCCCAACGTCACCAAGATGAAGATCCTCGGCTGCACCCTGGTGCCGGTGACGCGGGGAACGGCAACCCTCAAGGACGCGGTGGACAGCGCCTTCGAGGAGTACCTCAAGGACCCGCAGCGCTATATCTACGCCATCGGCTCGGTGGTGGGGCCGCACCCCTTCCCGAAGATGGTCCGCGACTTCCAGTCGATCATCGGTCGCGAGGCGCGGGCACAGTTCCTCGAGCGTCACGGCCGCCTGCCGGACCATGTCACTGCCTGCGTGGGCGGCGGCTCCAATGCCATCGGCATGTTCACCGCCTTCCTCGAGGACGAGTCCGTCCACCTGGTGGGGGTGGAGCCCGCCGGCGAGGGGCTCGATACCCAGCGCCACTCCGCGACCCTGACCCTGGGCAAGCCCGGAGAGATCCACGGCATGGCCTGCTACGTGCTGGAGGACGAGGCCGGCAACCCCATGCCGGTACACTCCATCGCCTCGGGGCTCGACTACCCCGGGGTCGGCCCCCAGCACAGCTACCTCAAGGAGCTGGGCCGGGTCGACTACCGGAGTGCCACCGACGACGAGTGCCTGGACGCCTTCCTGACCCTGTCACGGGTCGAGGGCATCATCCCGGCACTGGAGAGTGCCCACGCCGTGGCCTGGGCGATGCGCGTGGCACCGACCCTGCCGGTCGACCAGCATATCCTGGTCAATCTCTCCGGCCGCGGCGACAAGGACGCCGATTACGTGGCCGACAAGCTCAAGCTGTGAATCGCCGCCCGTGCACGGGGTGTGTCCCGCCGCCGAAGTCGGGGATACTGTAGGATGGAAGGCACATCAAAGGCCGGACGTTACCGTCTGCAGGCAAGTCCCGGGGTGGATGGCGCATGGACAGAGCCAGGTCAGGGCGTAGGGAAAAGCACGAGGATCGCCGAGGTGGGCGGCGTCGCTGGACGCTGCTCGCCCTGGGGGGGCTCGCCTTGGCGTTGATGGTCGGCGGCGGCGGGGCAGTGGTCGGGCTCTGGCCGGCGCTGGGGCTGGCCGGGGCGGCGCTGGCCATCACGCTGCTGGTGCTCCAGCGCCTCGAGGCGCGTTCCCGCGACCGGCGTCGCAGTGACGAGCAGCGTCTCGCCGACCGGCTGCTGGCCGCTTTTCCCGGGACGGTGATGCTGGTCGATGACCAGGGGGTGGTGGAGCAGCTCAATCCCGATTTCGAGCGTCATGGCGGCTACCCTCCCGGGGAGTTGCTCGGGCGGCGGGTCACCACCCTGGACATCGTCCCCCTGCACGGCGAGTTCCAGCGTGCGCTGACCTTCGCCGCGACCCGCGGACAAGCGTGGCAGGGGATACTCACCTGCCGTCGGGCCGACGGTGAGCGACGCCATCAGGACACCACCGTGCTGCCGCTGCTCGAGGAGCCCGATGGCCGCCGGCGCCTGCTCATCGTCCAGCGCGACGTGACAGGCAAGCACCTGCGCTGCATGCACGACCAGAGTCAGCTCGAGCGCCTGCAGGGAACGGTTTCCCGGTTACCCGCCGTGGTCTTCCAGAGCCGCCAGGACATCAGCGGCCGGATCAGCTTCCTCTACCTCAGCGAGGGGCTGCAGCGGCTGTGCGGCCTGAGTCCGGGAGCGGTGATGGCCAGGGCCGAGCGGCTGCTCGACCGGGTCCACCCCGAGGATCGTGATCGGCTCACCGCTTCCATCGCCCAGTCGGTGGTGAGCCTGGAGCCGTGGTGGCTGGAGTATCGACTGGTCCTGCCGGAGGGCGTGCGCTGGCTGGAGGGCCGGGCGCTGCCCCGGCGTCTGCAAGACGGCAATACCCTCTGGGATGGCCTGCTGATCGACGTCACCGAGCGCAAGCAGGCCGAGCAGCGGGTGCAACGCCTGATCGGTACCGACATGCTCACCGGGGCACTCAACCGGCGGGCCTTCTTCGAGCAGGGCGAGGCCGTGCTCGCGCTCGCCGCTCGCCACGGTCGCCGGGTGCCGCTGGCGATGCTCGACCTGGATCACTTCAAGCACCTCAACGACACCCACGGCCATGCGGCCGGCGACCTGGCCCTGCAGTCCTTCGCCATGCGCTGCCGTGAATGCCTGCGCCCCTATGACCTCTTCGCCCGCATCGGCGGCGAGGAGTTCGCGGTGATACTGGTCGACAGCGACCCCGAGCAGGCCCGGGATATCCTCGAGCGCTTGCGCGAGGCGGTGGAGGGCATCGAACTGGAGGTGGACGGTACGGCGATTCGCTTCACCGTGAGCGTGGGCCTGACCATCCTCGAGCCCGACGGCAGCCTGGACAGGGCGCTTTCACGTGCCGACCGGGCCCTCTACCGAGCCAAGCGCGAAGGGCGCAACCGCATCAGGGGCCCTGTCGAGGCGGGACAGTCCGCCACCAGCGGCGATCCGTGAGCCAGCCGGGTTGGCTTCACGCCTTGAAGCGCTCAGGATGACCCCCATGACTGGAGACATGGCGTTCGTTTCCAGCCACCCAAGGAGGAGGTGAGCATGCCCGATCTTTCCGTCGATTTCCGGTTGCCGGTTGCCTGTCCCAGCTGTCGCAGTCACCGCATGCGGGTCTCCCGGGTGAAGAATCCCGACGACAAGGTGTTCTGTGCCTCCTGCAAGCGCTATATCTGCCTCTACCACGAGGCCGAGACCGTGCTCCAGCAGGGGCCGGGCAGTGCCAGTGAAGCGTTGATCGAGAAGGCCGCCAATACCCGCTCCGGTTGATCCGGCTGGATGTCGGCGCTCGTCGTTCTCGTCCAGGCCGGGCTGCTGGTGGCCCTGGCGGTGGCCTGCCTGGTCGATCGGCGACTGGCACGGGCCTGCCTCGCCTTCGTCGGCTTCGCGCTGCTGATGGCGCTGGCCTGGTGGCGGCTGGGCGCCCCCTGGCTGGGCCTTGCCGAGGCCCTGCTGGGTGCCCTGTTGACCGGTGGCGCCCTGTTCCACGCCCTAGGGCGCGATTCCCGTGAACCGGGGCCGGCCGCCCGCGACGTCTTCCGCCGGCCCTGGCGCCAGATGCCGGCTCGGCTGGCGGCACCGCTGGCCTGGCTGGCCCTGGTCGCCATGGGCATGGGGCTGCCGCTCGATGCCGTCGAGGTCGCGGGGCCGGCCGGTGGAGGGCGGCAGCCGCTGCTGGTGGCGGGCCTCGCCATCATGACCCTGGGACTGTGGGCGTTTGCCGTCCATGCCCACCTGCTGCGCCGACTGCTCGCCTTCAATGTGCTCGGTTCGGGGGTATTCCTCCTGCTGGCGGGGATCGCCGGTCCGCGGGCCGAGGTCCAGGCACTGATCCTGGTGGGGCTGGTGGTGGCACTGCTCGGTACCCTGCTGGGGGTGGCACTGATCCGTCGCCTGCATCACCTGGCCGGGCGCGCGACCCTGGTCGCCGAGGACGAACCGGGAGGCGGTGAATGACTGCCTGGTTCGGCCCCGATACGCCCCCGCAAGCCCTGCCTCCCGCCATGGAGGCGGCCCTGTGGCTGGTCCTGCTGGCTCCCCCGCTGCTGGGCGTGGCCGCCATGCGCCTTCCGCCCCGCCGCCTGTGGCCGCTGGTGTCGCTTACCCTGCCGTTGCCGGGGGTCACCCTGTGGCTGCTGACGGCCGTGGCCGCCAGCGGTGGCTATCAGGTGATCCTGCCTCTCGGCACGCTGGAGCTGCAGTTGCACCTCGACGTCCTCTCGGGGCTGCTGCTGCTGCTGACCCAGCTTCTGCTGCTCGCCAGTGCCGCCTATGCGGTCGGCCACATCGAGGCAGCTGGCATCGCGCCGCGGGCAGCCGCCCGGCTGTGGCCACTGCTCGGCGGGCTGACTGCGTCGCTGGGCCTGATCTGGCTCGCGGCAGACCTGCTCGTCCTCTATGCGGCGCTCGAGCTGATGGGGCTCTGCGCCGTGGCGATGATGCTGCTGCCCGGCAAGGTGGATGCGCTGGCGGCCGGCATGCGCTACCTGCTCTACGCCCTGGTGGGGTCGCTTGCCTGGCTGCTCGGGGTGACCCTGCTGCTGGGCGCCTGGGGACGGCTGGACCTGGCCGGCCTGGCGGCGACGGTGGAGCCCGGGGCGGCGACCTGGATCGCCGTGGCGCTGCTCAGCGCCGGGCTGCTGCTCAAGGCCGCTGTCTTCCCCTTGCACGCCTGGCTCGCCCCCGTGCACGAGAGCGCCTGGACACCGGTAAGCGCCATCCACGGCGCCCTGGTGATCAAGGCCTCCTTCTTCATCCTGCTGAAGCTCTGGCTGCTGCTGGTGCCCGGACAGGTGGCCGGGGCCTGGGTGCTCGGTGGCCTGGGCGGTGCGGCGGTGCTGTGGGGTGGGCTGCTGGCCTGGCGGGCCCCAGGCCTCAAGCAGGTGGTGGCCTTCTCCACGGTGGGGCAGATGGGCTACCTGCTGCTGGCCTTCCCGTTGCTGATCGGCACCGGCGAGGCGGTGGCGTCACTCGCCTGGCAGGGTACCTGGCTGCAGCTCGCCGGCCATGCCCTGGCCAAGGCGGCGATGTTCATGGCCGCCGGTAACCTGATGCTCTCCACCGGCCACGGCCGACTGGCCGACCTGGCGGGAACCAGCCGCCGGCTGCCGCTTGCGCTGATGACCTTCGGGATTGCCGCCGTGACCCTGATGGGCCTGCCGCCCAGTGCCGGCTTCACGGCCAAGTGGCTGCTGCTGCAGGCGGCGCTGCTCGCCGGCCAGTGGCCCTGGGTGGTGGTGCTGGTACTGGGGACCCTGCTCACCGCCGCCTATGTGTTCCGTGTCTTCCGCTACACCTTCATCGAGGCGGCGCCGGCGCATGATTTCCGGCGGTTGCCGGCCGGAATGGAGGCGATCGCGCTGCTGCTGGCGCTCTCGGCCATGGGGCTGGGGCTGGCCGCCCAGTGGCCGCTGGGACTGTTGCGTGCCGGCGGGGGTGGCCCATGAGTGGCGCCTGGCTGCCCCTGGCGACCCTGGCCAGCTCGCTGCTGGCGGCGATGGTGATCTTCCTGCTGCCGGAGCGGGCCTTCCGGGCGCGCTCCGTCCTCAACCTCGGTGCGGCCCTGGTCAAGCTGGGCCTGGTGGCCTGGATGGTCCGGGGGCTGCGCCTGGGGCACGAGTACGCCGTCGAGTTCCCGGTGCTCGAAGGACTGGCCTTCGTGCTGCGTGCCGATGCACTGGGCATCATGTTTGCCGGGCTGTCGTCGCTGCTGTGGCTGTTCACCACCCTCTATGCCATCGGCTACCTGGAGGACTCGCCGAACCGCAAGCGCTTCTTCGGCTTCTTCAGCCTCTGCGTGGCCAGTACCCTGGGCATCAGCCTGGCCGGCAACCTCTTCACCCTCCTGGTCTTCTACGAGCTGCTGACGCTCTCCACCTATCCCCTGGTGGCTCACCGGGGAACCTCGACCGCACTGGCGGCAGGCAAGGTCTACCTGCGCTTCACCCTGAGCGCGGGGCTGGTGCTGATGATCGGCATGGTGGCCCTCCACGCCCTGGCCGGGGACATCCGCTTCGGCCAGCGCGAGATCCTCGCCGAGTTCGGTGCCGACCGGCACCCGCTGCTGGTCGGGCTCTTCTGGGTGCTGATCCTGGGCTTCGGGGTCAAGGCGGCCCTGGTGCCGCTGCACGGCTGGCTGCCGCGGGCCATGGTGGCACCGGCCCCGGTGAGTGCCCTGCTGCACGCCGTGGCGGTGGTCAAGGCGGGAGCCTTCGGCATCGTGCGCCTGGTCTACGATGTCTACGGCATCGAGCTGAGCCACCAGCTGGGCCTGCTCCATGGCCTGGTGGCCGTTGCCGCGGTCACCATCCTCTATGGCTCGCTGCGCGCCCTGGCCCAGCAGGAGCTCAAGCCGCGGCTGGCGTTCTCCACGGTGAGCCAGGTCTCCTACATCGTGCTCGGCATCGGGCTGTTCGGCCCCCTGGGCACCATCGCCGCCCTGTCCCACCTGCTGCATCAGGGGCTGATGAAGATCACCCTGTTCTTCTGTGCCGGCAACTACGCCGAGGAACTGGGCATTCACCGCATCGACGGCCTGGATGGTGTCGGGCGGCGCATGCCGCTGACCAGCCTGGCCTTCACGGTGGGGGCCCTGGGCATGATCGGCCTGCCGCCGCTGGTCGGTTTCTTCAGCAAGTGGTACCTGGGGACCGGGGCGGTGCAGGCCGGCCTGCCCTGGGTGGTCGGGGTGCTGGTCGCCAGCAGCCTGCTCAACGCCGCCTACTTCCTGCCGGTCCTGCATCGGCTCTGGTTCCGCCCCGGCCCCGCCCACGGGCGTGGCCAGTGGCCGGAGGAGCGCCGCCTGGGGCGGCTCGAGACCAGTGGCTGGCTGCTGTGGCCGGCCCTGGCCACGGCGGCCTTCAGCCTGCTGGCCGGCCTGCTGGCGGGCCTGCCCTACAGCCCGCTGGAGTGGGCCGCCCGGGTCGCCACCGAGGAGTACCTGCCATGACCTCGTTGCCCTTCGCCGCGAGCCTCTGGCTGGCCCTGGTGTGGCCCCTGGTGCTGGCACTGCGGGTGCCGGTGCGCGCCGTCCTCGCCGGGCCCGGCCGACCCAGGCGGCTGCTCGATGGCCTCTGGTGCACGGCACCACTGCCGGCTCTGGCCCTGGCCCAGCTGGCGCCGTCGGGGCAACTGCTGCAGGAGTGGTGGATGCTGGGTGGGGTCTGGGAGCTCGACGGCCTGCGCCGCCCCCTGCTGGCCTTCACTGCGCTGCTGTGGGGGCTGGCCGGTTGCTATGCCCGTGGTTACCTGGCTCGGGAGCAGGCCCGCCTCGATGCCGGTATCGATCGGGCCGGGAGCCGGCTGCGCCGCTTCGCCCTGTTCTGGCCACTGACCCTGGCGGGCAATCTGCTGCTGATCGTCGCCGAGGATATCGCCAGCTTCTACCTGGGGTTCGCGCTGATGACCTTCGCCGCCTACGGCCTGGTGGTGAATGCCGGTACCCGCGATGCACGCCTCGGTGGCCTGGCCTACCTGGTGATAGCGGTGCTGGGCGAGGCGATGCTCCTTGCCGGCCTGCTGTGGGCCGCCGGCAGCGCCGGATCCCTCACGCTGGGCGGGCTGCGCGAGGCGGTTGCCGGCGCCGAGCAGGGCGTGTGGATGGCGCTGCTGCTGTGGCTCGGCTTCGGGGTCAAGGCGGGGGTCGTGGGGCTGCACCTGTGGCTGCCGCTGGCGCACCCGGTAGCGCCGACCCCGGCCAGCGCGGTGCTCAGCGGGGCCATGATCAAGGCAGGCCTGCTGGGCTGGCTGGGCACCCTGCCCCTGGGGGAGCCGGGGGTGGGTGGGGACTTCCGGCTGCTGGGCCTGGCGATGCTGGTGACCGGGCTGGTCGCGGCGCTGGGGGCGGCCCTCTATGGTGCCTGCCAGCGCCATCCCAAGGCGGTGCTGGCCTACTCCAGCGTGAGCCAGATGGGCATGATCACCGCCCTGGTGGCCATGGGGCTCGTCGCCCCCGGGGCCTGGCCGGCGCTCTCGGCGGCGGTAGTGCTGTTCGCCGCCCACCACGGCCTGACCAAGGGCGCGCTGTTCCTCGGCGTGGGCGTCGGGGAGCATCCCCCGCGCCTGCCGGCCTGGCTGCTCGGCGGCTTGCTGTTGCTGCCGGCGCTGTCTCTGGCCGGCGCCCTGGGGTCGGGGCTGGCCACCAAGTGGGCCTTCAAGACGGTGCTCTACGATAGCGGCCATCAGGGGGTGGTCGTGTGGCTGAGCCTGGCGGCGGTGGGCACCACGGGGTTGATGGCCCGCGCCCTGTGGCGCCAGTGGCAGGGGGAGGTCCAGGCCCGCCACGATGGCCTGATGCCGCTGGCCGGCCCCATGCCGCTGGCCTGGTTGGGCACGCTGCTGGCGGCCGTAACCCTGCCCTGGTGGCTGCCGACGGGACGACCGGAGTGGCCGCCGGCGGGCGAGCTGCCCGGCCTGCTGTGGCCGGTAGCGCTGGGGGCGGGGCTGGCCCTGGTGGTGCTGGCGGGGGCGCGGCGTTGGCCGCGGCACGTCGCCTGGCAGCTTCCGCCCGGCGACCTCTGGTGGCCGCTTGCCGCCGCCTGGCGTTACCTGCTGGCCCGGGCCAGGGGGCCGCTGGCCAGGTGCGGCGAGTGGCGGTCGACGCTGGTCGAATCCCTGGTGGCACGGGAGCGCAGGGCGATCGACCGCCTGGCGGCCGTGGCCCGTGGCGAGGGGTGGCTGCGCCGCCATACGGCGGTGGTGATGATGGTCACCGCCATCGTGCTGGCGATGACCATCCTGGGGCTGGGGTGATGCCGATGGTTCGGGCCGAGTCGTCGAGGGGCCCTAGAGTATCTCCTCGCCGGCCAGGGCCAGGCGCGAGCGCTCGACGCTCTTGAGGGTGACGTGACCGGCGTGGGGCCAGTCGCGGAAGCGCTGGACCACGGCGGCCATGCCGCAGGTATTGGCGGTGAGGTAGGGGGTGTCGATCTGGCCGACATTGCCCAGGCAGACGATCTTGGTGTTGCGCCCGGCCCGGGTGATCAGCGACTTGAGCTGCTTGGGCGTGAAGTTCTGCGCCTCGTCGATGATCAGGAAGGTGTCGTTCAGGGTCCGGCCGCGCATGAAGCCCGGGGCACGGATCTGTACCCGGGAGCCGAGCAGCTGGCGGGTGGCGCCGTTGTCCCAGCTGCTCGCGCCGTCCTCGTCGCGCAGCAGGTTGTCCATGTTGTCGTGGAAGGCACCCATCCAGGGTGACATCTTCTCCTCCTCGGTGCCGGGCAGGAAACCGATGTCCTCGCTCATGGAGATCGGCGCCCGGGTGAAGACGATGCGCTCGAAGCGCTTGCTGTCCAGGGTCTGCTGGAAGGCGGCGGCCAGCGTCATGAAGGTCTTGCCGGTGCCGGCACTGCCGGCGATGGTGACCAGGTCGATGTCGTCGTCCATCAGCAGGTTGAGGGTGAAGTTCTGGCGGCTGTCATGGGCATGCACGCCCCAGACGCTGGCGCCGTGGCGGTAGTCGGTCAGCAGCTCGAGGCTGGCCTGCTGCGGGCCCACGGCGCGCACGATGGCCTCGAAGCCGGCGTCGTCGTCGCTGTCGGAGACCAGCATGCCCAGGTGCCATTCGGCGGGGATGCTGCCGGCGAGCTGGTAGACCACCTTGTCGTCGAGGCGTTCGACCCGCAGGTCGGCCTGCAGGCTGTCCCACAGGCCGCTGCCGTCCTGGCCGGCATCGGGGTAGATCCGGGCGCCGTCGATCATGGCATCGGAATCACCGAAGACGCGGTCGTTGAGGTAGTCCTCCACCGGCACGCCCAGGGCCGCGGCCTTGACCCTCAGGTTGATGTCCTTGGTGACGAGTATCACCGAGGCATCCGGGCGCTCCTCGCGCAGTCGGCAGGTCTCGGCGAGAATGCGGTTGTCGGGGCTGTCTGCCAGCGGATCGAGGGGCCTCAGGTCGCTGTAGCACAGCAGGCGCAGGCGTCCTTCGGGGCCGGCGAGGCGGGTGATGGGGATGCCGTCGCGTATCAGGCCGACGTCGACGTTGGCGGTCAGGTCCGAGAGGGTGCGGCTGACCTGGCGGGCGGTGCGGGCGATCTCGCGGATGCCGTTCTTGTGCTTGTCGAGTTCCTCGAGCACGGTCATGGGGATGACCACCTCGTGCTCGTCGAACTGGTAGAGGGCGGCGGGGTCGTGAATCAGGACATTGGTGTCCAGCACGTACAGCCGGGTGGCCTTCTTGTCGATGCGTACCATCGGCGCAGCTCTCCTTGTCGTCTTGTCGTCGACACGCTCGGCGCACGATGTCAGGCAGGTGACAGGGCGCGGGTCGTGCCGTCCTGCTCGGTGCTTTGCTCACCTCCCGTCTACTTGGACACTGATGAAGCCACGATATCAGCATGGGCATGGATCGCTCATGCTGCAAAGCAGCGCGATCAACGTTGTCTCAGCGGGACGGCCCCGTGTCCGTGTCGGCCTTCGTCATTGCCTCGATCGTCGCAAGCACATGGGCCCTTCCTCACGCCTCGACCCACACCTCGTCGCCCTTGAAGCTCACCGGCCAGGTGCGCAGCGTGACGCTGTCGTCTTCCAGGCACTGGCCGTCGGCAAGGCGGAAGTGCTGCTTGTAGATCGGCGAGGCGACGACGAGCTGGCCCTTGAGGTCGCCGACGATGCCGCGGGCGATGACGTTGGCGCCGGAGAAGGGGTCGTGGTGGTCCAGGGCGTAGAGTTCCTGTTCGTGGCCGGGCAGCGCCGGTGTGTTCGGGCCGGCTGGCTGCGGCGTGTTCGGGCCGCATGGAATGTAGAAGAGGGCGATCTGGGCCGGGCCTTCGGCGGTGTCGAGCCAGGCGGCCACGCCGGAGAAGGGCACCAGGTCGGCGCGGGAGCAGAGGCGTTGCCAGGTCTGGGGCATGGTCTTGGCTGCTGCGGTTGCGGTGGTCATGGAAAACTCCTTGTTCGGTTGGCGAGTTGCCGGCGCCGGGGTCAGACCCCGGTGGCGATGCCGCCCGCGAGCGGCACGACACTGGCCTCGGCGCCTCTATCGGCTGACCAGGGGCGTTGGGCCAGGCTCATCACGCTGGCCGTAGCTGGCCGCGCTCGGTGGTAGTGATGATGTCCGGGTCCGGGCGGCTGTCGTTGACGAAGCTGCGGAAGCGCTTGAGCTTTTCCGGGTCGGAGATGGCGTTCGCCCACTCGCACTCGTAGGTGTCGACCACGGCCTGCATCTGCCGCTCCAGCGCCTCGCCGATGCCGAGGCTGTCCTCGAGGATCACCTTCTGGAGGTAGTCCAGGCCGCCCTCCAGGTTCTCGCGCCACACCGAGGTGCGTTGCAGGCGGTCGGCGGTGCGGATGTAGAACATCAGGAAGCGGTCGATGGTGCGGAACAGCTCCTCGTCGTCGAGGTCGGTGGCGAACAGCTCGGCGTGGCGCGGGCGCATGCCGCCGTTGCCGCACACGTAGAGGTTCCAGCCGTTCTCGGTGGCGATCACGCCGACGTCCTTGCTCTGGGCCTCGGCGCACTCGCGGGTGCAGCCGGACACGGCGAACTTGAGCTTGTGCGGGGCGCGAAGGCCCTTGTAGCGGTGCTCCAGCCGGATCGCCATGCCCACGCTGTCCTGCACGCCGTAGCGGCACCAGGTGCTGCCCACGCAGGACTTCACCGTGCGGGTCGACTTGCCGTAGGCGTGGCCGGTCTCGAAGCCGGCCTCGATCAGCTCGCCCCAGATCGCCGGCAGGTCCTCCAGGCGGGCGCCGAACAGGTCGATGCGCTGGCCACCGGTCACCTTGGTGTAGAGCGCGTACTTCTGCGCCACCTGGCCCAGCACCACCAGCTTGTCGGGGGTGATCTCGCCGCCCGGCACGCGGGGAACGACGGAGTAGGTGCCGTTCTTCTGCATGTTGGCCATGAAGGTGTCGTTGGTGTCCTGCAGCGGCACATGGGCGGCATCGGTGATCGGCTCGTTGAAGCAGGAAGCCAGAATCGAGGCCACTGCCGGCTTGCAGATATCGCAGCCCAGGCCGTGGGTGTCGGCGTTGCCGTGCTTCTCGATCAGCTCGCCGAAGGTCCTGATGCCCTCCACCCGCACGATGTCGTAGAGCTCCTGGCGGGTGTAGTGGAAGTGCTCGCAGATCGACTGGTCGACCTCCACGCCGCGCGCTGCCAGCTCGTGGTCGACCACGCTCTTGAGCAGGGCGGCGCAGCCGCCGCAGCCGGTGCTGGCCTTGGTGTCGGCCTTCACCGCGACGAGATCGACGGCGCCGGCATCGATGGAGGCGCAGACATCGCCCTTGGTGACGTTGTGGCACGAGCAGAGGGTGGCGGTTTCCGGCAGGGCGTCCGGCCCCAGCGCGGGGGCGGCGTCGCCGCCGGCCGGCAGGATCAGCGCGGCCGGGTCTTCCGGCAGTTCGATACGGTTGGCGTAGTACTGCAGCAGGGTGTCGTAGTAACTGTTGTCGCCCACCAGCATGGCGCCCACCAGGCGCCGCCCGTCGCTGGAAACCACCAGCTTGCGGTACTGCTGCTTGAGCGGGTCGAGGAAGCGGAACATGCGCGCGCCGGGGGTGCGGTCGCCGTGGGCGTCGCCGATGGAGCCCACGTCGACGCCCATCAGCTTGAGCTTGGTGCTCATGTCGGCGCCGCTGAAGGTCGCACTGCCTTCCAGCAGCGTGGCAGCGGCGGCCTTGGCCATCTGGTAGCCGGGGGCCACCAGGCCGAAGATGCTGTTGTTCCACAGCGCCACCTCGCCGATCGCCAGAATCGCCGGGTCGCTGGTCAGGCAGCGGTCGTCGATCACCACGCCGCCGCGCTCGCCGATCTCCAGGCCGCAGTCGCGGGCCAGCTGGTCGCGGGGGCGAATGCCGGCGGAGAACACGATGAGGTCGGTCTCCAGCACCTTGTCGTCCTGGAACACCATGCGGTGGCGGCTGGCCTCGCCGTCGACGATCTCCTGGGTGGCACGGCCGGTGAGCACCTGCACGCCCAGCGCCTCGATCTTCTCGCGCAGCAGCTCGCCGCCCTCGCTGTCGACCTGCATGGGCATCAGGCGCGGGGCGAATTCCACCACGGCGGTATCGAGGTTCAACCCGCGCAGGGCGCCCGCCGCCTCGAGGCCGAGCAGGCCGCCGCCCACCACCACGCCGGTGGTGGCGGTCTCGGCTGCTTCACGGATGGCGTCGAGGTCCTCCAGGGTGCGGTAGACTAGGCAGCCCTCGCGGTCGTTGCCGGGAATCGGCGGCACGAAGGGGGTGGAGCCGGTGGCCAGCACCAGCCGGTCGTAGGGGCAGCGGCCCTGGGGGGTGACCACCTCATTCTTGTCGCGGTCGATGGCGGTGACCGCTTCATGCAGGCGCAGTTCGATGCCGTGCTCGGCATAGTAGTCGGCGGTGGAGAGCGCCAGCGAGGCGGCATCGCGGCCGCTGAAGTACTCGGAGAGATGCACGCGGTCGTAGGCCAGGTGGCGTTCCTCGCCGAACACGGTGATGGCGTAGCGCTCGGTGGCGTCCTGTTCGGCCAGCTGCTCGACCAGGTGGTGGCCGACCATGCCGTTGCCGATGACGATCAGTTGCACTTTGTCGGAATGGGCGGTGTTCATGCGGCCTCCTTGACGGGGCGTGTCGGGGAATCGGTAGCGGCGTCGTCGAGCCGGACCTGGGCGTCGGTGGCACCGAGCAGCAGGGCCTGGCGGCAGGGGCCGAGATCGGTGCCGGTCAGGGAGTGCTCGAAGTACCAGGGGCCCATGGTGGTGTCGCCGTAGAGCACGGCACCCTCGATGCGCCCGTTGCGCACCAGCAGGCGGCGATAGTCGCCCTGCTGGGGGTCGTGATAGGTGAGCACCTCGTGATCGAGGTCGGGCTCGGTGGGGCCGAAGGCGTAGAGCGATACGCCGCTCACCTTGAGCCTGGTGGCACAGGGCTTTTCGACATAGCGCGCTTCCACGTGGCCGTCGACCGGCTCGCCTGCCAGGTGGGCGGCGAGCACCTCCACCTGGCGCCAGATCGGTTCCACCAGCCCGTAGGTGGTGCCCTGGAACTCGCAGCATTCGCCGAGGGCGTGGATCGCCGGGTCGGAGCTGGTGAGGGTCTCGTCGACGATCACGGCACGGTTGACCTCGAGCCCGCCAGTGCGCCCCAGCTCGGCGTTGGGGGCGATGCCGATGGCCACCACCACGCCGTCGGCGGCCAGTCGGCGGCCGCCCTCCAGCCGCACCGCCGCCACCTGGCCGTCCCCGTCGTCCTCGAGGCCGGCGATATGTCCCCCGGTGATCACCTCGATGCCGCGGCCCTCGAGCTCACGCTGCAGCAGGGTGGCGGCGGTGGTGTCGAGCTGGCGGTTCATCAGGCGGTCGTCGCGCTGGATCAGGGTCACCGCGAGGCCTCGCTTGCGCAGCCCCTCGGCGGCTTCCAGGCCGAGCAGGCCGCCACCGATCACGACCGCCCGGCCGCCCTCCGCGGTGGCACGGCCCCGGCTGAACCGGATCAGCTCGGCGGCATCGTCGAGGTCGCGGAAGGCGTGTACGCCATCGAGCTCCAGGCCGGGAATCGGTGGCATGGCCGGGCGCGAGCCGGTGGCCAGCACCAGGCGGTCGTAGTCGAGGGTGCGGCCGGCATCGGTGGTCAGGCACCGTGCCTGGCGATCGATATCGGTGACGCACTCGCCGAGTATCAGGTCGATGTCGTTCTCGGCGTACCAGTCCGTCCCCCTCAGGGTCAGGTCATCGTGGCTCATTTCACCGGCGAGAAGCGGCGAGAGCAGGATGCGGTTGTAGGCCGGCACCCGCTCGGCGCCGATCACGGTGATGCGCGGCGGACGCCCCGGCTGCCTGACCAGGGCATCGACCAGCCGATGGCCGGCCATGCCGTTGCCGACGACCACCAGGTGCTCGGTCGCCAGGGAGTGGGGATGTCGATGGCACATGTCCTGACACCTCTCTGCTTGATGCGGAAATGACGAAACAAAGAAGACGCCTCGACGCAGCCTCCCTCGGGGAGTGCGCAGAGACGTCTTCGCCGTGATATGTCGTGCGATCGCCATTGATCGCCCTGTACCCTGACCCAATCAAGAATTCGGCCAGAGTGCCGGAAGTTTCGAGTTTTTTTATTTATTACATATAGTTGGGCTTTTCATGTCATGCCGGTCCCGTCCCGGGGGGAGCCATGGGTGCACATCACTGGTGCGTGGCCGTATCGAAATGCACGGGGCTGTAGCACTCGTCCAGGGTGTGACGGTCGAGCGTTCGGCCGTGGTCGTGCATGTGCCGCTCGAGGTGTTCGGCGAAGCGACCCGCTGCCGCGGGGCTGGGGCGCAGTACCCCCTCGCCGTACAGGCGCTGGTGGATCGGGGCGCGGTCCAGCGCCAGGTCGCCGAGGTGGCCGATGGCGCGGTCGAGATAGGGCGGCAGGGCGAGCCAGTCCCGGGCCCGGCGACGGTGCTCGGGGGACGCGGCGAGCCAGGCGCTGGCATGCGTCAGGGCGCGGAGCACTGCCGCCAGGGTGGCCGGGTAGCGCCGGGCCCAGGAGCCGGTCACGCCGAGGACCTTCTCCGGGTGGTCCGGCCATAGCTGGGCGCCGGTGGCGACCGGCCGTCCGGCACCGCGGTGGCGGGCCAGGGTGCCCCAGGGTTCGCCGGCGCAGAAGCCGTCGATGTGGCCTTCCTGGAGTGCCTGCACCATGCGGGGTGGCGGCAGGGCGATGAGTTCCACGTCCCGCTCGGGGTCCAGGCCGCCCAGGGAGAGCCATTCGCGCAGCAGGTAGTGCTGGCAGGAGAAGGGGTAGACCATGGCCAGGCACGGGCGTCTTGCGACTGGCTGACGGCGTAGCCAGTCGCCCAGGGCCCGGGCGCTCGCCGCGGGGGCATCGCCGAGTGTCGCGCCACTCTCCCGGCAGAGTGCCTCGGAGAGGGTGAGGGTATTGCCGTTGCGGCCCAGGATGATCGGGGCCAGGGCATCGCAGGGTGCCCGACCCAGCCCCAGGCTCATGGCCAGCGGCAACGGAGCCAGCATCTGGGCTCCGTCGAGCAGGCCGGCGGCGACCTTGTCACGCAGGGTCGACCAGGCGTTCTCCCGCGACAGCGAGACCTCCAGGCCCTGCTCGGCGAAGAAGCCCTGCTCCCGGGCGATGATCAGCAGGGCCGCGTCCAGCAGGGGAATGAAGCCGAGGGTCAGGTGTTCCAGTTCGGGAGGGTGGTTGGCAGTCTGGTGCATGACGGGGCCCCTATTCAGGCGAGCGAGGATTCAGGCGTTCGAGGATGTCGATGACGCTGTCGGCGACCTCGGCCAGGCGCTGGCCGCGGTCCATGGCCAGCTTGCGCAGCATGCGATAGGCCTGCTCCTCGTCGCAGTCCTGATGCTTCATCAGCAGGCCCTTGGCACGCTCGATGCGTTTGCGATCGGCCAGCTGGTTACGCGCGCGATCGAGTTCCCGGCGCATGGCGTGGAAGGCGTCGAAACGGGCGATGGCGACCTCGATGATGGCCTTGACCCGCCCGGGGACCAGGCCGTCGACCACATAGGCGCTGACGCCCGACTTGATCGCCGCCTGCATGGTGTCGGGATCGTGCTGGTCGGCGAAGAACACCACCGGACGCGGGTTCTCGCGATTGAGCAGCGCCATGCTCTCCAGGGTGTCGCGATCGGGTGACTCCATGTCGATGATCACCACATCGGGGTGATGGCGGGCGACCATCGCGTTGAGGCCCGCCGGGCTCTGCAGGCGGCAGATGACCGTATGGCCCTCGCGGGTGAGGGCCTCCTCGACCATGGCGGCGCGTACGACCTCGTCGTCGACCAGCAGGATGTTCAGGGGGGGTGGCATGGCGGTGTCGCTCGTCGTGTTGCGTGCGTTTCCTGCCGTGTTTGCAAGATGCATTCCAGATGATGCTGTCTCGAGGCGGGATGGCGCCTTCCGGCGGGGCGAAGCCGTCGAGAACGACGTGTCGAAGGGCCCCGGGCACCGGGGTGGTGCATTGCGTGCCGGCCCGTGATGGCTCCTGGTGCGGGGCCCGGGGCGAGGACACGGGGAGTCCCTGCCCAGGTTGCTGGTCCCCCGGGGAAAACCCTTGCATGGCACATGTCTTGCTACCATTGGATCATGCGGAGAGGAGCGCCATGCCGGCCCTCCGAACCCAGGCAACGACGCCCGCCAACGGCCCCGACTCGATCGGGAGCCATCGGCGGGCGTCGTCGTTTCCCGACCTACCGCGACAGGAGATCGTCATGCATCAGGCCCGAACCACCTGCCCCTACTGCGGCGTCGGCTGTGGCGTCCTGGCCTGTGTGGAGAATGACCGTATCACCGGGGTGGAAGGCGATGCCGACCACCCGGCCAACTTCGGGCGGCTGTGCGTCAAGGGCTCGGCCCTGCACGAGACCCTGGGCGACCAGGGGCGCCTGACCCGGCCTCGGGTCGACGGCGTCGAAGTGGACTGGGAGACGGCACTCGGCGCGGTGGCCGATCGACTGCAGGACACTCGCCGCACGCACGGCAAGGAGGCGGTGGCGGCCTATCTCTCGGGGCAGCTGCTCACCGAGGACTACTACGTTGCCAACAAGCTGTTCAAGGGCTTTCTCGGCACCCCGCACCTGGATACCAACTCGCGACTCTGCATGGCCTCGGCGGTGGCGGCCTACAAGCGGGCCTTCGGCGCCGATGCCGTGCCCTGCAGCTACGAGGACCTTGAAGAGGCCGAGCTGGTGGTGCTGGTGGGCTCGAACCTGGCCTGGAACCACCCGGTGCTCTACCAGCGCCTGCGCACCGCCAAGAGTCGCAACCCGCTGATGCGGGTGGTGGTGATCGACCCCCGGATCACCGACAGCTGCGAGATCGCCGATCTCTACCTGGGCCTGAAACCGGGCAGCGACGCCCGGCTGTTCAATGGCCTGCTGGCCTGGATGGCCGACAAGGGCAAGCTCGACCGGGTCTACCTGGCGCAGCACACCGGGGGGATCGACGAGGCCCTGGCCGCTGCCCGCGAGGACGCTGCCTCGGTGGAGGCCGTCGCCGCCGACTGCGATCTGGACCCGGAGCGCCTGGAGACCTTCTTCTACTGGTTCGCCAGCCAGCTTCACGTGGTGACCCTCTATTCCCAGGGGGTCAACCAGTCCTCCAGCGGCACCGACAAGGGCAACGCCATCATCAACTGCCACCTGGCCGGCGGCAAGCTCGGCCTGCCCGGTGCCGGCCCCTTCTCGATCACCGGCCAGCCCAACGCCATGGGCGGCCGCGAAGTCGGCGGCCTGGCCAACCAGCTGGCCGCCCACATGGACTACCACAGCCCCGGGGCCATCGATCGCGTCACCCGCTTCTGGACGACAGCGTCGCTGACCCCGAGCCTGCCCGAGGGGCCGGGGCACAAGGCGGTGGCGCTGTTCGAGGCGATCGAGCGCGGCGAGGTGCAGGCGGTATGGATCATGGCCACCAACCCGGCCGTCAGCCTGCCGCGTGTCGATCGGGTGCGCGCGGCCCTGGCGAAATGCCCGCTGGTGATCGTCTCCGAGTGCGTGGCCGACACCGACCTGCTGCCCTACGCCGACATCGTGCTGCCGGCCTCGAGCTGGTCGGAGAAGGACGGCACCGTGACCAACTCCGAGCGACGCATCTCCCGCCAGCGCGGCCTGCTGCCGCCGCCGGGCGAGGCCCGCCACGACTGGTGGATCCTGGTCGAGGTGGCCAGGCGCCTGGGCTTCGGCGAGGCCTTCGACTATGCCCACCCCGGCGAGATCTTCGACGAGCACGCCCGGCTGTCGGGGTTCGAGAACCGGGCCGGTAGCGAGTCCGCTCGGTTGTTCGACATCTCCGGCCTGGCCGGCCTCGATCGGGCTGCCTATGACGCCCTGACCCCGATCCAGTGGCCGGTGACCGCAAAGGCTCCCCAGGGGACCGCCCGGCTGTTCGAGGATGGCCGCTTCGCCACCCCGGATGGCCTGGCCCGGCTGGTGCCGGTACGCCCCCACGGGCCGCAGCAGGCGTTGAGCGAGGCCCGGCCGTTGCGGCTCAATACCGGGCGCGTGCGCGACCAGTGGCACACCATGACGCGCACCGGCCGGGCGCCGCGGCTGATGAACCACCGCGCCGAGCCCTTTATCGAGGTGGAGCCCGCCGACGCCGAGGCCTGGGGTGTCGACGACCAGCAACTGGCGCGCCTGACCGGCGCCGGCGGCGACTACCTCGGCCGGGTGCGGCTCTCCAGGGGGCAGCGCCGTGGCGAGGTCTTCGTGCCCATGCACTGGACCGATCGCTTCAGCGGCCACGCCCGCATGGGCAGCCTGCTGGAGGCCCACCTCGATCCGCTCTCCGGCCAGCCCGAGTCCAAGCATGGCGCCGTGGCCCTGACGCCACTGCTCATCGCCTGGGAGGCGACCCTGCTGGTGGCCGATGACCTGGCGGTAGAAGCCGACTGGCGCGACGCGGCTCGCTACTGGGCGCGCATTCCGCTCCCCGGCTGTCAGCGCTGGCAACTGGCCGGCGGCCGACCGGGAGAGGAGCGCCCCGACTGGCTCGCCTGGCTGAACGCGCACCTGCCGGTGGCCCCGGCGCTGTGGCTCGACGACCCGGCCAGCGGGCGCCTGCGCGCCGCGGGCATCGACGACGGTCGCCTGCGCTGGTGGCTGATGGTCGGCCCGCCCGGCGAGCTGCCCGGCATGGCCTGGCTCGACGAGCGCTTCGCCGAGGCCGCCCGGGGCGAACGGTTGGATGCCGCACGTCGCCGGCGCCTGCTGGCCGGTTGCGACGACGGTGCTACCGACAGCGGTCCGGTGGTGTGCAGCTGCCACCAGGTGGGGCGGTCCACGATTCTGGCGGCGATCCGCGGCGGGGATGCCTGCGTCGAGGCCCTGGGGGCGCGTCTCGCCTGTGGTACCCAGTGCGGCAGCTGCATTCCCGAGCTCAAGTCGCTGATCGAAGAGTGTGCCCGGGCACCTGCCGGGACACGGCCGGAAGTCATCGACCCCGCCTGAGATTGTGGGACATGTCATGGAAATTTCCTGTGTAACAGGGCCGTTTCATCGAGAAACGTGTGGTTAACCCGATGTTTGTCATGGAAATGCTCCGAGCGATTCCACGGCCCGCTTCCACGATGTTTCAGCCGTGATACATAAAACGTTCCTCGGCGGCCTCGCCTGGCCAGCTTCACGCCGACTCCTGATGCGTGATGGCACTTTATCGCCAGGCCTGACAGATGGTTAGGAGATGACGGGGCCGGGCTGGCATGGATCGTGCTGCAGGGGTAGGTGACTGCGAGCAGGAATCGACATTCAGGGGCACTGGCTCGCCTCGAGGCAGTGGCACCGGTTCGCAGTGACGCAGCAATGGACATCGAAGGTGAGTCGTACCCAAAGGAGAATTGGATATGAATAAGTATCTGGTAGTCGCCGGCACTCCCCTGCTGGCACTGGTGATGGCGATCTCCACCGCCCACGCGAACCCGAGCGCCGGTGTGGCCGACAGCGTTGATCAGGATGTCACCTCGAACGCGACGGCCGTCGGTGGCAGCAGCAGCGGCGGGAATGGCGGCGATGGCTTCGGCCTGGCTGCCGGTGGCGGCGGTGGCAACGCCAACGGTGGAGAGAATGACGGTGCTGGCGCTGGCGGCGGAACCGGTGGCGCCGGCGGTTATGCCGATGCAGCCGGTAACGGCGGCAATGGCGGTTCCGTCGGCCGTGGCGGTGACGCCTGGGCCATGAGCGAGTCCTACAACACCTCCACCAGCGTCATCTCGCTGCAGGAGATGAACTCCACCGTGGTAGGCGCCGGCTTCAGCATCAACGGCGGCCAGGGGGCCATGGGTGCTACTGGCGGGGCCGGTGGTGACGCGGCCGCAGTGAACATCGGTGCGGGTATCGGCGGTGCCGGTGGTAACGGCCAGGGCGGCAATGGTGGCCAGGCCGTCGCCAACGCCGGCGATGGCGATGACGGTGGCGATGCCAACGGGACCGGCCTGGGCCTGGGGCTGGGGCTGGGTAACGGCGAAGGCGGCGATACCAGCTCCGGTTCCGGGGCAACCTCCACCGCTCTGGGGGCGAATATCGCCGCCAACCTGGCCGGTGACGATATCGACGATGACAACACCGCCGGTGGCGCTCAGGACGCGGCGGCTGACTCTTCAGCCACTGCCAGCGCTTCTTCCGGTGACGGCGGGGCCGGCACCGGCAGCGGCAGCGGTACTGGCTCGGGTGAGGGTGCAGCTATGGCCGGTAACGGCGGCAACGGCGGCGATGCCGATGCCATGGCCGGTAACGGCGGCAACGGCAACGGCGGTGGCGGCGGCGGCGGCCAGGGTTCCACTGGCGACGCCATGGCCACGGCCGGCAACGGTGGGGCCGGCGGCAACGGCGGCAACGGCGGCGCGGCTGTCTTCACCACCGGTGCGGCCAGCGTGTCCGTCGGGGCAGGGGTGTTCGGTGGCATCAACAACATGAACGTCTCCACCGGCCTCTACAACTCGCAGCTGGCCGGCACCAGCGTTGCCGCACACAGCAATGTGAGTATCGGCAACTGACGGAAAGCACGTCGTGGAACCGGGGGTCGGTGGGGCAGCCCATCGACCCCCGTGAACCAGCCGTATGGATCGGATACCGGGAGTCCAGGCCATGAAGGCGACCTTACACAGTGCACTCGCATTTCGTTATCGGCGCTACCCTGCGGTGCTGGCTTCGGCTCTGCTGCTGACGATGGGCATCCCGTCGGCCGGCCTGGCCGACAACGCAACAGCACAGTCCCCGGGGTTTGCCGCCATGGAGCGCCTCGACCTCCAGGAGATGGAAGAGACGCGGGGGCGGGACGGCACCGTCATGCATTTCAATACCGTGAAGAGCATCCAGGAGATGCAGGCATCCGTCACCGACTCTTCGTTCACTATCACCAACGGCAACATGGTCACCGGAAACATCAATTTCGATTCCAATGCCATGGGCAACTACAGCGGCACGGGGATCTTCAGTGCGGTGACCGGCAACGGGAACTCGATCAACAACGCCGTCGGCATCAGTGTCTTCATCTCGAACTAACGCAACCGGTGCCGGAAACGTCGCCGGTCGTCTGCTGCCAGTCCAGGGATCGTATTCATCATGAGGATGCTCAGGGGATTCACTGTCGTCATCGCGTCGTTGCTGCTGGGAGGCGCGGCCAATGCCGGGTCGGTCACCATCTCCAGCCATTTCGGCACCTTCCGGGTCGAGGCCAGCAGCCTGCAGGAGATCGGCTGGGAGCGGGTCGTCCGCCAGGAGTATGACTACAGCTGTGGGTCTGCTTCCGTGGCGACCTTGCTGACCTACCATTACGATCGCGCCACCACCGAGGCGGAAGTCTTCGAGTGGATGATTCGTGCCGGGGATGCCGAACAGATCCAGCGGCATGGCTTCTCCATGCTGGACATGAAGCGCTACCTGGACCACCAGGGGCTGAACTCGGATGGTTTCCGCATCAGCCTGGACGATTTCATCAGGATCGGCGTGCCCGCGATCACCATGGTCGATACCGCCGGCTACAAGCACTTCGTGGTCGTCAAGGGAATCGACGAGAACCATGTCCTGGTGGGGGATCCGGCGGCGGGCACCATCGTGGTTCCCCGGGAGCACTTCGAGACGCTCTGGAACGGGACGGTGCTGGGAGCCCGGGCGGAACTCGAGATTGCCCAGCAGCACTTCAATCACGAGCAGGACTGGGCCGTGCGCCCTCCCTCCCCGGTGCAGACTGGCGTACAGCGCTCGAGCATCGGCAACAGCCTGCTCACCCTGCCCGGCAGAAACGAACTGGGCAGGTAACGGCGAGGAGCGCTTGGCATGAAGGCCAGAACCGGGAGCAGAGGGTACAGGTCCAGCAAGAGCCATGGCCGCATCGTGGCCCTCCTGCTGATCGGTGCGGGCGTGCTGATGCCTGCCCACGCCACCGATGTGGTCGCCGAGCAGGACCGCTTGATCAGCGAGGTCACCATGGCCCGTGCCACGCAGGATGCCTACCATCGTGGGGTCATCATCGACGAGGCAGAACTGGGCCAGCTGCGTGGCGGCTTCAGTATCGGCGGCATGCAGCTCGACTTCGGTGCCGAGCTGACGACCCTGATCGACAACCGGATCGAACTGGTCTCGGTGATGAATTTCACGCGCTCAGGGGTGGAGCTCGTCTCTCGGTCCTTCACGGACCCTGGCGGCATGGCGACCCGAGTCGGCCCCGATGCCGGCATCCGGGTGGTGGACATGACGCCGGAGGGCATCAATCTGGCGGGCCTGGCAGATTTCTCGGGCGTCACCCTCCAGGATGCCCAGGGCTTCACCGCGGCCCTGCACCAGGTGACCCGCAACGCGGTCCTCAGCGGGGTGGTGAGCAATGCCTCCGGGCGTGATATCCAGCAGCGGATCGACATCAGTGTGCACGTCGGCAATGCCGGTGAACTGAAGGCCGCCAAGCAGCGGGCCGCGATCATCGACTCTTTCTCCGGGATCCTGCGCTGAGTCGCCGGGGCATCCGTTTCTCCCGTTGCTGGAACCGAACGCACGCCGGCTGCCCCGCGGGCAGCCGGCGTGCGGCGCGTCCCGGTCACTCCGGGGCCGGAGATCTAGAAGACGTCCATGCCGAAGGGAACGCGCAGGGTCAGGATGGTGTCCGGCGCATCATCGGTGATGCCGAGTTCCAGGCCCAGGTTGATGGAGACGTCCCGGTTGAGCTGGTAGGACCAGCCCAGCAGCATCGAGCCGACGTTGAGCGTATTCGAGCTGCGCGTTTCCGAGGCCCCCGTATCGGGATCGAAGTACTGGGTCTTGGTCTTGCCGATGAAGTCGTTCTTGTAGCCCAGGGTGAAGGATGACCTGGGATTGATCGAATAGGCCATGCCGAAGCTCAGGCGCACGGCATCCCCGGGGTCGACATCCCCCACATGGATGTTCCCGACGGGCTTGTTGATGCTGTCCTCGAGGTTGAAGACATAGCCCAGGTTGGCGAAGAAGACGGCCGGCGAGGAGGGGAGCAGCACGGTCAGGCTGGGCTCGATGCTATGAAAGCCGGTGCCGGTGGGCAACTCCTGGGGCGTGCCTTCGCTGTTGCGGCGAATGTCGAAGGGCCCTTCGCCGGTGGTCGACTTGTAGCGCAGGTTGGCGATATAGAAGGGATGGCCATTCAGCCCGCGGTTCAACTGGTAGTGGGCGGCCAGTTCGATGTCCCCGAGGCTGTTGCCGGAGAGCGCGCGGTCGAGATCGAAGGGCGGGTCCACCTCGGCCACCGTGACCCGGCTGGTTTCATCCCGGTAGACATAGGGGATCTTCATCTCCAGTTCCAGCCGGTCGGTGAAGCCCAGGCGCCCGGTCAGGGAGGCCGTGTAGCTGTCACGGTCGAGGTCCTGGGCGGTGAAGACACCGATCAGCAGGGTGCTGAGGATCTCGACACCCTCGAAGGTCATGCGGTTGATGCTCTCATGGGAGTACTGGAACTCCGGTTCCAGCACCAGTCGCCCCCTGGGCGTCAGGACGCCGCCGAACTCGGCCATGGCCTGGACTTCCGGCTGGACTTCCTGTTCGGGGGGGCGTTCCCCGACAGGTTGGATCGGGGCGCCATTCGCAGTCTGGGCCAGAGCCGGAGCAGAGCCGAGCAGCGCCACCAGGCCGGTTGCATAGACGACGTATTGTGCTTGGGTTGCCATGGTGTTGTTCCCTTCCTCGTGCTGTTCGAGCAGTTTGGTGTGGATGGAGACGCGCGTTTCTTCCTCGATGGGGGGCGGCATCACCCCGAGGGCAGCCGGATGATATTGGAGGAGTGAAGGTCAACGTCTCCCTCGGCGCTACCGCTGCAGCGATCGATCCCGTGCTTGTCGATCAGTCGGTAGAGGGTGACTCGAGAAATGCCGAGCTCTCTTGCGGCATGAATCATCTTGCCCTTGTTGCGTGCCAGGGCCGCCTTGATGGCGTCGCATTCGGCCATGTCCCGTGCCTGCTCGAGGGTCATCCGGTGTCGGGTGGCGTGTTGCCGCCGCTCCAGCCCGAGATCGACAGGGGTGATCAACCGCTTGTCACACATGACCATCGCCCGCCTTACGCGGTTGATGAGCTCGCGTATATTTCCCGGCCAGGCGTACTGGCGCATGCGGATCAGGCTTTCCCGGCTGAAGCCGCGGACACAGGCGGCCTTCTCATCCGTGAACTTGCGGAAGAAGAAGTTGGCGAGTGGCTCGATATCCTCCGGACGCTCCCTGAGCGGGGGCGTGTTGATCTGGAGGACGTTGAGGCGATGGAAGAGGTCCTCACGGAAGCCGTCTTCCCGGGTAGCCTTCTCCAGGTCCACATGGGTGGCGGCGAGCACCCGCACATCGACGGGAATCTCCTTCAGCCCGCCCACGCGCAGTACCCGGTGATTCTCCAGGAAACGCAACAGGTTGACCTGCAGGTCGAGCGGCAGGTCACCGATCTCGTCGAGGAACAGCGTTCCGCTGGAGGAGGACTCGATGATCCCGATCTTGCGCTGGGTGGCGCCGGTAAAGGCGCCCTTCTCGTGGCCGAAGAGTTCCGATTGAATGATGCCCGAGGGGAGGGCGCCGCAGTTGACGGCATTGAAGGGACCGCTGCGACGAGGTGAGTGCTCGTGGATGGCGCGTGCCGTCAGCTCCTTGCCGGTTCCCGACTCTCCGGTGATCAGTACCGGTGCATCGACCGAGGCGATCTTGCCGATGTCGCGGTAGAGTCGGCGGATGGTGACGGAATCACCGACCATGCAATACTCGTTCTCCGCCTTGAGGGAGGGGGGAGCGCCGGCTCCCTCGTCAGGCATGATGCTGGCCATCTCCCGTGCGCTTTCCAGGAGGTGATGGGTTCTATCCGCATCCAGGGGGAGCGTCAGGTAGGCATGGAAAAGCCGGGAGATCAGCTGGCGAATTCCATCCAGCAGCAGTGCCTGTCTTTCGACCAGGGCGATCCAGAGCATTCTTCCGGAATTGACCAGTCTTTCGATGTCATGGAGGGGAGAATGGTCATCCATGAGAATGAGCCCGATCATGTGGCGCTCCCCCAGCAACAGCCTTTCTGCACCGGCAGGATCCTCGGCATGATCAAGGGACCATTGGTAGGGGGTCATGGTTGCCATGATCGCTTTTGATAGACGCCGATCTCCCACCAGCAGCAGCTGCCGTGATGTGTCCTTCATCATTGTCGCTTCCCGTGTCGTGACAGCCATGATCCAGGGTTATCCAGGCATCGAGTGTGCAATGTCATCCCGGCGCCATGGGGTATGGTCCTGGTTGTCTCGACATTGAGTACCTCGCTGAATGCGTCAGCGAAGGTAGGGTAGGTTTGTCATGCTGGCGTATTCGATAGTGCTCTCGTTACGGGTATAGTGATGGCACTAGAAACCTCATCCCCTGTTCGAAGGGGGAATCTCCAGGCGGCCGAAATATCGTGAAGTGTTGACCTTTATTTCAGTACTGTAAAGTCAGGTTACGTTTCGGCGATGCGGGCATCACGGGCAAGCATTTCGAGTGATTAGGTGAAATGACACTGATTTCATTTGCTTGGAGAGATACTGGCGAGGAGGGACTGTTCATCTACAGATGACCGGATGAGAAAAATGGTGATGCCCGATCATCCAGCCACCAAGGTGTTACGGCTGCCGGTGCCAGATGGCTGCCGCCTGCAGGATGGTGTCGGTGATACCGCGGAGGGGGCTCGGCCGGCGAGAAGTGGCCCTGACCCCGTGGCGGGGCGCAAGGGCCGGCAGCCATGCCGAAGGAGGGGGCCGGCCATGGCATGATTGCCCGGCCGGCTCGTCGGAGTGAGGTCGGACCTGCGGCCATGCGGAATTCAGGTATCGGACTTGCCCTGGAAGGCGTCGAAGACCTCCTGGCCGGTGAGATCCTTCGTCGTGTTGGCGAAGGCGTAGAAGGCCGGCTTCTCGTCGATGAAGATCTGGGTGTCGAAGGTCCAGGCTTCACCGCCATCGACCAGGCCCACCGGAATCGCGTAGTGGTCGCCGCTCTTCAGCCGGTAGAAGAGATGGGTGCCGCAGTGGCGGCAGAAGCCGCGTTCGGCCCAGTCCGACGAGGGGTAGACGGTGACATGCTCCTCGCCCTCCATCTCCACCCGGGTGACGGTCTCCAGGGCCAGCAAGGGCCCGCCTCCCCAGGTACGGCACATCTGGCAGTGACAGGCCCCGATGTTCTGTCGGCCGGCCTCGACGGCCAGCTGTACGGCACCACACAGGCAACTGCCGCGTGCTGTCATGGCATCCTTCATGCGCGCCTCCTGCTCGGTCCATGTGAAGGAAGTGGCCGGCTCCGCCGCCGGCCATCTCATGCAGTCTAGGCGTTGATGACGGCATTCTCCCGTCGCACTCGTCGGCACTCTGGTCGAGACGCTACACCGCCGCCCCGCAGGGCGGCGGCACAGGCGTGGAGCGGGGAGGGGGATCAGCGCAGCGACAGGGCGCCGGCACCGGTATCCTCGCCGATGGCATCCTGGTAGGCAGCGGCTTCCTCGGCCTCGGTCTCGGCCGAGAAGCGCACCAGCAGGGCGCAGGAGGCCAGCACCAGCACGGTCAGGCCCAGGTAGAAGAGCCCCTGCTGGTAGGTGAGGGCCTCCGTGCGGAACAGGAAGGCGGCGGCCACGGCGCCCACGTTGCCACCGGCGCCGACGATCCCGGCCACGGCGCCCAGGGCCTTCTTGTTGATGAAGGGCACCACGCCATAGGTGGCGCCTTCCGCCATCTGCACGAAGAGGCTGAACACCAGCATGATGCCGATGGCGTACGACAGCACATGCATCTGCGAGAAGGCGACCAGGGCGATGCCCTCGCAGACCAGGGCGATGAACAGCCAGCGCACCCGCCCCTTGAGGCCACCATTGCGGGCGAAGAGGTCGGAGAAGACGCCCCCCATGGTGCGGGCGAAGACGTTCATCAGGCCGAACAGGCCGGCGATCATGCCGGCGGTGGCCAGGGTCAGGTCGAAGTGGTCGAAGAAGTAGATGGCGGCGATGTTGTTGATGGTCAGCTCGACACCGAAGCAGATCGCATAGACCACGAACAGTGCCCAGACGCGGAGATCCCTGGCGGCGGCCAGGAAGGTCTGGCCGGCACCGCTGTCGCCGTTGGCCGGCGGCAGCTCGCCCCGGGCGCGCAGGTCCTCGAAGTTGCCGTTGGGGGCGTCCTGGGTGAACAGGTAGTAGCAGATGCCGGTGATGAACAGCACCACGCCGGGCACCACCATGGCCAGCCGCCAGCCCAGTGTCTCGCTGACGCCGAGCATCAGCAGGCCGGAGAAGATCAGCGGCATCAGGATCTGGGTGGTGCCGCCGCCCAGGTTGCCCCAGCCGGCACTGGTGGCGTTGGCGGTACCCACCACATTGGGGGCGAACATCATGGTGGTGTGGTACTGGGTGATCACGAAGGAGGCACCGATGGCCCCGATGGCCAGGCGCGCCAGCAGGAAGGTCTCGAAGCTGTTGGCGAGACCGATGCCCATGACGGGAATCGAGCCGAGGATCAGCAGGCCGGTGTAGGCCTTGCGCGGACCGATGCGGTCGCAGAGCACGCCGATCAGCAACCGCACGACCACGGTGATAGCCACCGAGGCGATGATGGTGTTGCCGATCTGGGTCTGGGTGAGGGCGAGGTCCTCCCGGACCACCGCCATCAGGGGGGCAATGCCGAACCAGCCGAAGAAGCAGATATGGAAGGCGAACCACGAGAAGTGGAAGGCGCGCATCTGGGGGGAACTGAAGTGCAACAGGCGAATCCTGTTGGCCTTGTCGAGAATTTCCATGGGTCAGGCCTCGCGTTGGATGGTAGCGAATCCGGGAACGTGTCCTTCAGCGTTGAAGGTCAGGTTCGACGCACTCGTACTCCCATTCCTTGGCACGGGGAGCCTGGTCCACGCCTACCAGTGACTGACTACCACCAAGCAAGCATGTTGCCAGTGTGGATCTTTTCTAGCTGTTTCAGATATTTATAAAGAAAAAGGCGCCCTGGCCGGTAGGCCAGGGCGCCCGTGGCGGTGCAGGAGCGCGCAATTCGGGGCCGCCTTGCCCCCTTCTGGTGCCGGAGGCTAGTTCATGGCCAGTCGGCGATCGTCGCGGTCACAGGCCAGGAAGGTGGAACCCTCCAGCCATTCCGGGTCGGGGTAGTAGGCGAACAGGTAATGATCCTCCTTGATGCTGTCGATCAGCGGGTAGGTCACTTCCTGGCGAACCGCCGGACAGCCATGGCTGCGGCCCAGCCGGCCCGTCTGCTCGATGAAGGCCTCGCTGACGTAGTCCGCCCCGTGGATGACGATGGCGCGCTGGTAGGCGAGGTCATTGACGCCTGGCTCCAGCCCCTCGAGGCGCAGCGAGTAGCCGTTGCGGCCATAGTAGCTGTTCATGGTACGGAACAGTCCCAGGCTCGACTGATGACTCTCCGGGATATTGGAGAAACGCGTGGCCTCGGCATCGCCGGAGCCCTGGCCATGGGAGACCAACTCCTCGAACATCAGCTCCTCCCGGTCCAGGTCGAACACCCACAGGCGGGGTTCGGTGGAAGGCAGCGAGTAGTCGATCACCGCCAGGCGGCCGGCGTCGGGAGCCGCGCAGGCCAGGGCGCTGGCCGCCAGTTCCAGCACCCGGGGGTCGGCATTGGGCGCCAGGCGGGTCAGGGTGTGCTCTAGGGGCGGGGCGCTGAACTGGTCGGGATGCAGTGCCTGGGCGAGGAAGTCGTCGGCGGTGGCGGGCAGGGCGACCAGCAGCGAGCCGGCCATCAGTGGAAGCAGGGAGCGCATCATGGAGTACCTGTGGCGTTCGATCCGGCACGAGAATGGGGCCTGCTTCCCTGTGGCCCCCGGTCTGGCACTATTATGCCCATGAGGGCCGGGATGACCAGGCGCCTCCATCAACGCAGGAGTTTCGTATGACGCACGCTCGCGGAAGCATGAGCTTCCTGATCGCCTGGCTGCTGGTCCTGTTCGCGCTGGCGGGCCCGGCCGCGGGGCAGGAGCAGGCCGAGGCGGCATCGCCACTCGCGGCCGCCATCGCCGAGCTGCTGGCCGAGCGGGGCGATGAACTCCAGGCCTTCTATGACGTGCGCGACCAGCGCCCGGCCTGGCGCGATTCCCGCACGGTGGCCGCCTTTGCCGCGGCGTTGCATACCCTGGATGGCGATGGGTTGATCCCCGGGGATTATCGACCGGACGCCCTGGTGGCCGGCCATCGGCAGGCCCACGAGAGCGAGGCGGACCTCGAGCGGCAGGCGCGCTTCGACCTGTACGCCAGCCGGGTATTGTTGACCGCCCTGCGGCACCTGCAGCGCGGCAAGCTGGATCCCCACGACATCGATCCCGGCTGGGAAGTCCCGATCGCCGCTCCGCCACTCGACCTGGCGGCGCTCTCCCGGGCCGTGGACGCCCAGCGCTTCGAGCAGGCCTTCGCCGAGGTGCGCCCCGCCTATGCGCCCTACGAGCGGCTGCGTACCGGCCTGGCCCGCTATCGCAACATCGAACGCCTGGGTGGATGGCCGAGCCTGCCGGCCAGGGAGCGCTCGCTGCGCCCGGGCGACATCGATGACGACGTGGTACTGCTGCGCGAGCGACTGGCGGTGATCGGCGAGCTGGAGGTGATGGCCGCGGATATCGCCGCCTTCCCCGGTGCCGAACTGGAGGCCCCGGATCCGCGCCACTATGACGAGGGGCTGGAAGCGGCGGTGCGGCGCTTCCAGCGTCGGCACCTGCTGGAGGTGGACGGCATCGTGGGGCCCCAGACCCGCAGGGCGCTCAACGTGCCAGTGGAAGTGCGCATCGACCAGATCCGCCTCAATCTCGAGCGGGCACGCTGGCTGCTGCACGGCCTGCCCGAGGCCTTCGTGCTGGTGGACATCGCCGGCTATCAGCTCAGTTACTTCCGCCCCGGCGGCGAGATCTGGCGTTCGCGCATCGTGGTGGGGCGGCCCTACCGGCGCACGCCGTCGCTGCGCTCCGAGATCACCCACCTGACCGTCAACCCGACCTGGACGATTCCGCCGACCATCCGGCGCGAGGACGTGTTGCCCCGGGTGCGGCAGGACCTCGGCTACCTGTGGCGGGAGAACATTCGGGTACTGAGTCCCTCGGGCACGCCCCTCGACCCCTGGGAGATCGACTGGGACAACCCCGGCAACATCATGCTGCGCCAGGACCCGGGGCCGCAGAATGCCCTGGGGCGGGTGGCGATCCGCTTCCCCAATGAGCACCTGGTCTATCTCCACGACACGCCGGCCCAGGGGCTCTTCGCCCGTGAGCAGCGCGCCTTCAGCTCGGGCTGCATCCGGGTGCAGGGTGTGCTCGAGCTCGTCCAGCTGCTGTTCGACGATACCGACAGCGACCGCGACATCCAGTCGCTGATCGACAGCGGACAGACCCGCAACGTGCCACTGGCGGAGCGCGTGCCGGTGATCCTGCACTACTGGACGGTGCACGCCGCCGAGGACGGTGAGCTGGCCTTCCGCCCCGACATCTACCAGCGCGACGAGGCCCTGCTGACCGCGCTGGATCGGCCGCTGGCGTGGTAGGCGTCAGCGATAGCCCTCGGCCTGGAGCCGGAACAGCCGGGCATAGCGCCCATTGGCCGCCATCAGGCTGGCGTGATCGCCCTGCTCGAGGATGCTGCCGCCGTCGATCACCAGGATCTGGTCGGCGGCGCGCACCGTGGAGAAGCGGTGGGAGATGAGGATGGTCATCTTGTCGCGGCTGTGCTCCCGGAAGTCGGCGAACACCGCGGCCTCGGCGGCCGCGTCCATGGCGGCGGTGGGCTCGTCGAGGACCAGGATGTCGGCACTCTCGCGCATGTAGGCCCGCGACAGGGCGATCTTCTGCCACTGGCCGCCGGAGAGTTCCTGACCGCCCTTGAACCAGCGCCCGAGCTGGGTGTGGTAGCCGCCGGGCATGTCGGCGATGAAGTCCTCGGCCAGGCCGCGCCGGGCGGCTTCCTGCCAGCGGGCCTCGTCGGCGAAGGCGGCCACGTCGCCGGCGCCCAGGTTCTCGCCGACCTTGAGCTGGTAGCGCACGAAGTCCTGGAAGATCACCCCGATGCGGCGGCGCAGGGCCTGGACATCCCAGTCGCGCAGGTCGCTGCCGTCGAGCAGGATGCGGCCCTCGCTCGGCGCGTAGAGCCGGGTGAGCAGCTTGATCAGGGTAGTCTTGCCGGAGCCGTTGGCCCCCACCAGGGCCAGGCTCTGGCCGGGGACCAGGTGCAGCGAGATGCCCGACAGTGCCGGCGTCTCGGCACCGGGGTAGGTGAAGCTCACGTTCTCGAAGCGGATGCCGTCGCCGGGATGCGTGCCGCGGGTCAGGGTGCCGTCCTCGGCGGCCACCGGCTGCTCCAGGTACTCGTAGAGATTGGAGAGATAGAGGTTGTCCTCGTACATGCCGCTGATCGAGGTGAGGCTCGCCGAGAGCGCCGCCTGGCCCTGCTTGAAGACCATCAGGTACATGGTCATCTCGCCGAGCGTCAGCCGCCCGGTCACGGTCTCTGCCACCACCCAGGCATAGGCGCCATAGAAGGCCAGGGTGCCCAGCAGGCCGAGCAGGAACCCCCAGCTCTCGCGGCGCAGCGTCAGGCGGCGATCCTCGCCGTAGAGGGTATCGAAGATCCGGCGGTAGCGGTCGAGCAGCAGCGGCTCGAGGCCGAACAGCTTGACCTCCTTGATACTGTCCTCCCGGGCCAGCACCGTCTCCAGGTACATCTGCATGCGGGTCTGGGGCGAGCGCCAGCGGAACAGCCGGAAGGCATCGCCGGAGAACTTGGCCTCGGAGACGAACACCGGCAGGGCGCCGACCACCAGGATCAGGATCGCCCAGGGCGAGAACTGCACCAGGAGCACCCCGAAGCTGACCAGCGAGATGGCGTTCTGCGCGAGCGAGAAGGTCTTGTTGACCAGCCCCAGCGGACGGATCGAGGCCTCGCGACGGGCGCGGGTCAGCTTGTCATAGAATTCCGAGTCCTCGAACTGGGCCAGTGACAGGGTGCCGGCCTTCTCGAGGATCATGACGTTGACCTTCTGCCCGAGCAGCGCACGCAGCAGCGACTGCTGGGCCGAGAGCCCGCGCTGGGCCAGGGCGATCAGGGCGACCACCCCGGCCTCGGCCAGCACGTAGCGCAGCACGGGCCAGGCGGTGGTAAAGGAGAGTGCCTCGCCCGTCTCGCGATGGTATGCCATGGCATCGACCACCGAGTCGACGATCAACTGGCCGATCCAGGCCGCCACCGCCGGCAGCACGCCGGCCACCAGGGTGCAGACGGCCAGGCCGAGGGTCAGCGGGCGCGAGGTCTGCCACACCAGCGTGAGTGCCCGGTGGCTGTAGCGGAAGACACCGAAGAAGGCGCTCAGGCGATTGCCCTGGGGAGGCTGGGCAGGAATGGCACGACGCATGTGGGGAGACGACAAGCGGGGGTTCTCCGGTCCTCGGGACCTGTTCAGTCTATCTGGCCGGCGAGCGGATGTATCATCCACCCCGGACGGACAGCGCCCCGCTCGGTGGCGGGGCGCTGGGTGAGGCTCGGTCGGCGAAGGCTCAGCCCTCGTCGTCGCTCGCTTCGGACGGGTTCGCCCGAGCCACCACGGTACCGGTCTCGCCACTCTGCAGCGCGGCCAGCAGCGGCTCTGCCTCGCGCTGGAAGGCCAGCAGGGTCTCGCCCGACAGGCTCTTGTTCTCCGGCAGGTCGACCTTCATGGCATTGACCTGGTTGTTGCCGACCAGGACCTCATAGTGCAGGTGGGGTCCGGTGCTGCGACCGGTATTGCCCGAGAGGGCGATGCGCTCGCCCATGCTCACCCGGTCGCCGCGGCTGACCAGCGGACGCGACAGGTGCAGGTAGCGCGTCTGGTAGCCGTTGTCGTGGCGGATGACGATATAGCGTCCGGCCACCGGATGGTTGGCGACCTTCTCCACGCGGCCATCGGCGGGTGACGTGACCGGGGTGCCGATGGGCATGGCGAAGTCGGTGCCGCGGTGCGGGCTGACGCGCCCGGTGACCGGGTGCTTGCGCCTCGGGTTGAAGTGGGAACTGATGCGGTAGCTGCCCTGGAAGGGGTAGCGACTGAAGGCCGGGTCGAGGCTCTGGCCTTCCGGGGTGTAGAAGTTGTTGTCGGCACTGTTGCGGACCACGGTCAGGTCCATGCGGGCCCCTTCGTACTGGACGGCCAGCACGCGGGAATCGAGGCTCTCGCCGTCGATGATGTCGGACTCGATGAGTACCTGAAAACGATCGCCGCGACGGGTGTCGCGGCGAAAGTCGAGCTTCTTCTCCAGCAGGCGGGAGAGCTGGCTGACCTCTGCGCTGGAGAGGCCGGTAGCCTGGGCCGAGCGAGCGAAGCTGCCGCTGACCGTACCGGCGAACAGGCGCTGGGTCGCCTCACCGGCGCGCTCGATGGTGGCGACCTCGAAGCCGTCTTCCCCGCGCTCGACGAAGAAGCCGCTGCGGGCGTTGCGCATCACCCTCAGGGTCAGCAGCTTGCCCTCCTCGTCGAGCTGGTATTCGAAGCTGTTGCCGGCCCGCCAGCGGGTCAGGACGTTCTGGTCGGGAAGCTCGTCGAGCAGGCGCAGCACCTCGCTGTAACCCAGCCCCAGGCGATTCTGGGCCATGACCGCAAAGGTGTCGCCCTGCTGCACCGTGTAGGTCTCCCATTCGGGCACGAAGGGCTCGCTGGCGGCGATCTCTTCCTCGAGGAAAACCGCCCCCTCGCCGAACAGCCTCAGCTCCTCTTCGGGGATCTCTTCATAGGAGGTGGCGTCGGCCATCAGGGTCCCGTCGTGGTCGAGCATGCCACTGGCGATGGTGCCGATCACCACCGCCATGTGCAGTGCACCATCATCGATCATCGGGGCCTCGGCCAGGTCGGCATCTGCCGGCCCTCCGCGTTCCTTTTCGGGGATCGCCAGGGCCCGGGGCGCCTGCCGATCCTCGGCCGCGGCACTCGCGGGGGCGATGAGATCGACATCGACGATCTCGGAGGCGGTGAGGCTCGACAGCGGGACATGCTCGCGGGTGGCATCGAGGGCCAACGATGCCATCTCGATGGCGCTGGTGACCTGGCTGCGTTCGAGGCTCAGGGAGGGAAGGCCGGGTTGTGCGTCGGGATCGAGGGGGACGAGTACGGTGTCGAGCGGCTGGTTATCGCGCTGGACATCCTGGACTGAGGTGACGATTTTCTGTGCGCCCAGCACTGTGACCATGGTGGCAACGGGTAACAGTAATAACTTGTGCGTGCGGGGCAGCGAATGGAGGATTCGCAACATGGGTAGACGGCCAATGAATGATGAAAAGGATAAAAAAAGGCATTGGAACCATAACCCATGACGTATGGCGTGCCTAGTCTGTACATGCATACAGCAAGGGCCGATTCGGGCCTGATCCGAATCGGCACTGGCGGGTCGAACACTGTTTACTAATCATGCATTGGAGCCGATGGCGCGGGGAAAATCAACCCCTGTCTCGTCACTCCCCGGTCAGGGTGCCGTCGCGGTAGTCCCGCAACGCCTGCTCCAGCTCGGCATGCTCGTTCATCACGAAGGGGCCGTAATGGGCGATGGGCTCTCCGTGGGGATGGCCGGCCAGCAGCAGGGCCTCGCCACCCTCGGTGCTGGCCAGCGCCAGCCTGTCGCCGCTGCCCAGGCGGGCCAGCTGGCCGTGGGCCACGCGGCTGTCGCCGAGCTCCAGGCTGCCCGCGAAGACATAGGCCAGCAGGGTAGGTGCCGCGGTGGCCAGGGTCAGTTCGCCGCCCGGTTCCAGGCGCACATGGGCCACCGCACCGTCGCCGGCCAGGGCATTCAGCGGCCCGTCGACGTGTTCGCCGCCGCTGTCCTGCCAGCGCCCGCCGAGGGCGATCAGCTCGGCACCGTTGCCGGCGAGGCGGGGCATCTCGGCCGCGCGCACATCCCGGTAGGTGGCCGGGCTCAGCTTGTCCCTTGCCGGCAGGTTGAGCCACAGCTGGAAGCCGTGCAGGCCCTGGCTGTCGGTGAGCGGCATCTCCGAATGGATGATGCCGCGGCCGGTATGCATCCACTGGGCGTCGCCGGCACGGATGGTGCTCGAGTGCCCCAGGTGGTCCTCGTGGGTCAGGCCGCCGTGGATCACGTAGGTCAGGGTCTGGATGCCGCGGTGGGGGTGGGGCGGGAAGCCGCCGATGTAGTCGTCGGGGCGATCCGAGCCCAGTTCGTCGAGCATCAGGAAGGGGTCCAGGCCGCCGCCGAAATCGTGGATTCGCTGGATTTTCACCCCGTCGCCGTCCTGGCTGGGCCGGCTGGGTTGCAGGTGTTCGACCTGGCGGGATGTGGTCGTGGAAGTCATGGGGTTTCTCCGTTCTTGCAAGGTTTGACTGGCATTCTAGATCGTATTTTTCGAAAATTAAGCGCAATGATTCGCTTTGAATATTCGAGGAATTCGAAATGTCACGCGTCACCCTGACCCAATGGCAGATGCTGGCCGCGGTGGTCGACCATGGCGGCTTTGCCCGCGCCGCCGAGGCCATCCACAAGAGCCCCTCGACCCTCAATCATGCGGTACACAAGCTGGAAGAGCAGCTCGGCGTGCGGGTGCTGGAGCCGGTGGGGCGACAGGTGCGGCTGACCGAAGCGGGCGGCATGCTGCTGCGGCGTGCCCGCCAGCTGATCGAGAGCGCCGCCTCGCTGGAGGAGGTGGCGGCAAGCCTCGCCGAGGGGCTGGAGGCCGAGGTGGTGCTGGCCGTGGACCAGCTGTTCCCGCCCGATGCCCTGGCCCGTGCCCTGGAGACCTTCTCGCGGGAGTACCCCCATGTCCGGGTGCAGCTGCACGAGACCGTGCTCAACGGGGGCATCGAGATGCTCTACGACGGCAGTGCCGACCTGGTGGTCTCGGGGCTGTCCGCCCAAGGGTTCCTGGGCGAGCCGCTGGTGACGGTGCGCTTCATCGCCGTGGCCCATCCCGATCATGCCCTGCATCGCCTGGCCCGGCCGCTCGACCTTCGCGACCTGGTGCAGCACCGCCAGCTGGTGGTGCGCGACTCGGCGCTGCGACAGTCGCTGGACTCCGGCTGGCTGAAGGCCGAGCAGCGCTGGACCCTCAGTCACCTGCATACCTCCATCGACATGCTCGAGCGCGGCCTGGGCTTCGCCTGGGTACCGGAGACACGTATCCACGAGGCCCTTGGCGAGGGGCGCTTGAAGCCGTTGCCGCTCGCCGCCGGAGGCGTCCGCGAGGTTCCCGTCCAGCTCATCCATCGCGACCGCGACCGGGCGGGGCCGGCGACTCATGCCATGGCCAATGCCCTCAAGCGGGAGGTGGCGGCCTGCTCGGAGGGTGATTCATTCGATATGGTCGAATGATCTGTGCCAAATGATGCGCTTGAGATTCGATGCAATCGCTTTAGGCTCTGATCCAACGACCTTGAGAATGAAGAGAGGACACCATGGGCCTGTTGATCGACGGCGTCTGGCATGACCAGTGGTACGACACCCGCAAGCACGGCGGCGAGTTCGTGCGTGAATCCGCCCAGCTGCGCGACTGGATCACTGCCGATGGCGGCCAGGGACCGGAGGGGCAGCCGGGCTTGCCCGCCGAGGCCGGACGCTACCACCTCTATGTCTCCCTGGCCTGCCCCTGGGCGCACCGCACCCTGATCATGCGCCGCCTCAAGGGGCTCGACGACCTGGTCGGCGTCTCCCACGTCAGCCCGCTGATGCTGGACCAGGGCTGGACCTACGAGGAGAGCGAGGGCTCAAGCGGCGACCCGGTCAACGGCGTCGACTACCACCGCGAGCTCTATACCCTGACCGAGCCGCACTACACCGGGCGGGTCACGGTGCCGGCGCTGTGGGACAGGCGCGAAGGGCGTATCGTCAACAACGAGTCCGCCGACCTGCTGCGGATCTTCAACGGTGCCTTCGACGAGCTGACCGGCAACCGGCTCGACTTCTACCCGGCGGAGCTGCGCGCGACCATCGATGCGGTCAATGCCGATGTCTACGACCACATCAACAACGGCGTCTACAAGTCGGGCTTCGCCACCGAGCAGGCCGTCTACGAGAAGCACGTGGTGGCGCTGTTCGAGGCACTCGACCGGATGGAGGCGCGGCTGGCCGAGAGCCGTTACCTGGCCGGCGAGTGGCTGACCGAGGCCGACATTCGCCTGTTCACCACCCTGGTGCGCTTCGATGCGGTCTACCACGGCCACTTCAAGTGCAACCTGCGGCGCATCGAGGACTACCCCAACCTGTCGAACTATGTGCGCGAGCTCTACCAGTGGCCGGGCATCAAGGAGACGGTGGACTTCGACCACATCAAGCGCCACTACTACTACAGCCACGACACCATCAACCCCACCCGTATCGTGCCCTATGGTCCGCGGCTCGACCTCGAGCGCTCACATGATCGCGAGCGGTTGCCGGGCCGGGGGATTTGGCAGGAGTAGGGGCATGGCACTCTGGTATGCCTGTTGTGGGAATTGGGCTTTGCCGCGGTTCGACGCTTCGACGAATGGCGCCGTAGGCGCCCGTCAGTTCTGGTGAGATCCGCGTCTCCCGCCGGGAGTCCTTCGGCCTCCATTCGCCCGATAAATCGGGCTCCCACAAGGGTGATGACACCTCAACTCGGTAGGTAGGAACCAGACTTATCCGGCGATTGGATCAGGCGTTCTTCGCCAGCCAGCGGTCCAGGGCATTGGCGAACTCGCGGCGGTCGGTGTCGGCGTAGCCCCTGGGGCCGCCGGTGTGCTCGCCGCTGGCACGCAGGGTCTCCATGAAGTCCCTCATCTGAACCCGGGCGCGGATGTTGCTCCGGTCGAGTATCTCGCCGCGGGTGGTCATCACCGCCGCACCCTTGTCGATGGCCTCCATGGCCAGCGGCAGGTCCGAGGTGATCAGCAGGTCGCCAGCGGCCAGCCGTGCGACGATCTCGTTGTCGGCGGCATCGAAGCCGTGGCTCACCGCGAGTCCCTTGACCCACCTCGAGGCCGGCAGCGGTACCGCATGGTTGGCCACGAACCAGGTCGGGGTGGCGGTACGCTCGGCGGCGCGCACGATGATGTCGCGCGCCACCCTGGGGCAGGCATCGGCGTCGACCCAGAGACTCGGCATGGCAAACTCCTGGCGGTCAGGGCCTTCGGGCGAAGGCACTCGGAAAAGGCTGGTCAGCGGATGGCGCCGATGGTAGCATGCGCGCTCCTCGCATGTGCTGACCCCGCCATCATGACGATTCGCCTGAGCCGAGTGCCAGAGCCGGATCACCGAGACCTGCGGTCATCTACCGACAGTGTCCGAGATGTGAAGATGGAGCGCCAACCAGATGCCGCCACAAGGGCGACATCGGCGCAGAAAGGTCGCCTTAGCGGTTTGCCTGCCCCCCTGGGGCACAAACCGGATGCCAGGTGCGACCGGCGTCCCCGATACCGTGACTCGCTCTGCCCCGGGGCCATGAAGGCCCGACGACAGGCGCAGTGTGCCCGACCGTTTGCTTGCGTCGGGGATGCCTCAATGTGATTTGCCGGCCCTCGCCGGCCTACCAAGGTGTGATTGATGACCTCGACTTCTGTCGCTTCGCCGAGCTTCGGCGATCTGGCCCTGCTGCCTGCCGTTCTCTCTGCCGTCGAAACCCTGGGCTACGAGACCCCTTCGCCGATCCAGATGCAGACCATCCCTGCGCTGCTGGAAGGCCGTGACATGCTGGGCCAGGCCCAGACCGGCACCGGCAAGACTGCTGCCTTCGCCCTGCCGATCCTCTCGCGCCTCGAGCTCGAGCGCCGCGAGCCCCAGGTGCTGGTGCTGGCGCCGACCCGTGAACTGGCCCAGCAGGTGGCCGTGTCGTTCAGCAAGTACGGCCAGAACCTCAAGGGCCTGGAAGTGGCGACCCTGTGCGGTGGCCAGGAGTACCGCGAGCAGCTGGGCGCGCTGAAGCGCGGCGCCCAGGTGGTGGTGGGGACCCCCGGCCGGGTGATCGATCACCTGGATCGTGGCAGCCTCAAGCTCGACGGCCTCTCTGCCCTGGTGCTGGACGAAGCCGACGAGATGCTTCGCATGGGCTTCATCGACGACGTCAAGCGGGTGGTCGCCGACACCCCCAAGGATGCCCAGCGGGTGTTCTTCTCCGCCACCCTGCCGTCCGAGATCGAGCGCATCGTCAACCGTTACCTGGTCGACCCGGTCAAGGTGGCCATCGAGGCCAGGGTCGGCACCGCGGCGAGCATCGACCAGCGCATGGTGCGCGTCGACGGCGGTGCCAAGCTGGAGGCGCTGTCGCGCATCCTCGAGGTCGAGCCCGTCGACGGTGCCATCGTCTTCGTGCGGACCCGGGCGGCCTGCACCACCCTGATGGAGCAGCTCTCGGCACGCGGCGTCAACGTGGCGAGCCTCTCCGGCGACCTCGACCAGAGCCTGCGCGAGCGGACCATCACGCGCCTCAAGCGCGGCAAGGTCGACGTGCTGATTGCCACCGACGTGGCCGCTCGCGGCCTCGACGTGCCGCGCATCACCCACGTCATCAACTATGACCTGCCCCAGGATGCCGAGGCCTACACCCACCGCATCGGGCGTACCGGCCGTGCCGGCCGCACCGGCGTGGCGATCACCTTCGTCGGCTTCCGCGAGGGGCGCAAGGTGGGCTGGCTCGAGCAGGCCACCGGCCAGAAGCTCAGCGAGATGCCGCTGCCCGACGAGGCGGCCATCCGTGCCCATCGCGACGAGGTGTTCCACCAGCGCGTGGTCGCCTCCCTGACCAAGGGCGCCGAGGAGCAGAACGCCCTGATCGCGCGTCTGGTCGAGGAGGGGCATGACCCCATCGAGCTGGCCTGCGCCTTCGCCGCCATGGCCCGCGCCGACGAGGCCCCCATCGGTCGCCTGCAGGCACCGCGTCGCGACAACGACCGTGGTGCCCGCGACGGCAAGCCGCCGCGTCGCCGCGATAGCGGCCCCAGCGAGGGCATGACCCGCTACCGCGTGGCCGTGGGTCACAAGGATGGCGTCAAGCCGGGCCAGCTGGTCGGGGCGCTGGCCAACGAGGGCGGCATCGAGGGGGCCCGCATCGGCCGCATCGATATCCGCAACGCCTTCTCGGTGGTCGAGCTGCCGAGCTCGCTGCCGGCGAGCATCCTGGCCAAGATGGCCCGTGCCCGGGTGGCCGGCCGTCCGCTGGAGATCAGCGAGGACCGTGGCGCCCCCGAGCGGGCACCGCGCCGCCGCCGTGACGATGGCGAGGCGCCGATCCGCCGCCAGTCGCGCGGCTGACAGATAGGGACGACCGCTGTGCGACAGCGGCAGGCACCAGGCAACGGGCCGGGGGAAGCGTTCCCCCGGCCCGTTTCTCGTCGTGGCGGTGTCGGGTTCAGCCCCCTCGCCGATGGGCCAGCCACTGGCGAATGCCGAAGGTCCAGGGCGGCAGGCGGTCCGAGTGGTCGACCCGGTTGACCAGGGCGCCGAGCGACGGGGTGGCGATGGTCACGGTATCGCCGATGTGGTGGGTGAACCCCTGACCCTCGCCGTCCCGGTCCTGGATCGGCGAGAACATGGTGCCCAGGAACAGCATGAAGCCGTCCGGGTACTGGTGATGGGCACCGATGGTCTGGGCGACCAGGTCGAGGGGGTCGCGGCTGATCTGGCGCATGTCGCTGGCATCTTCCAGCACGAAGCCGTCGTCGTCGCCCTCGATGCGCAGCGAGACCCGCGCCCCGCGCACGCTGTCGATATCGAAGTGCTCGTCGAACAGGCGGATGAAGGGGCCGATGGCGCAGGAGGCGTTGTTGTCCTTGGCCTTGCCGAGCAGCAGGGCGCTGCGCCCCTCGATGTCACGCAGGTTGACGTCGTTGCCCAGCGTCGCCCCCCGGGTGCGGCCCGCGGCGTCCACCGCCAGCACGATCTCCGGTTCGGGGTTGTTCCAGCGTGAGGCGGGGTGCAGGCCGACGCGGTCGCCGAAGCCCACCGAGGAGAGGGGCTGGGACTTGGTGAAGACCTCGGCATCCGGCCCGATGCCGACCTCCATGTACTGGGACCAGGCACCCCGCGACTGCAGCTCCGCCTTGAGCGACATGGCCTGCTCGGAGCCGGGCACGATCCGCGACAGGTCGCTGCCGATCATCTGCTGCAGCTCCTGGCGCAGTTCGCTGGCCCGGGTCGGGTCCCCCCCGGCCTGCTCCTCGATCACCCGCTCCAGCAGGCTGACGGCGAAGGTCACGCCGCAGGCCTTGATCGCCTGGACGTCGCAGGGGGCGAGCAGGCGGGGCGTGCCGGCGGGTTCGGCCAGGGAGTTCTCCAGCAGCGCCTCGACCGGGCCCAGCGACTCGCCCTCGACACGCTCGACGAAGTCGACGACATCGTCGCGGTCGAGCAGGTCGGCCATGCAGGCACACTGGCGGGAGATGTCGAGGACCTCGCCGCCGCGGACGACCACCAGGGCCGGCCCCGCGTCGGGGGCCGGCCGCCAGACCCGCCCCACCAGGCGGGCGCGCTCCAGGTCCTGGGGAAGAAAGCGTTCGGTGTTCAAGTGACTACCTCGCGTGGCTTGTCGTTGTGTTTTCGGTGCGGCATCACGCCTCGCGCTTGCCGTCCACCAGGCGCGTCACCCCCAGCGGGTTGCCGTCGCGCAGCGCCTCGGGCAGCAGGGCCTGGGGCAGGTTCTGGTAGCAGACCGGGCGCAGGAAGCGCTGGATCGCCGCACTGCCCACCGAGGTGGTGCGCGAATCCGAGGTCGCCGGGAAGGGCCCGCCATGGACCATGGCGTGGCAGACCTCCACGCCGGTGGGCCAGCCGTTGACCAGCACCCGGCCGGCGCGACGCTCGAGGGTCGGCAGCAGGGCACGGGCATCGTCTAGATCGCCATCGTCCATCTGCAGGGTGGCGGTGAGCTGGCCTTCCAGGCGCTCGGCGACGGCGCTCATCTCGTCGGCATCGGCACAGGCGATCACCAGGGAAGCCGCGCCGAACACCTCGGCCTGCAGCGCCTCGTCGCCCAGGAAGTCGGCGGCACTGGCCCGGTACAGGCCGCTGCAGCACTGATGCGGCCCCTCGCCGACCTGGCCACGCGCCACCTCCTGCACCTTGCCGCTGCCGACGAGGGCACCCACGCCATCCTCGTAGGCACCGTGGATCCCCGGGGTCAGCATGGTCTGGGCGGGGCTCTCCCTCACCGCCTCACCGGCGGCCGCGAGGAAGGCATCGAGCGCGGGGCCCTGCCGGGCGATCACCAGCCCCGGGTTGGTGCAGAACTGCCCGGCGCCCATGTTCATCGAGCCGATGAAGCCCCGGGCGATCTCGTCGCCCCGCTTCTCGAGTGCCTCGGGCAGCAGGAACACCGGGTTGATGCTGCTCATCTCGGCATACACCGGGATCGGCTCGGGGCGCGCCTGCGCGGTGGCCATCAGGGCGGTGCCGCCGCGGCGCGAGCCGGTGAAGCCCACCGCCTTGATACGCGGATCGGCGACCAGCGCCTGCCCCACCTCGCGGCCGGCACCGAACAGCAGTGAAAAGACCCCTTCGGGGAGCCGGCACGCCGCGACGGCCTGCTGGATGGCGCGGCCGACCAGCTCGGACGTCCCGGGGTGGGCCGAGTGGGCCTTGACCACCACCGGGCAGCCCGCGGCCAGGGCCGAGGCGGTGTCGCCACCGGCCACGCTGAAGGCCAGCGGGAAGTTGCTGGCGCCGAACACGGCCACCGGGCCCAGGGCCAGGTGGCGCTGGCGCAGGTCGACCCGCGGCAGCGGCTCGCGCTCGGGCAGCGCCGGGTCGATACGCACGTCGAGCCACTCGCCGGCGCGCACCACGGCGGCGAACAGCCGCAGCTGGCCGCAGGTACGGCCGCGCTCGCCTTCCAGGCGCGCCCGGGGCAGGCCGGTCTCGGCCATGGCGCGCTCGATCAGCTCGTCGCCGATCGCCTCGATGCCGGTGGCGATGGCCTCCAGGAAGGCGGCCCGCGCGTCGAGGGAGGTCTCGCGGTAGGTGTCGAAGGCGGCCCAGGCGAGGTCACAGGCCTGCTCGACCTCGGCCTCGCCCCCGCCGGCCCAGGCCGGGTCGAGGGGGTGTCCCGTGGCGGGGTCGATGGCGCGAATCTCGGCCCGGGTGCCGGCGACGGCTTGCTGGCCGATCAGTAACTTGCCTTGCAGTGTCATAGGGGGCTCCTGTTCTGTGACGGGTGGTCCGGGTTGCCGGAAAGGGGCTAAGCGTGCTACCTATCATGTCATCATACAACCCTACCGTAGGCCATGACGGTAAATCTCTCCATGGGGCTCGCCCAGGGGGAGGGAAACCCGGGCTCCAGGATCGCGCCATGAATGACAACGACCGCAAGGGGATCACACCCGACCAGCTCCGCTCGCGCTGGTGGTTCGACAACCCCGACCATCCGGGCACCACGGCGCTGTGCATCGAGCGCTACCTCAACTACGGCATCACCCTGGAGGAACTGACCAGCGGCCGGCCGATCATCGGCATCAGCCAGTCCGGCTCCGACCTGACGCCGTGCAACCGCCACCACATCGAGCTGGTCAAGCGGGTCAAGGATGGCATCCGCGCCGCCGGTGGCGTGCCCTTCGAGTTCCCCATGCACCCGATCCACGAGAACGTGCGCCGGCCCACGGCGGCCCTGGATCGCAACCTGGCCTACCTGGGGCTGGTGGAGATCCTGCACGGCTATCCGCTCGATGGCGTGGTGCTCACCACCGGCTGTGACAAGACCACCCCGGCGGCGCTGATGGCGGCGGCCACCGTCAACATCCCGGCCATCGTGCTCTCGGGCGGTCCGATGCTCAACGGCTGGCGAGGCAACGAGCGGGTCGGCTCGGGCACCATCATCTGGGAGCTGCGCAAGCGCCTGGCGGCCGGCGACATCGACTACGCCGACTTCCTCTCCCGGGCCAGCGACTCGGCGCCCTCGGTGGGCCACTGCAACACCATGGGCACCGCCTCCACCATGAACTCCATGGCCGAGGTGCTGGGCATGAGCCTGCCCGGGTCGGCGATGATCCCGGGGCCCTACAAGGAGCGGGCCATGGTCGCTTACCGGACCGGCGAGCGTATCGTCGGGATGGTGTGGGAGGACCTGCGTCCCTCCGACATCCTCACCCGCGAGGCCTTCGAGAACGCCGTCGTCACCTGCTCGGCGCTGGGTGGCTCCTCCAACGCGCCGATCCACGTCAACGCCATCGCCCGCCACGCCGGGGTCGAGCTGGACAACGACGACTGGCAGCGGCTGGGTCACGAGGTCCCGCTGCTGGCCAACGTGATGCCGGCCGGGGCCTACCTGGGCGAGGAGTTCCACCGCGCCGGCGGCGTGCCGGCGGTGATGCACGAGCTGCTCGGGGCCGGCCGGCTTCACGGCGATGCCCTGACCGTCAACGGTAGCTCCCTGGCCGAGAACCTGGACGGGGCCGAGACCCTCGACGAGGAGGTGATCCGGCGCTACCACAACCCGCTGGTCGAGCATGCCGGCTTCCTCAACCTCAAGGGCAACCTCTTCGACTCGGCGCTGATGAAGACCAGCGTGATCTCCGCCGACTTCCGTCGCCGCTTCCTCAGCGACCCCGACGACCCCGAGGCCTTCGAGGGCAGGGCGGTGGTGTTCGACGGCTCGGAGGACTACCACGCGCGCATCGACGACCCGGCGCTGGGGATCGACGAGACCACCATCCTGGTGATGCGCGGGGCCGGGCCGGTGGGCCACCCCGGCAGTGCCGAGGTGGTCAACATGCAGCCGCCCGAGGCACTGATTCGTGCCGGGGTGGAGTCCCTGCCGTGCCTGGGAGACGGGCGCCAGTCGGGGACCTCCGGCTCGCCGTCGATCCTCAACGCCTCGCCCGAGGCCGCCACCGGTGGTGGCCTGGCGCTGCTGGAGAGCGGCGACCGGCTGCGGGTCGACCTGAGGCGTGGCGAGGTGCGGCTGCTGATCGACGACGACGAGCTCGAGGCGCGGCGCGAGCGACTGGCGCGGCAGGGCGGCTACCGCTACCCGGACCACCAGACGCCCTGGCAGGAGATCCAGCGGTCGATGGTCGAGCCGCTCGACCGGGGCATGACGCTGGGGCCGGCCACCAGATACCGGGACGTGGCGCGGGTCAGCCCGCCGCGGGACAACCACTGACCAGACCCCGATGCGACACGACAACGGCGAGCGCCCTGGCGGGGCTCGCCGTTGTCGTGTCCGGGAACATGTGGCGGCTCAGGGGTGTCGCAAGGCGTCGCCGAGGACCTGCATGAAGCGTGAGCCCGCCTCGAGCTGCTCGATCTCGATGTACTCGTCGGGCTGGTGGGCCTGGCCGATGCTCCCGGGGCCGCAGATCACCGTGGGCAGCCCCTGGCGCTGGAACTGGCCGGCCTCGGTGGCATAGGCCACCGCACCGGTGGGGCGCTCGCCGAGCAGTTCGCGGCACAGCGCCAGGACCTCGGCGTTGTTGTCGTCGGCCAGTGCCGGCACCGTCTCGTTGAGCGCCTCGGTGACGATGGAGGCCTCCGGCGCGCGGCGCTGCATCTCGGCCTCGAGCTCGGCCGCCCGGGCCTCGACCCGGCCCAGCAGGTCGGAGAAGCGGTCCGAGGGGAGGTGGCGGATCTCCCACTCGAAGGTGCACTCGCGGGCCATGATGTTGATCGCCGTGCCGCCGGCGATCCGGCCCACGTGCAGGCTCGAGTGCACCACGTTGAAGGCCTCGTCCACCCGACCCTCCGCCTTGAGGTCGGCCATCACCTCCTCGATATGGGTGACCAGCCGGGCCGCCACGTGGATCGCCGAGACCCCCTGGTCGACCTGGCTGGAGTGGCTGGCGCGGCCTGTCACGGTGGTGCGCAGGTTGGTGGCCCCCTTGTGGGCCACCACCGGGTGCATCAGGGTCGGTTCGCCGACGATCACCGCCGCCGGACGGGGATGGTCGGCCATGAGGCGCTCGATCATGCGCGGAGCGCCGATGCAGCCGACCTCCTCGTCGTAGGAGAAGGCCAGGTAGATCGGACGCTGAAGCGACAGGCGTGTCCAGTTCGGCAGCTCCGCCAGGGCGCAGGCGATGAAGCCCTTCATGTCGCAGGTGCCGCGGCCGTAGAGGCGACCGTCGCCCTTGTCGGCCAGGGTGAAGGGGTCCGTGGACCAGGGCTGGCCGTCCACCGGCACCACGTCGGTATGGCCGGAGAGCACCACGCCGCCCGCCACCGCCGGGCCGATGCGGGCGAGCAGGTTGGCCTTGCTGCCGTCGTCGTTCTCGATGCGCCAGTGCTCGACGCCGTGGTCGTCGAGAAGCGCCTCCACGAAGTGGATCAGCTCCAGGTTGGAGTCACGGGAGACGGTGGGGAAGCCCACCAGTCGCTCGAGCAACTGCTTGGCGGTCATCATGCGAGTGTCCTGGGTGAATCGGTCCGTTGCCAGCCTAACACGAGCGACCCTGGGGCTGGCCATGGCCGCCGGTACGGGTTGGGAAAGCGTGGAGCGGGCCGGGTGGCGTGCCCATGGGCCAGTTGGCGTATCCTGTAGGGGACAACGGCCAGGGAGTACGGCATGAGTTCTCGCAGCGACACCGGCGTCGCCCAGGGCACCTTCCCCGAGCGGCAGGGGCGCCAGGGACAGAAGCTGAGTGACCGGGTCTACGGTGACATCATCGACCGCATCATCAAGGGCGAGTATGGAGAGGGGCAACGCTTGCCCTCCGAGGAGAAGCTGGCCCAGATGCACGGGGTCTCGCGCCCCATCGTGCGCGAGGCCCTGGCCAGGTTGCGTGAGGATGGCCTGATCCGCTCGCATCGTGGTGCCGGCAGTTTCGTGCGCCTGCGCCCCGACCGCGCGATGCTCGACTTCGCGCCCCTGGAGAGCCTGGCCGACATCCAGCGCTGTTTCGAATTCCGCATCGCCGTGGAGGCCGAGTCGGCTCGCCTGGCCGCACTCAACGCCACGGCCGAGGACCGTGCGGCCATCTCGGCGGCCTTCGCCCTGCTCGAGCAGCGGATCCGCGAGAACGCGCTGGGGGTCGATGCCGACTACGGCTTCCACCTGGCCATCGCCCACGCCACCCACAACCGCTTCTTCGCCGATACCCTGGTCTCCCTCGAGGCGCCCATCACCTACGGGCAGCGCCTGGCTCGGGGGCTGGGCCAGCGTCATCCCGGCTTCCACCTCCCCGAGGTCCAGCAGGAACATCGGCGCATCCACGACAGCATCCTGGCCGGCGATGCCGAACGCGCCTCGCACTTCATGCGTGAGCACCTGGGCAACTCGCGGCGCCGGGTATTCCAGGGCTGAGGGCGCTCCTTCCTGCTCGAGAATTTGACAACTTTTACAACTAGGCTAGCTTCAGAACAGACGCTGGTCCCGGCACCGCTGCCGGGACCAGGGTCCGTCGGAGGCCATCCGTGCGTGCACCATCCGCGTGTGAGGACGATGACCCCGGCGTGGATCGCGTAACGACCCATTCCTTACAAGAACCATATCGGGAGCATGCCATGAAATTCCTATCGACCTCTCTGGTTGGCGCCCTGTCCGCCGCCGCCCTGCTGGGGTTTGCCGCTGGTGCGCAGGCCGACTATCCCTCGGGTGCCATCGACTACGTCATCCCCTTCGACCCGGGTGGCGAGTCCGACGTGACGGCTCGCTTCCAGGAGCCGATCCTCGAGGAGATCCTCGGTGTCAACGTCAACGTGGTGCACCGCCCGGGCGGCGGCGGGGCCGTCGCCTGGAGCGAGTTCCAGAACAGCGCCGAACCCGATGGCCACGAGATCATCGGGGTCAACATCCCGCATATCATCGGCCAGCCGATCCAGCGCAGCGATGCCGGCTTCGAGACCGACAACTGGGAGATCATCACCTTCTTCCACTCCACCCCGAACGCCTTGATCGTGCCGGCGAACAGCCCGTTCGAGACCCTCGACGACCTGATCGAGTATGCCCGCGAGAATCCCCAGGCGGTGACCCTGGGCGGCAGCGGCACCTACAGCGCCAACCACCTGGACATGCTGCGTCTCGAGCAGGAGGCCGACATCGACCTCACCTACATCCCCTTCAGCGGTACCGGCCCGCTGCCGGCGGCCCTCGAGGGCAACCACGTGGCCGGCATCTTCAACTACACCATGCTCGGCGTGCAGATGGAGGATCGCGTACGTGTGCTGGCGGTCGCCTCGGAGGAGCGCGTCCCGGCGTTGCCCGACGCACCCACCTTCAAGGAGCAGGGGTATGACATCGTCGGCGGTGCCTACCGCGGCGTGGCGGCCCCGGCCGGTACCCCGCCGGAGATCGTCGAGACCCTGGCCGAGGCCTTTGCCGAGACCAATCGGCGGATCGCCGAGAGGCAGGAGCCCCTGGGCTTCGTCATGGAGTACATCACCGGTGACGCGATCGACGAAGTGATCGGCACGCTACGCGATGCCTACGCCCCCATCCTCGAGGCGGCCGAGTAAGGTCACGCTCCCTCCCCGAGGCCCTGCCGCCGGGGCCTCGGTTCCTTCCACTTCCAGGCGACCATCCGGCATGGTCCGCAGGAGGGTGATCCATGGAAATGATGCTGCAGGCGCTGGCATCGTTGATGACGTTCGAGAGCATCATTACGGTACTGGTCGGGGTATCGGCCGGGTTGCTGATCGGTTCCATGCCGGGGCTGACGGCGACCATGGCCCTGGCCGTGCTGCTGCCCTTCACCTTCTCGATGGAGGCCCTGCAGGGGCTGATCGCCCTGGGGGCGGTCTACATGGGCTCCATCTATGGCGGGGCCTTCACCGCCATCCTGATCAACACCCCGGGCACGCCCTCGTCGATTGCCACCACCTTCGACGGCTACCCCATGGCGCGCCAGGGACGTGCCTACGAGGCCCTGGCCGGGGCGACCATCGCCTCGGTGATCGGCGGCCTGGTGGGGGTCGCCTTCCTGCTGGTGCTGGCGCCGCCGCTGGCTCGCTGGGCGGTGGCCTTCGGCCCCGCGGAGATGTTCTGGGTGGCGATGCTCGGCCTGACCCTGGTGGCGAGCCTCTCCAGCGACTCGCTGCTCAAGGGGCTGCTGGGGGGCTGCATCGGCATGCTGCTGAGCACCATCGGGGTCTCCCCGGTGGGAGGAGAGACCCGCTTCACCTTCGGTTTTCCCCCGCTGCAGGGGGGCATCGAGCTGATCGTGGCACTGATCGGGCTGTTCGTGATCCCCGAACTGCTGAGCATGGCGGCCGAGGGGCGCAGCACGCTCTCGAAGGAGGGCGAGTTCGGCAAGCGCGAGGTGGGCATCATCGAGGTGGCCAAGCGCATCCTGAGAAAGCCGGGCAACTTGATCCGCTCCTGCCTGATCGGCCAGGTCATCGCCATCATTCCCGGCGCCGGCGGCAACGTGACCAGCCTGGTGGCCTACAACGAGGCCAGGCGCTTCTCGAAGGACCCCAAGAGCTTCGGCAAGGGCAACCTCGATGGCGTGGTGGCATCGGAATCCAGCAACAACGTCATGGTGGCGGGCAGCATGATCCCGCTGCTGACCCTCGGCATTCCCGGTGCACCACCGGATGCCATCATCCTCGGCGTGCTGATGCTCCATGGCCTGCGCCCGGGGATCGACCTCTTCACCCAGACCGGCGTGCTGACCAACGGCTTCATCCTGTCGATGGGCCTGGCGGCGCTGATGCTGCTGCCTGTCGGCCTGCTCGGTGGTCGCCTGATCCACCGGGTGGTAATCAGGACACCCTACTACTTCATGGTGCCCTGCATCGCCATGGTGACCATCCTCGGCACCTTCGCCCTGCGCAACAGCCTGCTCGACGTGGGGATCATGCTGATCCTGGGCTGCGCCGGCTACTTCCTGCGCCTGATCGGCATCCATGCCGCCCCCATCGTGCTGGGGCTGATCCTCGGCGGTATCGCCGAGCAGGGCTATGTGCAGACGATGCTGGCGGCGGTGGTCGACCCCATCCCCTGGCTGCGCCTGGTGCGCAACCCGCTGTCGATGGTGCTGGCCGGCCTGGTGGTGCTCGGGACCCTGACGGCCCTGGTGCCGCTGTGGCTGCAGCGCAGCGGGCGGCTCGATACCCGGCCGGCCGGCGAGGAGAACGGCTCATGATCGTGCGACTCAACACCGATATCGTGGCGGGCCTGTTCGGCCTGCTGTTCGCCGCGGTGCTGTGGTTCCCGCGCTCGGACCTGGGGCGACTGAGCATCATCTTCCCGCGCGCCATCCTGATGCTCACCGTGGTGGTGGCCGTGGCGCTGATCGTCAAGGGCTTCATCAAGCCGCAGGGCCGCCAGGTCGAGATCGCCGGCAGCCCGAGGCGCCTGCTGGTGGTGATGGTCGGCTTCTTCGTCTGGTGGTTCGCCATGGGCCAGCTGGGCTTCGCCGTGACCACGACAGTGGCCATCTTCCTGCTCACCTGGTACCTGGCCCGGGTCCAGGGGCCGGTGTCGCCTCGCCGCCTGCTGCAGTGGGTGCCGATCATCCTGGTGCTGGTGGGCGCCTTCTACCTGACCTTCACCCGTGTGCTGGGGGTGCGCCTGCCCTCGGGACTGTTCTTTTGACCCCCGGCCCCATGGCGCTAGCCCCCGGGAGCCTGGAGATGCCATCAGGAGCGCATCATGAGAATCACCGATATCCGCGAGGCCAGGGTGTCCATCGCCTCGGACATCGCCAACGCCTACATCTCGTTCGCGAAGATGGATGTCTCGGTGCTGGCCATCTACACCGATGCTCGCGTCGAGGGGCGCCAGGTGGTCGGCTACGGGTTCAACTCCAACGGCCGCTATGCCCAGAGCGGCCTGCTGCGCGAGCGCTTCCTGCCGCGGCTCAGGGAGGCCGATCCCGCCTCCCTGCTCGACGCCAGCGGCACCAACCTGGACCCCTTCAAGGTCTGGTCGGTGCTGATGGCCAACGAGAAGCCGGGCGGGCACGGCGAGCGCAGCGTGGCGGTGGGCATCATCGACATGGCGATCTGGGATATCGTCGCCAAGGTCGAGAACCTGTCGCTGGCCGAACTGCTGGCCCGACGTTTCGATGACGGTCGGCCCGACCCCCGGGTGCCGGTCTACGCCGCGGGCGGCTACTACCACCCGGGGAAGGAGATCCGCGGCCTCAAGGAGGAGATGCGCGACTACCTCGACCAGGGCTACACCTGCACCAAGATGAAGATCGGCGGGGTGCCCCTGGCCGAGGACCTGGCGCGGGTGGAGGCGGCCATCGAGGTGGTGGGCGAGGCCGGCCGGCTGGCCGTGGACGCCAACGGCCGTTTCGACCTCAGGACCACCCTGGACTTCGCCGAGGGGCTGGCCCCCTACGGGGTGCGCTGGTACGAGGAGGCCGGCGATCCGCTCGACTACGCCCTGCAGCAGCAGCTCGGCGAGCACTACGCCGCACCCACGGCCACCGGCGAGAACCTGTTCTCCCACCAGGACGTGCGCAACCTGTTGCGCTACGGGGGGATGCGCCCCGACCGCGACATCCTGCAGATGGACCCCGTGCTCAGCTACGGCCTGGTGGAGTACCTGCGCATGCTCGAGGTGCTGCGCGCCCATGGCTGGTCGTCACGCCAGTGCATACCCCATGGCGGCCACCAGTTCGCGCTGAACATCGCCGCCGGCCTCAAGCTCGGCGGCAACGAGTCCTATCCCCGGGTGTTCGCGCCCTTCGGGGGCTTCGCCGACTCCACCCCGGTGGAGGAGGGAACGGTCGCGCTGCCCGACATGCCGGGGATCGGCTTCGAGGACAAGCGCGAACTGATGCGGGTGTTCAAGGAGCACCTGTCGCCCTGACGGCGCGCGTCACGCCCCGTGGTGGTGCAGGCGGCGGCCGAGCCGTGCCAGAACGGAGGTTTCGCCGCGCAGCCAGGGGCCCAGCAGGCGCATCGAGAGCGGGATGAACAGGAACACCATCACCGGCGTCAGCGCCAGGGTGCCGACCAGCACCCTGGGGACCAGTGGCAGCCCGGCCAGCAGGCCGCCGAACAGCCACTGAAACATCAGCGACACGGGGAAGAAGGCCAGCCAGATGGCGATGGCCTGCTTCCAGCGCGGCGGCGTCCGGCCGGTGGCATCCTGGAACCAGCCGTCCAGGCCGGTGGCGCGATGCTCCTGGGGCGCCTCGAAGAGCCCCTCGCCGCGGGCTAGCCAGGCCCGGCGCGAGGCGGAGTGCTCCCAGGCGGCCAGGGTCTTCTCGTCGCGGAAGCGGAAGATGATCTGGTACTCGTCGTCGCCGGGTGGCGGCGCCAGCACGCCGGAGCCCAGGTAGCCGGCGAAGTCGCTGGCCAGCTCGCGGCCCTCCTCCAGCCAGGCGGTGAAGTCGCGGTAACGGCCGCGGGCCACGCGGCGCGCCACCATCAGCGTCACGGGATCAGGGGACATCGTGTATCTCCTCGTTCATGGCGCCGGGGTAGGGCGCCGAGTTCACGTCGGGCCGGGTAGGCCTTCGTGAATCGATAGGCAAGAAGTATACCAGATATACCCGTTAGAATAGAGACACTACCTGCTGAAACATGCATTGGTAGTGTTTCCGCCTGTGTGATTCGCCGCCGGTATGTCCATGGCATCGACATGAGGGCCGCTGTGGTGAGGCGTGAAGCTAAAATAGCGGCAGGCCTTATTATAATTTCAGCCGTAACTTGAAATAAGGCGCCTCAAGTGGGGGGAGTGACTGGGTTTCCACCTGCATGAGCGCCACTCGCAGCGCGATTGGCGCCTGCCGATGCCGCGGCGTAGCATTGTCCCCACGATTCTCATCGCAAGGACCCGCGACCCCCCCATGTTCGAGCAGACCTTCAAGAACATCGACGATGTACTGTGGAAAGAGGCCGGCTGCGCCACCGAGCAGACCTCCTGGCTGCTGTTCCTCAAGTACCTGGGCGACCCTGGAGCAGAGCCGTGCCATCAACGCCACCCTGGCCGGCAAGCCCTTCGACTTCATCATCGACACTCCCTACCAGTGGTCCACCTGGGCGGCACCCCGCGATCGCGACCGCGCCCTGACCGGCGACGACCTGCTGGACTTCGTCAATCGCGAGCTCTTCCCCTGGCCGAGGCCGAGCGCGCCGAAGACAACCTGCCGCTCCACATTGCGGGACAGGCAGTGATCGTGGGAACCGGGTCACTGCATTTGCCAGGCTAACTTGGCTGGAAATCGGCTCTTATGGATTCCAAGGGAGGCACCATGCTCAACCGTTCCGCCCTGCTGCTGCGCTACAAGGCGCCCGCCGTGCAGTGGATCAACGATGCCGACCCCGCGCCGGGTGGCACGCCGATCGCCGAGGAGGAGGTCAACCGCGATCGCACCGTCTACCTGGTCAGCGATGAGGTAGCGGAGTCTCCCGAGGAGGTGAGGCGGTGGGTCAAGGCCAACTGGCGCAACCTGTTCGAGTCGGAGCTGGAAGAGTGGTATACCGACCCTGCACTGTGGCCGAAACGCACCCTGAAGCGCTTCGATGAGTGGTTCGAGGTGGAGTGCCACAGCATGCTGATCGATACGCTGGGGACGCCTATCGAGGATGATGAGGCGTCAGACTGATCGGGAGCCACCATGAAGCCCTTCTCCGTCCTGATGATCCGGCTGCTGGGTCTCTATCTCTTCCTGGAGACCCTGTTCTCGGTGCTGCCGGCGCTGCTCGGACCGACGGCCGGCGAGCTGTGGAGCGGCGAGGTGTTGCCGATCCTGATCGCCACGGTGGCGGTGCCGATGCTGGGCGGCGTATTGCTGTGGTGCTCCGCCGGCCGCCTGGCGGACAGGCTGCATGGCGATGGCGAGGCCGAGGTTCGCGTCAAGGATGACGACCTGGTGCGGGCCGGTACCTTCCTGATCGGCGTCTATCTGGTGGTGCGCCACGTCGGCGTGCTGGTGGGGGTGTACTCGGCCTCCGGTGCCGTGGCCTATGACGCCCTGGTCGTCGTGGTGGCGGGTATCGGCATGATGCTGGGCGGCAGGTGCCTGGTGGCGCTCTATCGCCGGGCCAGGACGTTTGGTCTGGACGGCGAGGGGCGTTCCTAGTGTTGCAGGGATGCCGGCTGCGCCTCGACCCGGTTTCTGCCGAGCTCCTTGGCCCGGTAGAGGTCATCGTCCACCCGTTGAGCCAGTGACCGGGAGCTCTCCCGGCCGGCAAGTTCCACCACGCCGAAGCTGGCGGTGATGGTGCCGAGTCTTTCGAAGCGGTGACTGGCGATTCCTTGGCGCAATTTCTCTGCGACCTTCCTGGCCGCGTCCAGGCCGGTCTGTGGCAATAGCACCATGAATTCCTCCCCGCCCCATCGCCCGTGCATGTCGCTGTCGCGCAGGCTGTCATTGACCAGGCTGGCAACGGTCTTCAACACATCGTCACCGGCATTGTGTCCGAAGCGGTCATTGATGCTCTTGAAATGATCGAGGTCGTACATGATCAGCGAGAGCGGCGACGCATACCGGACGGCACGCCTCATCTCGCTTTCCAGCAGGCGGCCGAGCTCCTGGCGGTTGGTGATGCCGGTGAGACCGTCGGTAATGGCCATGGCTTTCACTCGCTCTTCCGCTCGCCTGCGCTGCGTGATATCCAGGAGGATGCCGGTCCAGAGCATGCCGCCGTCGGCTTCCTTCTGTGGGGTCGAACGGCACTCGATCCAGCGAATCGACCCATCGCCGTGGCGGATGCGAAACTCCACGTGAACATTGGCCATGGTGGCGGCGCTGTGCTGGGTCTGGGCCTCGACGCGCTCGACATCCTCGGCAAGGATCCGTGACATCGCTGGATCCTCCCCCGGCCCCGAAATCGCCTCGAGCGGCAGGCCTCCCAGCTCGACGATCCCCTCGCTGAAGAAGGGAAAGCTGTGCTCACCATCCCGTGCGATGCGGTATTGATAGAGTGCTCCCGGCACCTGAGAGGCGATGCCCCGCAGTAGCTCCTCGTTCTGCCGAAGCTTCTCTTCGGTGGCCTTGCGTGCCGTGATATCTCTCACGATACAGAAGATCAGCTTGTCACCGTCGTAGGTGGCACCGTTGTTGCCGAGCTCGACATCGATGATGGTGCCATCCTTGCGGCGCTGCTGCGTTTCAAAGTGTGCCCCGGCGCTGTCGACGTCCCGGAGCATGTTCTGCAGCTCACTACTGCTGAAACGGGCATCCAGATCCCACACGTGCAGGGAGCCCATCTCCTCGGGCGTGTAGCCCAGCATATCGGCATAGCTCCGGTTGGCCCGGTAGATGCTGCCATCGGTTCTGAGTATCACCATGCCGTCCCAGGTCGCTTCGAACAGGGCCGTCCAGAGTGCTATCTCACCGTCCTTGCGTAATTCCATAAGCGACAACGTGGCCTCGTGGGGGAGATGGTGACCTCACTATAGTATCTCCCGTGTCGCCTCCATCACCCGTCCGTCCACGGTGCGCTGGATCTTCTCCTCGATCTCGGTGAGCAGCGCCTCCACCTTGGGCCCCTCGTTGGCCACCGCCACGAAGGTCCACTCGCTCGCCTCCAGGCGGTCCAGCTCGCCGCTCTCGCACACCGCCACTGCCGGGTTGCGCCCGTAGCGTTCGTGAAGGCCGCCCATGCGCTGGCGCTTCTCCTTGAGGGAACGGCAGCCGGGCAGCGAGATGCGCAGGGTGAGAATGCCGATATGCATGATGGCTCCTGTGACGGGATGGTGTGGGTCTGGCCCCGGTCAGCTATACCACGAGGGCGCTTGCATCCGGGAGAGGGCGCCCTGGCGCGGGAGATTCATCCCATCAGCTCGCGGCACCCGCGAGCCCCTGGGAGCGATGGCCGCTCCCTTTTCCTGACCTGGATCATTTTCATGCTCCGCCTGGGTGTCTACCCTTCATCTGGCACAACATATGGTGTTCTTGTTCGTAAAAAGCACCATATATAGACAATCGACCAGTGAGGGAACACCCATGCAACGCCAGCCGACCGGCGCCGTCAACGTCGCCTCGACGGTCAACGAGTACCTGCAGCGCGCCGACTGGCGTGTCAACGCCAACGCCAACCAGGGCTACTCCCTGGGGGGGCTGATCCTCAACGCCTCGGGCAAGCTCATCGCCAACTACTGGTTGGACGAGGTCTATCCCGCCGCGGTGGGCGAGGCCCACCGGGAGGGCGACCTGCACATCCACGACCTGGACATGCTCGGCGGCTACTGCGCCGGCTGGTCGCTGCGCACCCTGCTGATCGAGGGCTTCAACGGCGTGCCGGGCCGGGCGGAGAGCGCACCCCCCCGGCACCTCAGCAGCGCCCTGGGGCAGATGGTCAACTTCCTCGGCACCCTGCAGAACGAGTGGGCCGGCGCCCAGGCGTTCAGCTCCTTCGATACCTACCTGGCGCCCTTCGTGAGACTCGACCGGCTCGACTACCCGGCGGTGAAGCAGGCGGTCCAGGAGTTCATCTACAACCTCAACGTGCCGTCGCGCTGGGGTAGCCAGACGCCGTTCACCAACCTCACCTTCGACTGGACCTGCCCGGCCGACCTGCGCGACCAGGTGCCGATCGTCGGCGGCCAGGAGCAGCCCTTCACCTACGGCGACCTGCAGGCCGAGATGGAGCTGCTCAACCGCGCCTACCTGGAGGTGATGGAGGAGGGCGACTGCCAGGGTCGGGCGTTCACCTTCCCGATCCCCACCTACAACATCACGCCCGACTTCGACTGGGAGAGCGACAACGCCGAGCGGCTCTTCGCACTGACCGCCAAGTACGGGCTGCCGTACTTCCAGAACTTCCTCAACTCGGACCTCGAGCCGCACATGGTGCGCTCCATGTGCTGCCGGCTGCAGCTCGACCTCACCGAGCTGCTCAAGCGCGGCAACGGCCTGTTCGGCAGCGCCGAGCAGACCGGCTCGCTGGGCGTGGTGACCATCAACTGTGCGCGCCTGGGCCTTCGCTTCGCCGGCGACAGGGCAGGGCTCTACGCGGAGCTGGACCGCCTGCTCGCGCTGGGCCGCGACAGCCTGGAGATCAAGCGTGGCTGCATCCAGCAGTGGATGGACGACGGCCTCTACCCCTACAGCCAGCGCTACCTGGGCACGCTGCGCAACCATTTCTCCACCCTGGGGGTGAACGGCCTCAACGAGATGGTGCGCAACTTCAGCGACGACCGCTTCGACATCGCCGACCCCGAGGGGCAGCAACTGGCCATCGAGCTGCTGGAACACGTGCGCGAGCGGATGCGCGAGTTCCAGGAGGCCACCGGCCACCTCTACAACCTGGAGGCGACCCCGGCGGAGGGCACCACCTATCGCTTTGCCAGGGAGGACCGGAAGCGCTTCCCCGGCATCCTGCAGGCCGGCAGCGCGGACGCGCCCTACTACACCAACTCCAGCCAGCTGCCGGTGGGATTCACCGACGACCCCTTCGAGGCGCTGCTGCACCAGGACCCGCTGCAGACCCGCTACACCGGCGGCACCGTGCTGCACCTCTACATGCGCGAGCGGCTCTCCTCGGCCGACGCCTGCATGAAACTGGTGCGCACGGCGCTGTCGCGCTTCCGCCTGCCCTATCTCACCATCACGCCGACCTTCTCGATCTGCCCGGTGCACGGCTACCTGGCCGGCGAACACGAGTTCTGCCCGAAGTGCGACGAGGCCCTTCTGGCGAAGCGCGCCCGGGCCGAGATCACGGCCTGAGGCATTTCCCTGCAACACAACCACCGTGAAAAGGAGCATCACATGAGCCATGCCACCGAGACCCTGCCCACCGAGCAGCGCCAGCGCTGCGAGGTCTGGACCCGGGTGATGGGCTACCACCGCCCGGTCAGCCAGTTCAACCACGGCAAGCAGTCCGAGCACCGCGAGCGCCGCCACTTCAGCGAGCACGCCGGCAACGCCTGAACCCACCGCCTTGCCGGGCACCCCGGGGTCATGCCCGGGGCGTCCGGACGGAACGCGCCCATGTCCCGCGACGATTCTCGCCGACCGCGGCTGCCCGTGGCCGGCCTCACCCCCATGACCACCCTGGACTACCCCGACCACCTGGCCTGCGTGGTCTTCCTGCAGGGCTGCCCGCTGCGCTGCGGCTACTGCCACAACCCGCAGATGCTCGCGCCCCGCCGCGGCGAGGTCCGCGAGTGGGCCGGCATCGAGCGCTTTCTCCAACGGCGCCGCGGGCTGCTGGAAGGCGTGGTGTTCAGCGGCGGCGAGCCTACCCTGCACGTCGACCTGCCTGCCGCCGCCGCCCGGGTCCGCGCCCTGGGCTTCAAGGTGGGACTGCACACCGCCGGGGTCTACCCGCGGCGCCTGTCGGAGATGCTGCCGTACCTGGACTGGGTGGGGCTGGATGTGAAGGGGCCCGGTGCGCGCTTCGATGCCATCGTCGGCCGCCCCGGCATGGCCGACGCGCATGCGAAGAGCCTGGCGCTGCTGCTGGACAGCGGCATCCCCTTCGAGTGCCGCACCACGGTGCACTGGCGCGACTTCGACCTGGCAGACCTGAACCGCCTCGCCCTCGATCTCGCCGAGCAGGGCGTTGCCCGCTACGCCATACAGGTGGCGCGCACGGGGCAGTGCCTGGGGGAGGCCCATGCCCGACCGGTGACGACTGCCCCGACCACCGCGGAGCTGCATGATCTCGTGAAGTCCCTGCAACCGCTCTTCCGGCGCCTCGAGTTGCGCGAGTGAGTTCGGGGTGGCTCCCGAGCGCGTGCCATGGCCTTGGGGCCGCTTTGGTAGCAGGCTATTCAGTATCGGGGTGTTCCGGCCATGACGTCTTCGTCAGGCGGCCGGCGAGACACGCAGGGAGACGACCGGCTGAACGGGCAGTCAAACCCCCCGGGACTGGCAAACGTTCGCGGCGTTTGCGATGAGGTCGCTACCCGACAATTCATCAATTGGTGTATCGCCTGCTACGATTCGCATGGCTTAGGCCCCTGGGTGCTCATCAATAAGGAGGATGATGCGCTCATGGGATTCTGCGGCGTTGGGCCCGAAGCTGCCGTCTGTCGGTCTGCCCTCAATATTTCATGACCCAGGCCGATAGCCACGTTATGCCGCCCGTGTCGACCGACCGGGCCGGCGCTTCTCGGGTGCAAGACGCGTGACATGACCGCTTGTTCCTGGGGCAGTTGACAATACAGGGCCACGGCCCTCCTCATGCCACATGATGAGATATACAATAATGAAAATCACTCTCTTTCGCAGGATTCCGGTTCGCTCCCAGGTCCTGCTGCTTCTGGCCCTTCCGATGCTCGCCCTGTTGGGGCTCGCCAGCACAGAGGTGGCCAATCGCTGGAAACTCGCCAACGACATGGCCTCTCTTGATGAGCTGGTCGTCCTCTCCACTCGCTCCGGCGAGGTCATCCATCATTTGCAACGCGAACGCGGGGCTTCCGCCGTCTTTCTCGGCAGCGGTGGAGCACAGGGGCACGACACCCTGGTCGAGCAGAGAAGGCTCACCGATGCGGCCCGGCAGGAGCTTGGCTCGCTGCTCGCCTCCTTTGAGGCCGAGCGATTCGGTGCCGACTTCGAGGCCGAACTCGCGGGAGCTCTTGCCTCGATCGGCCGACTCGATGAAATGCGTAACGCCGTCGATCGAGAGGGCATCTCGGGACCGGAAAGCAACGCCTATTTCACTGCCACCATCGGTGGGATCCTCGATACCCTCTCGGCCATTGCAGACATCAGTCCCGATGCCGGCATCGCCGGCAAGGTCAATGCCTACGTGAGCTATATGCACGGCAAGGAGCGTGCCGGTCAGGAGCGTGCCACGGGCGCGGCCTCGATTGCAGCGGGACGTTTCACTCTCGCGCAGCATCAGCACTATTCGCGCATCGTAGCCGAGCAGGGCGTCTACCTTGGGCTCTTCGCCAGACAGGCGGGGGCGGATCTCGTCGACTTGGCAGAGCGCACCGTGCGGAGCCCGGAGGTGGACGAGGTAATGCGCATTCGCCGGCTCATTCTGGACGGTGGCCTCTCCGGTGAACTGGGCGGGACCGACGCCGCCTACTGGTTTCAAGTCGCGACCACGCGCATCGACCTGATGAAGGAGGTCGAGGACCGGCTCGCCGACGACCTCCTCGCCAGCGCCACCGCGCTGAAGCGTCAGGCGCAGGTGGCCTTTCTGCTCATTGCGCTCCTCAGTGGTACCGTGCTGGTAGTGGCAGCCTTGCTGGCGACCCTGATCGTTCGCGGCCTGTTGCGTCAGCTCGGTGGCGAACCGGCCTATACCCAGGAGATCGTTCGCAAGATCGCGGAGGGCGATCTCGACATTGCCGTGGCTACCCGCAAAGGGGACTCCGAGAGCTTGCTCGCTGCCATCAAGGAGATGGTCGCGAGGCTGAAAGAGATCGTCGGCAATGTCTCGGTCGCGGCGAGTAACGTCGCCACCGGAACCGGTCAGATCGCTATCGGCAATGCCGACCTTTCCTCGCGTACCGAAGAGCAGGCGGCCTCGTTGGAGCAGACCGCCTCCAGCATGGAGGAGCTGACCACCACCGTGAAGCAGAATGCCGACAATGCCCGCCAGGCCAGCAGTCTGGCACAGGATGCCTCGGCCACCGCCGAGCAGGGGGGCGAGGTCATGGAGCGAGTCATCAAGACCATGCACGGCATCTCCGACAGCTCGCGGCAAGTGGCTGATATCACGGGCCTGATCGACTCGATTGCCTTCCAGACCAATATCCTGGCGCTCAATGCCTCCGTCGAGGCCGCCCGGGCTGGCGAGCAAGGGCGCGGCTTTGCCGTGGTGGCCGGCGAGGTGCGTAGCCTGGCCAGCCGCAGTGCCGAGGCGGCCCGGGAGATCAAGGCATTGATCGAGGGATCAGCGGCCCAGGTACAAGATGGGACGCTCTTGGTGGAGCAGGCCGGCACCACCATGCACGAGGTGGTGACCGCCGTGAAGCGTGTCACTGATATCGTGAACGAGATCGCCGCCGCTTCCCGGGAGCAGAGCGAAGGCATCGGTCAAGTCAACCAGGCGGTGACTCAGATGGATCAGGTGACCCAGCAGAACGCCGCTCTGGTACAGGAGGCATCTGCAGCCGCGGCATCGCTGGAAGAGCAGGCTCAACACCTGGAGCGGGCAATGGCCTTCTTCAAGCTGGACGGGCACCAGGGAGCCGGGCAATCGACGGCACCGTCATCCTCTGCTCCCCACGCGTTGGCCACCTTGCCCGGTACGCCGGCATCGAGCATCAAGAGCGCTCCCGCGTCACATTCACGGCAGGTCGCCGAGGCCGAGTGGGAGTCGTTCTGAGCAACTACCCCCGGTCGCGTAGCCACCTCCCGGCCTTATAGCCGAATGTGAGAGCGGCGGCTTCATGGCCCTGTCGGCGCAACGCTCGAGAATTTCGCATCGCGGGGCTATACCACAAGACACGCCACCCGGAGGAAGCCCCATGAGCAACCTGATCAAGGACGCCTCGGCGTCGTCGTCGCTGGACTGCCCGGTGGTGGAGGGCAGACGCCAGGTGCAGCATGTGGCCGCACGGGTCGCGGATGTGGGGGGCATTCCGATCCATCGGGTGCTGCCGTCTCGACAGCGGCGCCTGGTGGGGGCCTGGTGCTTCCTCGATCATGCCGGGCCGGTGGTGTTCAGGGGCGACAGCCGCGGCATGCGCGTGGGTCCGCATCCCCATACCGGCCTGCAGACCTTCACCTGGATGATCGCCGGCGAGGTGCTGCATCGCGACAGCCTGGGCAGCGAGCAGGTGATCCGTCCGGGCCAGGTCAACCTGATGACCGCCGGTCGCGGCATCAGCCATACCGAGGAGTCGCTCCTGGAGGACCCGCAGCTGCATGCCGCCCAGCTGTGGATCGCCCTGCCGTACGCCCATCGCCACACGGTGCCGCGCTTCGATCACTATCCCGACCTGCCGGTATGGCGCGAGGAGGGCGTCACCCTGACGCTGCTCGTGGGGGAGTTCGCCGGCCACGAGGCGCCCACGCTGAGCTTCTCGCCGCTGGTGGGGCTGGATCTTGACGCCGAGAGCGACGCCACGCTGAGGCTGCCGCTCAGGCCCGAGTTCGAGTACGCCCTGCTGCCGCTGGAGGGGCAGCCGACGCTGGAGGGCGAGGCGCTGGTTACCGACGAGCTGGCCTACCTCGGCCGTGGGCGTGACGCCCTTGAACTGGCCCTTCCGGCGGGTGCCAGGGTGCTGCTGCTGGGCGGCGAGCCGCTGGGCGAGGAGGTGCTGATCTGGTGGAACTTCGTCGGCCACAGCAAGGCCGAGATCGCCGAGGCGCAGCGCGAGTGGGAGGCCGGCGGGGAACGCTTCGGCCGCGTGGCCGGCTTCTCCGATGACGAGCGGCTGATGCCGCCGCCGCTGCCCTGGCGGGTATAGTGGCTACAGTCTCACCAGGCCAGGGAGGGAACCGGCGTTGCTCTATTACGTGGCAAAGGTGGCCATCACCGCCGTGCTGGTGGTGCTGATCGCGGAGATCTCCAAGCGCAGCTCCTTCATCGGGGCCGTGCTGGCGTCGGTGCCCCTGACCTCCGTGCTGGCCATGCTCTGGCTCTACATCGACACCGGCGATGGCGGCAGGGTGAGCGCGCTTGCCAGCAGCGTCTTCTGGCTGGTGCTGCCCTCCCTGGCGCTGTTCATCGCGCTGCCCCTGCTGCTGGCGAAGGGGGTCAACTTCTATCTCGGCCTCGCCGTCTCCATCGCCATCACCGCGCTCTGCTACTGGCTGATGGTGACGGTGCTGCATTTCTACGGCGTCGAGCTGTGAGCAGCGGCATGGCTGGTAGGTGGTATGCTAATTGGTTACCTATCGGTACATCGAACCAGACGAGTGACTGGAGAGGGAAATGAGCAACCGGTCAGACACCATGCACCTGCTGCAGCGTCACCTCCCTGATATGGTGCGCGAGTTTGGCGTTCACGACCTGGCCCTGTTTGGTTCCATGGCGCGCGATGAGGCTGAAGAGACCAGTGATGTCGATATCCTGGTGGTCGTCGATGGTCCGGCGACGGCAGATCGCTATTTCGGGCTCCAGTTCTACCTGGAGGACCTTCTGGGACGCTCCGTGGATCTGGTGACCCACAAGGCGCTTCGCCCCGAGCTCCGCCCCTATATCGAGCGTGAGGCCATGCATGTCTGAGCGTTGACCCCGTCGCGAATGGCGTTTCTACATCGATGACATGATCGGTTTTGCCGAGAAGGTGCAGGCCTATACCGAAGGGCTGACTCAGGAAGATTTCATCGAGCATGACCTGACTTACGATGCACACCCTGTGAAACCTCGAGCTGATCGGGGAAGCCGCGACCCGAATCCCCGAAAAGATCCGGGAAGAGAATCCCGATATTCCCTGGGGCATGATCATCGCCACCCGTAATCGTCTCATTCATGCCTATCTCGGCATCGATGACGACACTGTCTGGAGCATCATCCAGTCCCACATTCCCGAGCTTCTCGAGAGGCTCGAGTCCCTCAACCGCTGACGATGCGCGCGCGGCTGGTGCCGTTGCCCAGGGGTTCCACCTGGATCTGCACCGGGATGCGCTCGTGCATCTCCTGGACGTGGGAGATCACGCCGACCCGGCGCCCCAGCGCCTGGAGGCCGTCCAGGGCCTCCATGGCCAGCGCCAGGGACTGGGGGTCCAGGCTGCCGAAGCCCTCGTCGATGAACAGTGACTCGATGACGAGTTGCCCCGATGCCATGGAGGCGAGCCCCAGGGCGAGGGCCAGCGAGACCAGGAAGGTCTCGCCGCCGGAGAGCGAGTGCACCGAGCGGCGCTCGTCGCCCATGTCGTGGTCCACCACCAGCAGGCCCAGCGGGCTGCCGCCGCGTACCAGCCGGTAGCGGCGGCTGAGGCCGGCCAGGTGGGCGTTGGCGTGTTCCAGCAGCTGCTCCAGGTTGTAGGCCTGGGCGATACGCCGGAAGACCTTGCCGTCGGCGGAGCCGATCAGCTCGCTGATCTGGCCCCAGCGGCGATATTCGGTCCGGGCGGCTTCCAGTTCGGCCTGGCCTTCCTTCTGGCGTTCGCGCCGCCGCTCGTCGTCGCTCAGGGCGAAGGCGGCGGCGTCGCGTGCCTGCTGGGCCTGCCCGAGTCGGGGCCCCAGCGCCGCATGGGCCTCGGCCAGTGCGTCCTGGCGGTGGCGAATCTCGGCCTCCACCTCCTCGCCCAGCAGGGCCGCGTCGTCCTCGGCCAGGCCCTGGCCGTGGCGATGCTGGAGCAGGGCGCGGCGCCGTTCGGCGAGGGTGGCGGCGGCGTGCTGGCGGGCCTCCTCTGTCGCCTTCAGCCGTGCTTCCTCGCGGCTGGCGTCGTCCTCCGACTGTTCGAGCAGGCGAGCCAGGGTGGCATCGTCCAGCTCGGGGTGGGCCCGGCGCCAGTCGGCGAGTTCCCGGGCGAGGCGGTCGCGTTCCTGGCGCAGTGCCTCGAGCCGCTCGGCCTGGTGGTCGACCCGCTGGGCCAGGCGCTGCTGCGCGTGCCGGGCTTCGTGCAGGCGCTCGAGGGTGTCGTCGTGGGCCCGTCGGGCCTTCTCGGTCTGCCGCTCCAGCTGTTGCTGCCAGGCATCCGGCGAAGCGTGGTCGCCCAGCAGGGCACGCAGCGTACCGGCGGTTGCATCGCGCTGCTTCTGCAGGGCGGGGAGCCCTTCCACCAGCTCGGCCAGGCGCCGGTCGGCGTTGGCCTTGTCGGTCTCGAGGCGAGTGAGCGCGAGCTCGCCCTCCCGCAGGGAGGCCTCCAGGGGCGCCAGTTCGTCTTCGGCCCGGCTCAGCGCATCCAGGGTCTGGCGCTGCTGCCGGCGCTGGGCCTCGCTCCGTTCGTGCTCGGTCTGCAGCCAGCCGTCGCGTTCGTCCGCATCGATGGCGGTGAGCTCTTCGTGCAGGGGGTGCGCCGCCAGCGTCTGGCGGGTCGCGTCCTGACGTTGCTCGGCCGCTTCCCGGTCGTGTTCGTGCTGCTTGAGCGCGGCCTCCACGGCGCGGTAGTCCCCTACCAGCTCGTCGCGCCGACGCCGGGCCGCGTCACGGGCCGTCCGGGCCTCGTCGAGCTGGTGCGCTTCCTCCCGTTCCTGGGCGGCGAGCTGGGCGGCCTCGGGTGTGGCCGGCGGCCGGTGGCGCCAGGGGTGGTCGAGGCCACCGCATACCGGGCAGGGTTCGCCCTCCTGCAGGTTCTCGCGCAGCCGCGCCACGCTCTCGCTGCGCACGGCACGGCTGCGCTCGATCAGTGCGAAGACGCTGTCGAAGTGAGCCTGGGCCCGGTTCAGCTGCTCCCTGGCGGCTTGCCCCTCGGTCAGCAGCGTCTCGCGCCGCGAGCGGTCTTCGGCGACCTGGCCGGCGAGCCGCTGCCGGGCCTGCTCCGCGCGCCTGAACTCCTGCCAGCGGCTGGCCAGCTCGCCCAGCGCCAGCTGGCGCCGGGCGGCGTCATCGTGGGCCTGCTGGGCGGCCCGGCGGGCGGCGTCGAGATGGGGGTGAGCGCCTACCAGCTTCTCGAGGGCCGCCTGCCAGTCGTCGCGCTTCTTTCGACGGGCGCGCTGGGCGTCGACGGCCTGGCGATGTTCCTCGGCGAGGGCGTCGGCCTGCTTCTGCTGCCGGTTCCTGCTCGCTTCCAGGTCGGCGAGCTGCTTCTCCAGGGTGGCGAGGCGCTGGGCCTGCTCGCGGGCCTCGCGCAGCTCGGGTTCGGCCCGCCGGCGTGCCTCGCCGGCCTCGTTCCGCGCCTGCTCGGCCCCTTTCCTGGCGGTGTCGGCCGCCTGCTGGTCGGCGCCGGCGGCCGCCAGTGCCTTCACCGTCTCGGCATGGCTCGCCTCCAGCCCGGAAAGCTCGCCGGGGAGCTCGGCCTGGCGGGTGAGGGCGTGGCGGCGCGGGGCGATCAGCCGGCGCCACTCGCGGTCGGCGCGCAGCCGAGCGAGCGCTTGCCACTCATGCTCGGCGGCCTGCTGGTCGGCCAGGCCCTGGCGATAGGCCTCGCGCAGGCGGGTATCGTCCTCGTGCCAGCGCCGGTCTGCCTGGAGCGATTCCTCCTGCTTCTGCAGGTCAGTGAGCGCTTGCTGGGTAGCGGCGGCGTGCTGCTCCAGTTCGGCGCGGGCCTCGGGCTCGGCGGGCAGCGCATCGTCGAGCCGGGCCTCCAGGGCGTCCACGGCCTTCTTCGTCTCGTTGGCACGGCGGTAGGCGGCCATGGAGATCGCCGAGTATTCGGCGGTACCGGTGAGGCGCTCCAGCAGGTCGCTGCGCTCGTTGTCGTCGGCCTGCAGGAAGGCCGCGAACTCGCTCTGGGCGAGCAGCACGGCACGGGTGAACTGGTCGAAGGTGAGCCCCAGGCACTCCGGGAGCAGGCGGTCGAACTCGCGCTTCTGGGTGGTGAGCAGGCGGTCGTCGTCGAGGTCGCGCAGTGACTGCTCCGCCGCCTGCAGCCGCCCGGTGGCCTTGTGGCGGGCACGGCGCACCGCCCAGCGGGCCCGGTAGCGGCGCCCGTCACGGCCCAGGAAGTCGACCTCGGCATGGCCGGCGGCGGTGCCGCGGCGCAGCAGGGTGCGGGGGTCGCTGGTGGTCAGGGTGGAGTCCGGGGTGTCGTCGATCTGGCTGTCGCGGGCCGGCGCCTGGCGCAGCCGCGGCGTGCCGCCATAGAGCGCCAGGCACAGGGCGTCGAGCAGGGTGCTCTTGCCGGCGCCGGTGGGGCCGGTGATGGCGAACAGCCCGGCGTCGCGCAGCGGGGCCGCGGTGAAGTCGAGCTCGAGGGGGCCGGGCAGGGAGGCCAGGTTCTCCAGGCGCAGGGCGAGGATCTTCATGGGCGGGCCTCCGCGGCGTCGGCTTCCTCGTCGTCCAGCACCTCCTGGCGCAGGCGGTCGAAGTCGGCGAGCACGTCGTCGTCAGGCGGCTCGCCCCAGCGCGACTCCCAGGTACGCTCGAAGAGTCGTCGGGGGCCCAGCGCCTGCAGGTCGACCCGCGCCGGGGCGTCCTCGCCCTCGACCCGGGGCAGGCGGCGCTCGAGTCTCAGCAGGCGCAGCGCCTTGTCGTCGAGTGCCGCCTCCACCCGGCTGCGCAGGTCGGGGATCGGCGCCTCGAGCTCGACGCGCACCTCCAGCCAGGGCCACTGCTCGCGGGGCAGGGCGGGGTCATCCTCCAGGGCCTCGAGCTCGGCCAGCACCCGCTCCAGCGGGCCGGGGCCGATCCGGTGCATGGCCACCGGGCGCGGCACGGGGATGGCCGTTGCGTCCGCCAGCGCCTCGCCGTCGAGGGTGACCTCCACCACCTGGTGGGGGTAGTCCACCTCGCTGAAGTCCAGCGGCAGGGGGCTGCCGCTGTAGCGGATGCGCGCCTCGCCGACCCGCTGGGCGCGATGCAGGTGGCCCAGCGCCACGTAGGCGATCTCCGGCGGGAAGAGGGTAGCGGAGATCGACTCCTCGCCGCCGATCACGATGGGGCGCTCGCTGGATTCGGAGACCGCCGCGCCGTGCAGGTGGGCGTGGCTCATGGCCACCAGCGCCTGGCCGGGTTCACGACGGCGACGGGCCGCGTCGATGAGTTGCTGGTGGACGCGGCTGATGCCGGCCACGTAATCGTTGCGGGGCGTGTCGCGTAAGGAGGCGTCGTCGGCTTCGTCACGGGCCAGGCCGGCGCCGGTGACCTCGGCGGGGCGCAGGAAGGGCAGTGCCAGGCACCAGGCGCGGGTCTCGCCCGCGGCATCGGTCAGCGGTACCAGCAGGCGTTCGGCGTCCAGGGTGCCGTCGTCCAGCCAGCTGACCCTGCCCAGGGCATGGGTACGCAGGCGGCGCATCAGCGGCGCTGGCAGCTCGATGCGATTGCCGCTGTCGTGGTTGCCGGCGATCAGCACGATATCGAGCCTGGGGAGGCGCTCGTGGGCACTCACGATGAACTCGAACAGCAGCTCCTGGGCGCGCAGCGAGGGGTTGACCACGTCGAAGATGTCGCCGGCCACCAGCAGGGCGTCGGCCCGGCGTTCGGCCAGGGTGTCGATCAGCCAGGTCAGGAAGGCGCGATGCTCGGCATGGCGCTCCTGGCCATGGAAGCTCTGGCCCAGGTGCCAGTCGGCGGTATGGATCAGCTTCACCCTCGTCTCTCCGTGTCACGTCTCGGTGCAAACCCCGTAGTCTACGCAAGACCGACCCATGAATCAGGAGCTCGTCAATGAACGGATCACCGTTGCATGCCTGGAACCTGACGCCCACCCAGGCCATCGCCCTGCAGCGCCGCCTGGCCTGTCGGGTGGAGCGCGAGGACCGCCTGGATGAGGTGCGGCGTATCGCCGGTGTGGATATCGGCTTCGAGCAGGGGGGCGCGATCACCCGGGCGGCGGTGGTGGTCCTGGCGCCGGGGGAGGGGGCTGCGCCGGACGGGGCCGGACCGGGTGCCGCCGTGCCGGGGCTCCAGGTGGTCGAGGAGGCGGTGCACCGCGAGCCGACACGCATGCCCTACATCCCGGGGCTGCTGTCGTTTCGCGAGGTGCCGGCAGCCCTGGCCGCCTTCGACAAGCTGGCGGTGCGGCCCGAGCTGGTGATGGTCGACGGCCAGGGCATCGCCCATCCGCGGCGCCTGGGGGTCGCCTCGCACCTGGGGCTGTGGCTCGACCTGCCGACCATCGGGGTGGCCAAGTCGCGGCTGTGCGGGCGTCATGGGGAGCCGGGGCCGGAACGCGGCGACTGGGCGCCGCTCCTGGATGGCGACGAGGTGATCGGTGCCGTGCTGCGCTCGCGGGCCGGGGTCAAGCCGATCTTCGTCTCGCCGGGGCATCGCATCTCGCTGGCCACCGCTCTGCATTGGGTGACGGCCTGCCTGGGGCGCACCAAGCTGCCCGAGCCCACCCGGCTGGCGGATCGCCTCGCCTCGCGGCGGGGAGAGTAACTCCTACACGATATCCAGCGGTGTCTTGCGCTCGGGCGCCGGGAAGGCGGCATCGAGGCGGGCGAGCGCCTCGTCCGGCAGCTGGATCGCCAGCACCCCGGCGTTCTGCTCGACGTGCTCCGGCCGGGTGGCCTTGGGGATGGCGATGACATCGCGGCGCCCGTCGACGGGGCGGATCGCCCAGGCCAGCAGCAGCTGGGTGGGGGTGATGCCGAGGCCGGCAGCGATGTCGAGCACCTCGGGGTCGCTCAGCAGCTCGCGGCGCAGGCTGCCGGCCTGGGCCAGAGGGCAGTAGGCCATGGCGGGGATGCCGTGGTCGCGCTGCCAGGGCAGCAGCGAATGCTCGATACCCCGGGAGCCCAGGTGGTAGAGCACCTGGTTGACGGCGCAGTCGTCACCGCCGGGCAGGGCGTGGAGGGCCGCCATCTCGTCCACGTCGAAGTTGGAGACGCCGAAGCGGCGGATCTTGCCGCTCTCGCGGAGCCGTTCGAAGGCCTCCAGGGTCTCCTCCAGCGGGATGTTGCCGGGCCAGTGCAGCAGGTAGAGGTCCAGGTGATCGGTCTTCAGTCGCTCCAGGCTGCGTTCACAGGCGGCGATGGCGCTGTCGCGGCCGGCGTTCCAGGGGTAGACCTTGGAGACCAGGAAGGCGCTGTCGCGGCGGTCGGCGAGGGCCACGCCCACCACCTGCTCGGCACCGCCGTCGGCGTACATCTCCGCGGTGTCGATCAGCGTCAGGCCGAGTTCGAGCCCCTGTTGCAGGGCGCGCACCTCGTCGCGGCGCGGGGCCAGCCCCTCGCCCATGAACCAGGTGCCCTGGCCGATGGCGGGCAGGTCGCGGGCGGGCTGGTCGGCGGTGGCCGGGAGTCGGACTCGGGGCAGGGGGGCGGCAGCCATGGTGCTCCTCTGGGGGTTCGCGGGTGGGTATCCGGGCATGCAGGCCTTCCGGGAAGCTGCGCCTTCATGCTGCGACAGGGCCGGCGGCTTTGCAATCGGCGCGCCGGGGGTCGACCATGGGGGACTTCCACCTGCCGAGCCCTGCCATGACCGAGCCTTCAACCCCTTGCCTCGCGGCGACCCGTGCCTGGGTCGAGACCTTCGTGGTCGCCCGGGATGTCTGCCCCTTCGCCGGCCGGGAAGTCGCCCGCGGCACCCTCCGCTATGCCGAGGTGGCCGCCGACGACTGGGAATCCGCCCTGCTGGCCCTCGTCGAGGAGTGTCGGCACCTGGACGAGACCCCGCAGGTCGAGACGACCCTGCTGGTGCTGAGCCGGGGCGTCGAGGCGTTCGACGACTACCTCGACCTGCTGGCCATCGCCGAGGCCCTGCTGGCCGAGCAGGGCTACGAGGGCATCTACCAGCTGGCGAGCTTCCATCCCGACTACTGCTTCGAGGACGCCGAAGCGGAGGACCCCGGCAACTTCACCAACCGTTCGCCCTGGCCGATGCTGCACCTGCTGCGCGAGTCCAGCCTGGAACGGGCGCTGGCCCACTATCCCGACCCCGAGGCGATTCCCGCACGCAATATCGCCGAGATGCAGCGCCTGGGCCATGGTCCCCTGGCCGAGGCCCTGGCGGCGCTTCGCGACGATGCCCGCTGAGGGGCCTTGCGGCCCCTGGCCGGCTCGGGCTGTAATGCCAGAGGTGTCTCACCCCGACAACAACGAGGAATCTGCATGAAACAGGTAACCCGCGCCGGTGTCCCGGTCGATGTGGCCGGTGACTTTCCGGCCGTGGGCCAGGCGGCGCCCCCCTTGACCCTGACCAATATCGAGATGGCCGACGTGACGCTCGCCGACTATGCCGGCAAGCGCAAGGTGCTCAACATCATCCCGAGCATCGACACGCCGACCTGCGCCATGTCCACGCGCCGCTTCAACGAGCTGGCCTCGCGGCTGGCCGACACCGTGGTACTGGTGGTATCGGCGGACCTGCCCTATGCCGGCAAGCGCTTCTGCGGTGCCGAGGGGCTGGACAACGTGGAGACGCTCTCCACCTTCCGCTATCCGCAGTTCCGGGAAGCCTGGGGCGTGGCGCTGTCCAGCGGCGTGATGAACGGGCTGTGCGCCCGGGCGGTGGTGGTACTCGACGAGAACGACCGGGTGATCCACGCCGAGCTGGTACCCGAGATCAAGCAGGAGCCGGACTACGAGGCGGCCCTGAAGGCACTGGCCTGAAAGGCGCCGATCCGAGCGGCGTCAGGGCGAGAGGCGTCTACACTGTGGAGGCGTTTCGATTCCCATCGACAAGGAGAGCGATCATGAGCATCGAGAAGACGGCATCCGCCCGCTGGCAGGGCGGCATCAAGAACGGCAAGGGCACGGTGTCCACCGAGAGCGGCGCGCTCAGGGAGACGCCCTACGACTTCCGCCAGCGCTTCGAGGGCCAGGCGGGCTCCAACCCCGAGGAGCTGATCGGCGCCGCCCATGCCGGCTGCTACTCCATGGCGCTGTCGCTGATCCTGGGCGAGGCCGGCATGGAGGCCGAGAGCATCGATACCACGGCGACCGTGACCCTGGCCGAGGACCCGGAGGGCGGCTTCCATATCCCGAGCATCCACCTGGTGACCCGGGTGAAGATCCCCGGGGCCGACCGGGCGGCCTTCGAGGAGTGTGCCGAGAAGGCCAAGGCCGGCTGCCCGGTCTCCAAGCTGCTCAATGCCGGGATCACCCTCGAGGCCACCCTGGAGAGCTGACCCGCGTCTGCCGGGATTCGCGACGGCCGCCCGAGGGCGGCCGTCGTCATTTCCGCCGCTGGCGCTCGGCGGCCTTGACCAGGGCGCGGATCAGCCGCTGCTGGGGCCGGTTGAAGATCAGCCACTCGGGGTGCCACTGCACGCCGATCAGGAAGTCGTGATCGCGTGACTCGATGCCCTGGACCAGGCCGTCGCGGTCGCGGGCGACGATCTCGATGCCGCGGCCGGTCTGCTGTACCGCCTGGTGGTGCAGGCTGTTGATGCGGCACCAGCTCACCCCGAGCACGCGATGCAGCCGGCTGTCGCCGACGATGTCCACGGTCTTGCGCGGCAGCACGGTGCGTCGGCGCTTGAGCCCCTCGTGGGTGGTGTAGATATCCGGGTCCAGGGTGCCGCCCAGATGGACATTGATCAGCTGGGCACCGCGACAGATGCCCAGCACCGGGGTGTTCCGGGGGATGAAGGTCTCGAGCAGCTCGAGTTCCAGCTCGTCACGCTGGGGGTCGACCCTCACGTCGAGCCGAACCTCCCCCCCGTAGAGGTGGGCCTGGATGTCATCTCCCCCGCCGACGATCAGGCCGTCGAGACGGCCGGGCCAGGGGCGCGAGGGCGACAGCCGCAACGGGCGGCCGCCATGGCGCCACACTGCGAACCAGTCGAACTGCCAGGCGATCTGGCTCTTGTCATCGGAGGTGGTGATGCCGATCAGTGGGCGTGCCGGGGCGTCACGACTCACGATTCGTCCATCCAGCCACGCAGCTTCTGCAGCCAGCGGGTCATCGGCGACTGGGTGTGCTTGACCACGAAGGCGGTGGCCCGTTCGGCCAGCCGTTGCCGATCGGCGGCCAGCTTCTCCACCTCCAGCCAGCGGTTCCACTCCACCACCGACCCCCAGCCGGGCTGCGAGAGCTGCGCATTGGGCAGTCGATAGTGGAAGGTCGGGCGCGGCTTGATCAGGCGATCGGCGAACAGCGGGTGGGGATAGTCCGGGCGCAGGTAGGCGAACAGCGGAAACAGGTCGAGCTCACGGTTGCGCGTCGGGTTGTACTCCAGGTAGTCGCCGATCAGGGTGTCGATGTCCGGCGCATAGTCGGGGTCGAGCACCTTGAGCGCATAGGGCTTGGGAAAGGGGTTGGCGTGGGGCAGCACCTCCCGGGTGATGTCGATGTCGATCTGTTCGCGCAGCCATTCGGCGGTCAGCAGGTAGGCGCGCAGGTGGGCGAGGATATCGCTCACCTCGAGGCTCGGGACCTCGGGGTTGAGATGCAGCCCGAAGCCGTAGAGCAGGCTGGCATCGGTACCCTTGGCACCGTGTCCGCGCAGTGCCTCGAAGAGGGCATCGAGCCGGTCGAGTTCGTCCCAGGGCACCGGGGGGCAGACGATCTCGGTCGGTACCAGCCCGGTGACCACGTCGCCGATCAGCTCCCGCGTGCGGGTGTGGAAGTCGACGCGCATCTGGTGGCGCTGGCGTTCCCATTCGGTGTCGTCCTTGGGGCCGGTCTTGAGCACCTCGTCGTCGGGATGAGCGTACTGGGTGTCGAGCTCGATGACGAAGTCGCCCCAGCGCGTTTCCACGACCTTGAGTCGATGGGCGCTCACCATCTCCAGCCGGCCGCCGAACAGCTCACGGACCAGTTCGGCGGTTTCCACGGGGGGAAGGCCGGCGAACTCGATCTCGACACCGACGCGCCGGGTCTCGCCGGCGGCATTGCGGGTCTCGGGTGGCGGTATCGGCATCATGACGGCATCCTGTGCGTGACATGGGAGGTTCCTGCGGGGAGCCTATCACACTGCCCGCGGGTTGCATGAGAGCCCCCGCGAGGACGTCCTCGACCGAGATGGAGACGAGATGTTGCCCAGCCCGTCGACCGGCCCGATGCTCGTGCCACGCCCCTCGCTGGCGGTACGCCTGCTGCTGTTCTGGCTGCTGCTGGCAGGGCTCTGCCTGGCGCTGCCGGCCCAGGCGCAGCAACTGGGGTTGCCCGGGCTGCTGGAGGGCGAGGGGTCGGGGGAGGCGTTCGACTCCCGCGACTTCCAGCAGTCGCTGGAACGGGTGATCGCCACCCTGGAGGATGGCGAACGCCGGGAGGCGCTGCTGGAGGACCTGCGCGACCTGCAGGCGGTACACGGCGAGGCCGCTGACGCCGGGGGGGTGGCCGCGCGACAGGGGTTGCTCGGGGCCCTGGCCGAGACCCTGAGCGACCTGGGCGAGCAGGCCGAGGCCGGCCAGTCGCCGCTGGACCAGTGGGAGCGACAGCTCGAGCAGGGCTGGGAGGACTTCAGCACCCTGGTCACCGCGACCGAGAATGCCGACCTGATGCGCTTCCTGATCGAGGGCACGGTGCTGCTGGGCATCTGGGCCGGGCTGCTGGTGATCCTGATCGCCCTGGGGCGCCTGCTGGCCGCGCGTCACGGCTGGCCCCTGGACCTGCCCCGGGAGCCCCGCGGTTGGCTGCTGGCCGTGCACTTCCTGCGCCGCATGCTGCCCTGGGTCCTGGCCTTCGCCCTGGTGCTGGGCGTCGCCCAGCTGGTCCCCGAGAGCTCAGGCCGGGCGATGGCGCTGGTGGTGGCCTATGTGGCGCTGTGCGGGCGCACCCTCTCGGTGGTGGTGGAGACCTTCGTCTCGGTGTTCACCCGGGGTCACCGCTTCGTGGCGGTGCAGATTCTCCAGCAGCGGGCGCTGCGCCCGCTGTTCCTGATCGGGGCGCTGGTCGCCCTCGGCGATGCCTTCAACTCCGAGCGGCTGTCGGCGCTGGTGGGGGGCGAGCTGGCCGGCCTGCTCTCGGTGCTGGCCAACATGCTGGCGGCGCTGCTCAGCGGACGCTTCATCCTCAGGTTCAAGCGTCCCATCCACCACATCATCCGCAACCGCCCCTGGCACCAGCGCCGTGACAGCAGCGGCAGCGCCAGCGTGGTCAGCGTGGTCGGCGGGCTCTGGCATGTCCCGGCCTTGCTGCTGGTGGGGGGCTCCCTGGTGGCGATCTTCGTCAGCGTGGGCGACGTGGGCACGGCACTGGCCCGTTCGATCATCTCGGCGTCGCTGCTGGTGCTGGCGCTGGTGGTGACCGGGCTGATCCGCCGCCACGGCGAGCGGCGCAAGCGGCGCCAGCAGCGGCGCCGCGTCAGCCAGTACCGCCAGCGCCTCGAGCGCTTCGGCTACGTGCTGGCCCATGCGGCCACCTGGCTGGCCTTCGCCGAGCTGTCCCTGCAGGTGTGGAGCGGTTCCCTGGTCGGCATCGGCCAGCAGGGGGTGGCCAGTGCGCGCATCGGCCAGGCGCTGCTGGCCATCGCCTTCACCCTGCTGCTGGCCTGGCTGGCGTGGATCTTCGCCGATACGGCCATCCAGCGGGCCCTGACCAGTTCCACCCGGGCCCGCGGTCGCCGGGTCAACCAGGCCCGGGCCCAGACCATCACGCCGATGATCCGCAACGTGATCTTCACGACCATCGTGATCATCGCCGCCATCGCCGGGCTGGCCAACCTGGGGGTCAACGTCACGCCGCTGCTGGCCGGTGCCGGTGTCATCGGCCTGGCCATCGGCTTCGGCGCCCAGACCCTGGTCCAGGACCTGATCACCGGCATCTTCATCCTCATCGAGGACTCCCTGGCGGTGGACGACTTCGTGCAGATCAACACCTACATGGGTACCGTCGAGGGCCTCACCCTGCGCACCGTGCGCCTGCGTGACCTGGATGGCGTGGTGCACATCATCACCTTCAGTCGCATCGACTCGATCCACAACATGTCGCGGCAGTTCGGCATCGCCCTGATGAAGATCCGTGTCCCCCACGACATGAAGATCGACGATGCCATCACCCTGATGCAGGAGACGGGCCAGACGCTGCGCCAGGACCCGATGATGCGCCACCATATCTGGTCGCCGCTGGAGATGCAGGGCATCAATGGCTTCGAGGATGGCTGCCCGATCCTGCGCATGCGCTTTCGCACCGCACCGGAGATGCAGTGGGACGTGGCGCGCGCCTTCAACCTGCTGCTCAGGCAGCGCATGGAGGAACAGGAGATCGATCTCGGCATCCCGCGGCTCAGTGTGAGCATGGAAGGCCGCGGCGGCGGACGGCTGGACGGCAGCAGCGAGTACGGCGCTGGCCGCGACGCCAGCGGGCGACGCCCCGGAGAGGCGGGCGTGGCCGATCCCGAGGGAGACACCAGCGCCCGCGGCGGTTCGCCGGACGGTGCCGCCGCCCAGTAGCCCGCTAGCCGGCGAGGCCGCGGCAGAGCAGCAGCCCGAGCCCCATCCCCAGCATGATGCCGAAGGCGAAGAGCGTGGCCGCCAGCCAGGGGCCGCGCAGGCGCTGCCAGCGGTTGTGGAGCAGGGCGGCCTGGGTCAGGCGCTGCATCAGCTCGTCGTGACGGGCGCCGCGGGTGTCCGGCGGCAGCGAGAAATCGTCGGCCGGGCCCTCGCGCCAGTAGGGGGCATGGGTGAGGCCGAGGCGGGCACGCAGGCGGCCGATGTCCGAGAGGGTGGTGTGCAGGGCGTCGTACTCCTCGCGTCGGGAGTCGACCTCGAGCACCGTGCAGGCATCCGCCTTCAGGGCGGTGTGCTCGCAGCGTTCGATGGCCGCGGTGATCTCGGCTTCGCTGGCGTCGGGGGCGAGGCCCAGGCGCTGGTAGAGGTTGCGCATCTCAGCTCACCCGCATCAGGTAGTCATAGGCCCGGCGGATACGCTGGAACCGTTGCGAGGCACTGGCCACCACGGCCTCGCCATCGTTGAAGAAGCGGTCGGGATGGTGCGCCTGGGCCAGGCGGCGATAGGCCTTGCGGATCTCGCCGCGGTTGGCGCCGGGCTCGAGGCCGAGCACCGCCAGGGCGCGGCGGGTGCGATCCGCGGGAGGCGGTCCCTGGCGCGAGCCCTGCTCGCGCTGGCGGTGCTGTTCCCGGCGGTAGCCGTCCTGTCGCTGCTGTCCCTGACCGCCGGCCTGACGTTCCTGCCGTCCCTGACCGCCGGCCTGACGTTCCTGGCGCTGCCCCGTGCCTTCCTGCCGTCCCTGTCCGCCGGCCTGTCGTTCCTGGCGCTGGCCCGTGCCTTCCCGCCGGTGGGTCCCGTCCCGGGAGTGCTGCCGCCCATGCGACGAGGCCTGCTCCTGCTGGTGGCGGCGCTGCTCCTTGGCCTGCCAGTAGCCGGTGCGGCTGGGGTCGTCGGGGTGAGCGAAGGGCTTGCCGGTCACCGCCTTGAACAGCGGGGCGAACTCGCCGGGCGAGACACCGAGCAGGTCGGCGAGGAAGCGCAGCACGTGCTGGTTGGCCATCGACAGCCTGCCATCCTGCGTTGCCAGGTCGATGGCCAGGCGCAGGAAGGGATGGGCCTGTCGGCCGTGGACCTCCTTCTGCAGGACCTCCGCGGCGAGCTGGATGGCGCTCAGGTCCTGGGTGGCGGCGATCTCCAGGACCGGCGCCAGCTCATGGCCGTGGCGAAAGCCGCCGGTCAGTTCGGTCAGGCGCGTTCGCTCCGGCTCGCCGAGCGGGCCGCGGTTGGCCAGCACCCAGGCGAGCAGCAGCAGGGCCGCGGTATCGGCCTGGTGGCGGCTTTTCAGCAGCAGCATCTCGAAGGGCGAGAAGCGGGCAATGGTCATTCCCTGGCTCCCGGGAGTGCGGTGTTGTTCTTGGCAGATCAAGGGCGTACGCCATGGTCGCCCCGGCGCGCAGCGTTGGCAAGTCTGCCGCCTCACGCAGTACCATCGAAGGGCATGGCATGGCCCCGAATCCCGCGGGGTGGCCTGGAGCCAGGAGCAGCGGCGCAGTGATCACCGTCGAGCGCAAGGACAGCTTCCACCTCAAGATCTCCCGCGTGCTGCAGGAGGAGACCTCACACAAGCTGGACCTCTTCCTGTTCGTCCCCGGCGAGCTGGGGCTCAACACCCATGTGCTCTCCGAGGAGGCCTTCTATCACGGCGCCATCCACGTCAAGCGCACCTACTACAGCGACCGCCATCACCTGCCGCTGGTGATGAGCCGCCTGGCCGGCCGAGGCAAGCTCGATCCCAACCAGTACCGCCTGGGCCTCAGCCTCTATGCCTACCAGTACGTGGTGGCGCTGGAACGTTCCACCCAGACGCTGCTCGATGCCGCCCGGGAGGCGCGGCAGGCCGAGAAGAAGGGCGAAGCCCGTCCCGACAGCCGTCGTGGCGAGGGGGCGAAGGGGAACAACGAGGTCCCCGGGGCGGACGAGAAGCGCAAGGATGCCGATCCGGCGGAGCAACTGGGGGAGCGCCTCGACGAGCTCTGCGACCTCACCCAGGGGATCCTGCGGCGGCTGCGTCGCCAGAAGCCCGGCGACGAGAGCCTGCACCGCTACTATGCCAACATCGACAACTACCTCTCCTGGCTCACCGAGCAGAGCCTGCTGGCGCTGGTGGCCCACCTGCCCCGGGGCAGTGGCTACCGGGAGAGTCGCGGGCGCTTGCTGGCGATCTGCCGGGCGGAGAGCGAGCATCGGGAGGCCAACGAGTACAACTCCGAGCGGGTCACCCGGGACCCCACGCGAATGTCCAACAAGATGCGCCTGCTGCGCCGGCTGATCGAGTACCCGGTGACCCTCAAGCAGCGTAACCAGGAGCTCGGCGGCGGCGAGGAGAAGGCGGTCAAGGCGCTCGCCACGGCGGTGGTGATGGCCTTCGTCTCGATGGGGCTGCTGGAGGCGCGCGATGCGCTGGGAGACATCACGGTGCTGCTGGTGCTGGTGATGGCGGTGCTCTATGCCCTGCGCGAGGTGTTCAAGGACGATCTGCGCATGACCCTGTGGCGCTGGTTGCGCAAGGGGCGCCCCAAGTGGCGTCGCCAGTACCTGGATCCCACCAGCAACGCCCTGGTGGGCCGTCAGCTGGAGTGGTTCGACTACAAGCGCTTCACCCGCATCGACCCCGATGTCCAGCGGGTGCGCAAGCGCAACGTGGCCCAGCGCGAGGAGGTGGTGCTGCACTACCGCTCCAGTTCGCGCATGTCGCCCACCCGGTTTCTGAGCGGCTATGACCGCACCCGCGAGACCCTGAGCCTGGACCTCTCGCTGCTCTCGCGGTTGATGGACAAGGGCTCGCACCATGTCTACTGGCTCAAGGAGGGGCAGGTCTCCCGGGAGGCGGTCGAGAAGCGCCACCTGATCAACCTGGTGATCCGCGAGGCGGAGGGAGAGCGGGCCCCGATCCTGCAGCGCTGGAAGATCGTCATGAGCCGTTCGCGGATCGTCGATGTCGAACTGGTGCACGAGGAGGGGGGAGAGAGATGAGATCGCCGCTCAGGATGCTGCTGGCGCCGCTGCAGTGGGTGGCCGAGAAGCTCGGCACCTCGCCGGAGATCGAACGCAGCGCAGAGGACCAGGCTCGGGTGGATCGCGAGTGCGAAGGACTCGCGCTCTACCAGTTCCGTGCCGACCCGGAGTGCATCCAGGTGCGCCGCGAGATCACCCGACTGAATCTCGACATCGAGGTGCGCGACGCCCAGCTCGACCCGGATCACCGCCGGGCACTGAAGGAGCAGGGCGGCAAGGAACAGGTACCCTGCCTGCGCATCGCCGCCGAGGGGCCGCCGGACCGATGGCTCTACGGGACCCGGGCGATCATCGCCTGGCTGCGCGAGCGCTTCGGCGCGTGAGGGGGGCCGTCAGGGCTGCACCAGGTTCTCCGGCCCGAAGGCGTCGGGCAGCAGCTCCTCCATGGTGTAGTGCCTGAGCCGCCCACCCCGGGCATCGAGCACGTGGATACGGGTCTCGCCGTCGGCGAACTCGCGGATGCGCTGGCGGCAGTCGCCACAGGGGGAGCAGAGGTGCTCCCCCGGGCCGATCACGTAGACGTGGCGCAGGTGGCGCTCGCCGGCGCTGGCCATGGCGGCGATGGCCGAGGCCTCGGCGCAGAGGCTCTTGTAGTGGGCCACCTCCACGTTGGCGCCGAAGTAGCGGGTGCCGCTTTCGCTCTCCACCATGGCGCCCACCGGGTGGTGCGAATAGGGCGCGTAGGCGCGGTCGCGCACCGCGATCAGCTCGGCCACGAGCGCCGGATCGACTGGCTGTCGTGAGGCCTCGCTCATGGGGTGTCTCCCGCCTGGCCTCGGTCGTCGCGCAGCACGCACTCCAGGGCGATCTCCATCATCTCGTCGAAGGTGCTCTGGCGGTCTGCACTGGAGAGCGAATCGCCCTTGAGGATATGGTCCGACACGGTGCAGATGGTCGCGGCGCGGGCGCCGAATTCGGCGGCGACCCCGTAGAGCCCGGCGGCTTCCATCTCCACCCCGACGATGCCGTAGCGCTTCATCAGCTCGAAGAGCTCGCTCCGGGGGTTGTAGAAGAGGTCTGCCGAGAAGAGGTTGCCCACCTTCACCGGCACTCCCAGGTCCCGGGCCGCATCCACCGCGTGGCGGCTCAGCTCGAAGTCGGCGATGGCCGCGAAGTCGTGGCCCAGGAAGCGGGTGCGGTTGACGCCGGAGTCGGTGCAGGCCCCCAGGCCGATCACCACGTCGCGCACCGCCACGTCGTCGCGCACCGCCCCGCAGGAGCCGACGCGGATCAGCCGCTCCACGCCGTAGTCGGTGATCAGCTCCTTGGCATAGATCGAGGCCGAGGGAATGCCCATGCCATGCCCCATCACCGAGACCGCGCGCCCCTTGTAGCGGCCGGTGTAGCCGTACATGTTACGCACCTCGTTGACCAGGCGGGCCTCGTCGAGGAAGGTCTCGGCGATGTATTTCGCCCGCAGCGGGTCGCCGGGCATCAGCACGGTATCGGCGAAGTCGCCCTTGTCTGCCTGGATATGCGGGGTCGCCATCAGTGGCCTCCTGTGGATGCCGCCCCCCGGGAGGGGGCATGGGGGAAAGGGAAACTCGTGCCGTCGCCCATGGGCGGCAGGCCGAAGAGGGTGGCCAGGCTCTGGCCGATATCAGCGAAGGTGTCGCGGCCGCCGAGCGAGCCGGCGGCCAGGCCCGCGCCGAGGGCCAGCACGGGGACATGCTCGCGGGTGTGGTCGGTGCCGGGCCAGGTCGGATCACAGCCGTGGTCGGCGGTCAGGACCAGCAGGTCGTCGTCGGCCAGGTGCTCGAGCAGCTCGGGCAGCCGGGTGTCGAAGTGCTCGAGGGCCGCGGCGTAGCCGGCCACGTCGCGGCGGTGGCCATGCACCATGTCGAAGTCGACGAAGTTGGTCATGATCAGCGTCCGCCCGTCGCCGCTCGCGGTGCGCTCCAGTTCCCGCAGGGTGGCATCCATCAGGTCGTCGTGACCGCTGGCCTTGACCGTGCGCGAGATGCCGCAGTGGGCGTAGATGTCGGCGATCTTGCCGATGGCGACCACCTCGCCTCCGGCCTCGTGCAGCTTCTGGAGCACGGTCGGCGAGGGCGGTTCGACGCTGTAGTCGCGGCGGTTGGCGGTGCGCGCGAAGTCCGTCGTGCGGGTGCCGGTGAAGGGGCGCGCGATCACCCGTCCGATGTTCCAGGGCTCGAGCAGGCGGCGCGCCGTCTCGCAGACCGCGTGGAGCCGCGCCAGGCCGAAGGTCTCCTCGTGGGCGGCGATCTGGAACACCGAGTCCGCCGAGGTGTAGACGATGGGCTTGCCGCTGGCGACGTGTGCCTCGCCGAGGCGCGCGATGATCTCGGTGCCCGAGGCGTGGCAGTTGCCCAGTACGCCGGGCAGCTCGGCCTCGCGGACCAGCGCCTCGAGCAACTCGGGGGGGAAGCTCGCTTCCTTGTCGAGGAAGTAGCCCCAGTCGAAGCGTACCGGCACTCCGGCGATCTCCCAGTGGCCGGAGGGGGTGTCCTTGCCCGACGAGAGTTCCCTGGCGTGGCCATGGGCGCCGATGACTTCGGCGGGCGGGGTGACGCCCGCGGCCCACTCGCCGGTGCTTTCGTGGTGGGCGTGGAAGAGCCCCAGCCGGGCCAGGTGGGGAAGTCTCAGGGGGCCCGAGCGCAGGGGGCCGTCTGCCTCGCCACGGGCGCAGGCCGCGGCGATGTGGCCCAGGGTGTCGGCGCCGGCATCGCCGAAGTCGGCGGCATCCGGGGCGCTGCCGATGCCGAAGGAGTCGAGCACGAGCACGATGGCACGGGTCATGGGGCCTCCCGACGGATGACGTCATGGATCAGTGTAGGCGGTACGGCGTGTCCCTCGCCCACGTCGATGGCGGCCCGCAGCCGTCGCGCGGCGCGCTCGGCATCCTCCTCGTTCCTGGCGTGGATCACCGCCAGGGGATGCCCGGCATCGACCGGGTCGTCGATGGCGGCGATCTGCGTCAGGCCGACCGCCGGGTCGATGGCGTCCCCGGGCTGGCGCCGCCCGCCGCCCAGTTCCACCACCGCCATGCCCAGGGCGCGGGTGTCCATTCGCTGCACCCGGCCCGGCTGCGCGGCATGGACGACGCGCCTGACCGGGGCCTCGGGCAGGTACGCCTCGGGACGTGCCAGCAGGTCGCCCGGCCCGCCAAGGCCCGACACCATGCGCGCGAAGCGCTCGGCGGCGGCCCCCGAGGCGAGGGTCGCATCGAGCCGGGCGCGGGCCTCGTCGCCGGAGGCCGCCAACCGCCCGGCCACCAGCAGCTCGGTGGCAAGCGTCCGGGTCACCTCCAGCAGGCGGCCGTCGCTGCGCTCGCCGGTGAGCAGGGCGATCGCCTCGCGCACCTCGACGGCGTTGCCGGCGCAGGGCGCCAGCGGCTGGCTCATGTCGGTGAGCAGGGCGGTGGTCGGCGTCCCGGCCTTGCTCGCCACCTCGGCGATCGTTTCGGCGAGCTCCCGGGATTTTGCCGGCGTGGGCATGAAGGCGCCGCTGCCGACCTTGACGTCCATCACCAGGGCGTCGAGGCCGCAGGCGAGCTTCTTGCCGAGGATGGAGCTGACGATCAGCGGCAGCGATTCCACGGTGGCGGTGACATCACGCACCCCGTAGAGGCGCCTGTCGGCGGGAGCGAGGGTGGCGGTCTGGCCGATGATGGCCACGCCGGCGTCGCGGACCAGCTCGCGGAAGCGCACCCGGGAGGGGACGATGTCGTAGCCGGGGATCGCCTCCAGCTTGTCCAGGGTGCCGCCGGTGTGGCCCAGGCCGCGACCGGAGACCATCGGCACGAAGCCGCCGCAGGCGGCGACCCAGGGGCCCAGCACCAGCGAGACCAGGTCGCCCACGCCACCGGTGGAGTGCTTGTCGAGGATCGGGCCGGGCAGGTCGAGGTCGTCCCAGGCCAGCACCTCGCCGGAGTCGCGGATCGCCTCGGTCAGGGCCACGGTCTCGGCCGCGTCCATGCCGCGGAGGAACACCGCCATGGCGAAGGCGCCGAGCTGGGCGTCGCCCAGGCTGCCGTCCTCGATGCCGGCCACCAGCGTCCGGATCGCCTCCGCGTCGAGCGCCTGACCGTCACGCTTGGCGCGGATCAGCTCCTGGGGGAGTCCCTGGTCGTGCATCAGTAGCCCCCCGACGGTGCCGCGCCGCCCTTCTCGATGCCGAGTGTCGCCAGCAGGCTGTCGAGCAGGCCCGAGGCGCCGAAGCGGAAATGCGCCGGGGTGATCCAGTCGGCCCCCATCAGGCGCTCGGCGAGGGCCAGGTACGCCTCGGCGTCTTCCGTGGTGCGTACGCCACCCGCGGCCTTGAAGCCGATGTCCCGCCCGCTATCCCGGATGGCGGAGAGCAGGGTCTCGGCGGCCTCCAGGGTGGCGTTGATCGCCACCTTGCCGGTGGAGGTCTTGAGGAAGTCGGCGCCCCCCGCGATGGCCAGCTCGGCGGCGCGGCGGATCAGGGCGGGATCCCTGAGCTCGCCGGTCTCCAGGATCACCTTGAGCACGGCATCGCCGGCGGCCTGGTGGCAGCAGGCGACCAGCTCGCGGCCCACTTCCTCGTCGCCCGCCACCAGGGCGCGCCAGGGGAAGACCACGTCCACCTCGTCGGCCCCGGCGGCCACCGCCTCGCGGGTCTCGCGGGCCGCGGCCATGACGTCGTCGCTGCCGTGGGGGAAGTTGGTGACCGTGGCCACCTTGACCCTGCCCTCCAGGTCCAGGGCCTTGAGGGTGCGGCGGGCGGTGGTGACGAAGGCGGGGTAGACGCACACCGCCGCCGGGGTGCCGGCCGGCGTCCTGGCGCGCCGACACAGCGACTCGATGCGCTCGTCGGTGTCGTCGTCATTGAGGCTGGTGAGGTCCATCAGTGCCAGGGCCTGGCGCGCGGTCTGTTGCAGGTCTGTCATGTCAGCGTTCACCGTTACGGAAACTTGGGGTCGGGAGTCGCAGGGGCGGCTCCCGACTCGGGGGCGGTGGTCAGCCCATGGCCCCGAGGGCCAGGAAGAAGCCGGCGAGGGTGGCCGACATCAGGTTGGAGAGGGTGCCGGCCAGCACCGCCTTGAGGCCGAAGCGGGCGATGTCGTGGCGCCGGCTGGGGGCGATGCTGCCCAGGCCGCCCAGCAGGATGGCGATGGAGGACAGGTTGGCGAAGCCGCACAGGGCGAACGACAGGACCGCCATGGTATGGGGCGTCATCGCCTGGCCGGTGGCTGCCACGACCTGGTTGCCATCGAGGTAGGGTGCCAGGTTGATGTAGGCCACGAACTCGTTGACCACCAGCTTCTGGCCGATGAAGGAGCCGGCCAGCGTCGCCTCCTCCCAGGGAATGCCGAGCAGGAAGGCGAGCGGGGCGAACAGCCAGCCGAGTATCCACTCCAGGCTCAGTGCCTCCATGCCGATCCAGCCGCCGATCCCGCCGAGCATGCCGTTGATCAGGGCAATCAGGCCGATGAAGGCGATCAGCATGGCACCGACGTTGGCGGCAAGCATCAGGCCGGAGGAGGCCCCGGCGGCGGCGGCATCGAGGACGTTGGTGGGGTGGTCCTCCTCCTCCTCGAGGCGCTCTTCGGCCGCGGAGATGCTGTCTTCGGGCGTCCGGGTCTCGGGCATGATTAGCTTGGCGAACAGCAGCCCGCCCGGCGCGGCCATGAAGGAGGCCGCCACCAGGTACTCCATGGGGATGCCAAGCGCTGCATAGCCGGCCAGCACCGAGCCGGCCACCGAGGCCAGGCCGCCGCACATCACCGCGAACAGTTGCGAGGGGGTCATGCGGGCGATGAAGGGACGCACCACCAGAGGCGCCTCGGTCTGGCCGACGAAGATGTTGGCGGTGGCCGAGAGCGACTCGGTGCGCGAGGTGCCCAGCGCCTTCTGCAGGGCACCGCCGAGCAGCCGGATCACCCACTGCATGATCCCCAGGTAGTAGAGCACGGCGGTCAGCGAGGAGAAGAAGACGATCACCGGCAACACCTTGATGGCGAAGACGAAGCCGACGTTGTCGACGCTGGCCAGGCCGCCGAACAGGAAGTCGATGCCGTCGTTGGCGTAGGCCACCACCTGGCTGACCGCATCGGAGACGGTGGCGAGCACCGTCTGGCCGGCGGGCACGTAGAGGACGAAGGCGCCGATGCCGGCCTGGATGGCGAAGGCGCCACCCACGGTGCGCAGGCGGATGGCGCGGCGGTCGGTCGAGAAGATCAGGGCGATGGCGATCAGGGTCGCCATCCCGACCAGGCTCACAATGAGGGTCATGGGAGTCCCCTTTGCCTTATAGCAGGTTGAGCTTGAGGGTGTAGATCATGGCATTCTGGTAGTGGTCCGGCGTCCCTAGCTTCTCGTCAGCGTAGCGATACTGTACACCGGCGGTGAAGCGGTCGTGGGGATGCCACCACAGGCTCAGCGCACCATTGGTGCCCACGCTGTTGGCCTTGTCGCCCACGTAGTTCTGCTCCAGATAGTCGTCGTCGCGACCGAAGGTCTGCTCATGCCAGTTGGTGACGCTGAACGCTTGGTCGAAGGCCGTGAAGTCGTAGCCGGCAACCCAGCCGGCCATGAAGCCGTTCATACCGGTATAGCCGTCGCTCTGCACCCGGGCCGCGCCAATGAAGGGCTTGAACCACAGGCCGTTAGCAAAGGTATGTCGGTAGCCCAGTCCGAGAATCTGGTCCTGCTCGCGGACATCGAAGCCGTAATCGCGGAAGTCGTAGACGTGAGCGTAGACCGAGAAAGGCGACTCGCCGAGGTAGAGGTGTGAGGTCACCTTGCCGGCGGTACGGAAGTTGTCCTTGCCGCCGCTGGCCTCGTCGAACTGGTCGTTTCCGGGGTTCTCGAAGTCGAAGAATCCGTAGAACTCCCCCCACTCGTAGCCCAGGCCACCCTCGATCTCGAGGTAGAAGAAGTCACTCTTGGCGGCATTGCCGGCGGTACGGGCCTCGGTGCCGCTGGACCAGTCGAGGTAGTTGGCCGAGATGTTGGCGAACGACCAGAGTGGTCCATCGGCAGCGGCATGAAGGGGAATGGTTGCCAGCAGCAGGCCACCGGCGAGTGTTTGAAGGTGACGCTGGGAGATCATCATGTCGAGTGCCTGTGTTGTGGTTGTCGTTGGGACTGCGATGTTAAAAATATAACAGGAAATGACATATTCCTAACATTTTTTTGGCGACTCGCCCGGAGGCGTGAGGTGGCAATTCCCCCGGTACTGGATCAACATGGGCACCCGCGGGGATCGCCGTGACACAGGACGAGGAGGCTTGATGAACGGCCGTAGTGCCATGCGACTGGCGCGCCTGCAGGAGGCGTTGGCAGGTGGAGGGACCATCCGGCTCGCCGAGGCGGCCAGTCTGTGCGGGGTCTCGGAGATGACCATTCGTCGCGACGTGGCGGCCAGTGACGGCACCATCACCTTCTTCGGCGGCCGCCTGGTGATGGCCGACAATCCTCGCTTCGCGCCGGTCTACGACCTCGATGAGCAGAAGGTCAGCCACTATCCGGCCAAGTGCCGGCTCTGCGAACGGGCCGCCGCCTTCATCGAGGAGGGCGACACCCTGTTCATCGATTGCGGCACCACCCTGATGCCGCTGCTCGAGTCGCTGGCGAACCACCGCGAACTCACCGTGGTCACCTATGCGCTCAACGTGGCCAATGCGGTGAGCGTGTTGCCCGGCGTCCGCCTGATACTGCTCGGCGGGCTCTATCACGGCTCTTCGCAGTCGTTCGGCGGCGACGAGATTCCCGCGGCGATCCGCCGCCTCGGCATCAATCGCGCCTTCCTGTCGGCGGCGGGTGTCCATGAGCAGAAGGGGGTGAGCTGCTTCCACTTTCACGAGGTGGCGCCCAAGCAGGCCGCCATCGCCACGGCCGCACAGCGCCTGCTGGTGGTGGACGAGAGCAAGCTCGGGGTGATCCGGCCGGCCCGCTTCGCCGGGATCGAGGACTTCAACGTGGTGATCACCGACGGGGAGGCGGGACGTCGGTTGCTGCAGCGCCGCCACGCGGCGGGCAAGGGCCCGGAGATACTGCTCGCCTGAGCACCGCGGGGGCAACCCTGTTCCGGATCAAGGCGCGGGGCCCGGGCCCTTGCTATCCTGTAGGACAGGCAGCGACTCGACAGGGCCGTTGCCGGCGGCCGGATGGACCGGTCGACGATTGCATCCCGCTTTCCCAGGAGATAACAACATGCAAGCAGCCGACATCATGACCACCAACGTGATCAGCGTGTCCCCGGACGCCGAGGTGCGCGAGATCGCCAGCCTCCTGCTGGAGCACGGCATCAGCGCCGTGCCGGTGGTCGATGCCGACCAGAAAGTGCTGGGCATTGTCAGCGAGGGTGACCTGATGCGTCGGGTCGAGAACGATACCACCGAGCACAAGTCCTGGTGGCTGAGGATATTCGCCGGCGCGAATCCCGGCGAGTACATCAAGTCCCATGGGCGGCTGGCTCGCGAGATCATGACCCCGAAGCCGGTCACCATCGATGAGGCCGAGCCGCTGCACCGCATCGCCAGCCTGCTCGAGAAGCACCGGATCAAGCGGGTGCCGGTGGTGCGCGACGGCAAGCTCGTGGGGATCGTCAGTCGTTCCAACCTGCTGCGTGGTTTCTCGGTCGCCCAGGTGGAAGTCGGCGGGGGCGCCGATGATCGGGAGATCCGCGATGCCATTCTCAAGGAGGTCGACCAGAATACCGGGGTGCTGGTCGATCGCATCAATGTCATCGTCGCCGACGGCAAGGTGCAGCTGTGGGGCCTGGTGGAGAACCAGCAGGAGAAACTGGCCGTGCAGGTGGCCGCCGAGAACACCCGCGGCGTCAAGGCGGTGGAGAACAACCTGGGGTTCGTGCCCCGGGGCATGGCGAGCTTCTGAGCCCGTCGACCCAGTGGACAAGCGGGGCGGCCAGGGGCCGCCCCGCTTGTCTTCGTGCTGGCCGGCGATCTCAGCCCCGGGAGGCTTGCGCCTGGTTCAGGGCGTTCTCGAGGTTCTCGAGGCTGCGCTCGAGCTGGTGCAGCTTGTCCAGGCCGAACAGGCCGATGCGGAAGGTCTTGAAGTCGTCACCCTCGTCGCACATCAGCGGGACGCCGGCCGCCACCTGGACCCCGGCCTCGCCGAAGCGACCGACGATGCCGGGGTCGTCGGTGTAGCTGACCACCACGCCGGGGGCCTCGAACCCCGGAGCGGCGACGCTCCTGAAGCCATGCTCGGCAAGCATGGCGCGCACGCGCTGGCCCAGTGCCAGCTGCTCCTCGCGCACCTTCTCCAGGCCATAGGCCTCGATCTCGGCCATCACGTCGCGCAGCGTGACCAGTCCATCGGTGGGCAGGGTGGCATGGTAGGCATGGCCGCCCTCCTCGTAGGTCTCCATGATCGACAGCCACTTCTTCAGGTCGCAGGCGAAGCTGGTACTGGTGGTCTCGTCGATGCTCTCCCGCGCCAGGCGCGACAGCATGACCATCCCGCAGCAGGGCGAGGCGCTCCAGCCCTTCTGGGGGGCACTGACCAGCACGTCGACCCCCAGGTCCTGCATGTCGACCCAGAGGGTGCCGGAGGCGATGCAATCGAGCACCAAGAGGCCGCCCTCCTCGTGGATGGCATCGGCGACCCGTCGCAGGTAGTCGTCGGGCAGCAGCATGCCGGACGAGGTCTCGACATGGGGGGCGAACACGATGTCGGGCTGCTCGGCACGGATCGAGTCGATCACGTCCTCGATGGGGGGCGGGGCGAAGGGCGACGTGGGGTCGTCCTCGTCGAGCCGCCGCGCCTTGAGCACATCGACGTCCGAGGGAATGCGGCCCATCTCGAGGATCTGGCTCCAGCGATAGCTGAACCAGCCATTGCGTATCACCAGGCAGCGACGGTCGGTCGCGAACTGGCGCGCCACCGCTTCCATGCCGAAGGTGCCGCTGCCCGGCACGATCACGGCACTGTGGGCGTGGTAGACCCGCTTCAGGGTGGCGGATATGTCACGCATCACGCCCTGGAAGCGGGCCGACATGTGGTTCAGCGCACGATCGGTGTAGACCACCGAATACTCCAGCAGCCCATCGGGGTCGACATCGGGTAGCAAGCCGGCCATTTCGTTCTCCGTATTGATTCCAGGCCTTCGTGGCCGAAGGCCCATTCATGCCCTGAGCATATTCCGATTCGCTAACGGGGGCCAGCGGCGGGGGGCCTGTGGCCGGGGTTGTCCGACCTCTTTGTATGGGCAGAACGGCGCCTGCGGCGCCGCAAGTGGCTCAACTGCCCTGGGCGGCCTGGATGGCGGTCAGCGCGATGGTGTAGACGATGTCGTCCACCAGGGCGCCGCGGGAGAGGTCGTTCACCGGCTTGTTGAGGCCCTGCAGCATGGGGCCGACGCTGACCACCCGGGCGCTGCGCTGCACCGCCTTGTAGGTGGTGTTGCCCGTGTTGAGGTCGGGGAAGACGAACACCGTGGCCCGGCCGGCCACCGGCGAGTCCGGCGCCTTCTGGCGGCCGACGCTCTCGATGGCGGCGGCGTCGTACTGCAGCGGCCCGTCGATCAGCAGGTGCGGCGCCTGCTCCCGGGCCAGGCGGGTTGCCTGGCGTACCTTCTCCACGTCGGCGCCACTGCCGGACTCGCCGGTGGAGTAACTGATCATCGCCACCCGCGGCTCGATACCGAAGGCCTGGGCGGAACGGGCACTCTGCAGGGCGATCTCGGCCAGGGTCTCGGCATCCGGGTCGGGGTTCACCGCGCAGTCGCCGTAGACCACCACCTGTTCGGGCAGCAGCATGAAGAAGATCGATGACACCTGGCGGTAGCCCGGCGCGGTCTTGATCAGCTGGAAGGCGGGACGCACGGTGTTGGCGGTGGTGTGCACGGCGCCGGAGACCAGGCCGTCGACCTCGTCGAGCTGCAGCATCATGGTGCCGAGCACCACGTTGTCGTGGAGCTGCGCCTCGGCGGTGAGGGCGTTCACCTTGCCGGTGCGTCGCTCCACCATGGGCGCCACGTAGCGTTCGCGGATGCTGTCCGGGTCGATGATCTCGAGCCCCTCGGGCAGCTCGATGCCGCGGTTGCGGGCGACCTCCACGATCTCCTCGCGCTTGCCGAGCAGCACGCAGCGGGCGATGCCGCGGCGCTGGCAGATGGCGGCCGCCTCCACGGTGCGCGGCTCGTCGCCTTCCGGCAGGACGATGCGCCGGCTGGCCTGCTGGGCCAGCTTGACCAGCTGGTGGCGGAAGGCCGAGGGCGACAGGCGCCGGGTGTAGCCGCGGCTCAGGTGGTCCTTGAGCCACTGCAGGTCGATATGGGCGGCGACGAAGCCGGCCACGCGCTCGGCGCGCTCCAGGTCGTCCATGGGGATGTCGTTGCCCATCTGGCCGAGGTTCCTGGCGGTGGTGAAGCTGTCGGTATCCACCGCCAGCACCGGCAGGCCGGTCTTGAGCGCCGGGCGGCACATCTCGATCATGTTGTCGCCGGGCAGGTAGCCGTTGGTGAGCAGCACGCCGGCCATGGGCACACCGTTCATGGTGGCCAGCGCCGTGGCGAGCACGATGTCGTCGCGGTCACCGGAGGTGACGATCAGGCTGCCGGGGCGGAACACATGCAGGGCGTTGGCGGCACTGCGCGCACACAGGCTGGTGGAGAGCACGCGACGGCTGGCCGCCTCGCCCTCGCTGAGGAAGCGAGCGTCCAGGGCGCGGGCCACGTCCAGCATCCGCGGGGCGTTCAACGAGGGGGTGTAGGGCACCACGCCGATCAGCTGGAAGCGGTCGGTGGCCAGTGCCGGTGAGTGACGGCGCAGCTCGGCGAGCTGGTGGTCGTCGAGCATGGGGGCGGCGGTGCCCGGCGCCAGGGCGGCATCGTCGTTGCCACTCGGCAGGTTGTGCATGCGCATCAGGATGCAGCCCAGGGTGCGTGTGGAGGTGACGCCGCCGAAGGCGCGGGCGTGCATGTCGAGCTGCTCGGCCAGGGCCCGGGGCTCGGCCATGTCGCCGGTACCCACCAGGATGATGCGGGCGTTGAGGGCATGGGCCAGCTGGGCATTGAGCTGGGTGGCGTAGGTGCCATGGCGGGTCGGCACCAGGCCCTCCACCACCAGCAGCTCGGGCGGGCCACCGCGATGCGCAGCGATCGCCCGGTCCTGGAGTTCCACCACCTGTTCCATCAGCACGTCCAGGCGATCATCGCGGACCAGTCGCTCCATCTCGGCCTGGGCGATCGGTGCCGGCGGGCGCAGTCCCAGGGTGCCGGCCACCAGGGCGGTGGAGCGGTCGGGGCCCGGGCCGTTCAGTTCATCCTGGCGCAGCGGCTTGAGGAACCCGGCCCGGAGGCCGATGGCGTCCAGTGCCTGGATCAACCCCAGGCAGGCGGAGGTGAGGCCGGCGCCCTCGCTGGTGGGGACCAGCAGCAGGGTCTGGGGCGCCTCGGGCATCTCGCGGGGTGTCATCGGGTGGCGGCTCCCAGCAACTGGCGGGTTTCCTCGGCGATGCGCCCTTCCTCGTCGGTGGGGATCACCCACAGCCGCGGGGCGGCCGGGTGGCGGCCGTCGATACGTCCCTCGCGACCACCCACGGTCGCGGCATTGGCCTTCCTGTCGAGGCCGAGGCCGAAGTGGGGCAGGTGATCGACCACCTTTCCCCGTACCAGTGACGAGTTCTCGCCGATGCCGCCGGTGAAGACGATGCCGTCGAGCCGCGGCAGGGCACAGGAGAGCCCCGCCAGCGACTTGGCGATGCGGTAGCAGAACACCTCGATGGCCAGCCGGGCGCCGGCGTGGCCCGCCTCGGCGGCGCTCTCCAGCTCCCGCATGTCGTGGCTCAGCCCGGACAGGCCCAGCAACCCGCTGCCGCGGTTGAGTACCTCGTCGATGCGTTCCAGCGTCCAGCTGAGCTGGCGACCCAGGTGGGCATGCAGGCCGGGGTCCACGTCGCCGCTGCGGGTGCCCATCACCAGGCCCTCGAGCGGGGTCAGGCCCATGCTGGTGTCGAGGCTCCGCCCCTCCCGGACGGCGGCGGTGGAGCAGCCGTTGCCCAGGTGCGCCGTCAGCCAGTTGCCGCCCTCGAGGCTGCTCAGGGCATCGGCGCGGGCACTGACATAGGCGTGGCTGGTGCCGTGGAAGCCGTAGCGTCGGATGCCGTGGTCCCGGTAGAGCGCCTCGGGCAGGGCATAGCGGTAGGCCCGTGCGGGCAGGCTCTGGTGGAAGGCGGTATCGAAGACCGCGACCTGGGGCAGCTCGGGGAACAGTTGGCGAGTGGCCGCCACCCCCTGGAGATTGGCCGGGTTGTGCAGTGGTGCCAGGGCGGCGGTCTGCTCGATGGCCGCCACCACGGCGTCATCGAGCAGCGCGGCCCGGGTGAAGTGCTCGCCGCCGTGGACGACCCGGTGCCCCACGGCGACCGGGCGGTGGCCCTCGAGACCGTCGAGGATCGCCTCGAGGGCCTCGACATGCCCGGCATCGGCCAGGGCCCGCTCGAAGCGTTCGCCGCGACTGTCATGGCCAAGCAGGCGGGCGTCGTGCTCCCCCACGCGCTCGACCAGGCCGGTCAGGCGCGGCTGCCCGGGGTCGGCGGGTACCAGGGCGTACTTGATCGAGGAGGAGCCACAGTTGATGACCAGCACCGGGTCGTTCATCGGCACTCCTTGCTTGAGGAAGAACAGGCAGGACAGGAGGACGTCAGTCTAGCATGCTGCCCTGCGTCAGAAAGTGGCGGATACCCTCGGTCATCCATCGGTATTGCCGACATGCCGCTCCCTTCGTCACTTCGCCCCTGTCCCTTTCACCCTGGCGTGCCCCTGGCAACTGGCGGTGGTTGCCGTGCAGGGCCTGAGCCTATACTCGGCAGTAGCGCGTATCCCGGCGGCCGTGGCACTGCCGTCGGTGCGAATACCTTCCCCATCCAACTGCTCGGTGGCAGCGCGGTGCTCGGCCTGTCGCGGCGGTGAGGGTACTTGCACCCGAACCCGGGGTGTACCAGAATTGGCCGTACGTGGGGAAACGCTGTTTCCTAATTGGAGGTGCACCATGAAAACGCTCGTCATTTCCTCTGTGTCCGCACTGCTGGTCGCGGGAGCCCTGGGGGCCACCGCCCAGGCCCAGCAGCCCCTCTACCCGCAGGGCTATCTCGGTGGTGACGCCATGTTCTGGGAGCTCGACCGCGATCGGGCGCCCGATCGCGACAGTGTCGGCCTGCGCCTGCGCGGCGGTGCCCAGTTCAACGACTACTTTGCCGCTGAAGGTCACCTGGGGGGTGGTGGTTCCGATGGTGGCGTCGAGCTGGACTACCTGGTCGGCGCCTACGCCAAGGGTATCCTGCCCATCTCCCGGGAATTCCGTCTCTATGGCCTGCTGGGCTACACCGAGGTGGACTTCGATGTCGACCGCGAGAGCGACTTTTCCTACGGGGCGGGTGCCGAATTCGACGTGGCCCCCAACCTGGCGATCGGCGGTGACTACATGCGTTACCTCGACAAGTCGAATTATACCTTCGACGCAGCGAGCGTGGGCCTGACCTACCGCTTCTGACGCGCGACGTCGATCCGCGGCTCACGGCACCCCGAGGCGAAATGCCTCGGGGTGCGCTTTTTTGGTGCCCCGAAAAGCACTGAAGTGGTGCAAGGCGTAACTGTTTCGTGCTCGAGGCTGATCTGGCGACAGGCCTCCGAGGGGGCGCTGTGAACCCCTTCCTGGGCGCTACCGATGCCCTGCTTCGCTCTCGCGTCCCGCTCCGCTTGCAGGTCCGGTGCTGGCCATCCATGGCCAGCCCGTTCGGAGCGGTGCTCCTCACCCCTGGCATAGTACCCCCTCTTCGACCTGTCCCCGTCGCCTCTCACTTCCTGCGCGGCCAAGGCCTCGAGCATGACAGCGACATGCGACCCGCGCTTGTTAAGCGCCCGGGCTGGCATGGCACGCCTTGTGCAAGGCCATGGGCAGGAGACACCTGACCTGTCTGCCCGGGAGCTGCCATGACCGTTTCACCGACCACGCCGGATGCCGGCTTCGATGCGGCCCTGACGCCGCGACTGCTGTTCACCGACCTGGATGGCTCGCTGCTCGACCACCACAGCTATGACTGGTCCCCCGCCCGGCCCTGGCTGGCCCGCCTCAGGCAGCTCGGGGTGCCGGTGATCCCGGTGACCAGCAAGACCCGCAGCGAGATCGTGCCGCTGCGTCGGGCCCTGGGGCTGGTCGATATCCCCTTCGTCGCCGAGAACGGCGCCGTGGTCGGCCTGCCGCCGGCGTGGTGCCATGCCCGTATCGACCGCCCTGGCCCCGACGGCCTGGCCATTCGCACCCTGGGGGTGGATATCGGCTTCATCCGCAAGCGCCTGGCGGTGTGGCAGGCGCGGCTGGGCGTGAGCTTCACCACCATGAGCGAGATGTCCCTCGACGAGCTCGTCACCTTCACCGGCCTGCCCGAAGCCGAGGCGCGCCTGGCGCGGATGCGCGAGGGCAGCGAACCGCTGGTCTGGCAGGACGACGAGGCCGCCCTCGAGGCCTTCCGTGCGGGACTCGCCGGCGACGGCCTGCAGCTGGTGCGCGGCGGGCGCTTCTGGCACGTCACCGGCGAGTCCCACAAGGGCAGCGCGGTGGCGTGGCTGGTGGAGCGCTACCAGGCGCTGCGCGGCCGCCGCCCGCTGACCCTGGCGCTGGGCGACGGGCCCAACGACATCGCCATGCTCGAGGCGGTGGACCAGGCGGTGGTGATCCGCGGCTGCCACGGCCTGCCGGTGGAGCCGGCCCAGCCGGCGCTCTATCGCAGCGAGGCGACCGGCCCCGCCGGCTGGGCCGAGGGGGTGGCCTACTGGTGGGGGCGAGCCGACCGCCGGGTAAGGCCGGCGGTCGGCATGGCACCTGAACCGGTAGAGGCGGTAGGCCCATGAGCGACTTCCACCAGAACGGCATCATCACCGACTTCCACAACCTGACCCGGCGCCCGGTGGACTCCCTGGAGGCGGACCTGGTGCGCTTCTCGCGTCGCCGCCCAATGAGCCTGATCCTGCCCTCGCTCTACTCCGAGCTGGAGGGGCCCGCCCTCGAGGCGATCGTCGAGGAGATCCGCCGGGTGCCCTATCTCGCCGAGGTGGTGATCGGGCTGGACCGGGCCGACCGCGAGCAGTTCCTGCGTGCCCGGGAGTTCTTCGGCCGGCTGCCGCAGCACCATCGCATCCTCTGGAACGACGGCCCGCGGCTGCGCGCCCTGGACGAGGAGCTGGACGCCCAGGGGCTCTCGCCCCAGCAGCCGGGCAAGGGGCGCAACGTCTGGTTCTGCGCCGGCTTCGTCCAGGCCTCCGGGCGCGGCGCCGTGGTGGCGCTGCACGACTGCGACATCCTCACCTACGAGCGTGGCCTGCTGGCGCGGCTCTTCTACCCGGTGGCCCACCCCCATTTCAACTACGAGTTCTGCAAGGGCTACTACCCGCGCATCGCCGACGGGCGGCTCAACGGCCGCGTGTCCCGGCTGATGGTCACGCCGCTGCTGCGGGCGCTCAAGCGCATCCACGGGCCGCTGCCTTACCTGGAGTACCTGGACAGCTACCGCTACACGCTCTCGGGGGAGTTCTCCATGCGCGCCGAGGTGCTCGACGGCATCCGCATCCCTGCCGACTGGGGCCTGGAGGTCGGCGTGCTCTCCGAGGTGCATCGCAACTACTCCACCAAGCGGCTCTGCCAGGTGGACCTGGCCGACGCCTACGACCACAAGCACCAGCCGGTCTCGGAGGAGGACGCCTCCGCCGGGCTCAATCGCATGAGCCTGGACATCGCCAAGGCGCTTTACCGCAAGCTGGCCACCCAGGGAGTGACCTTCAGCGCAGAGGGCTTCCGCACCCTCAAGGCGACCTACTACCGCCTGGCCCTGGACCTGATCGAGGCCTACGACCACGATGCGGTGATGAACGGCCTCTCCCTGGACCGCCACGGCGAGGAGCGGGCCGTGGAGCTGTTCGCCGCCAACCTGCTCGAGGCCGGCAGCGCCTTCCTCGACAACCCCGGCGAGCGCCCCTTCATCCCCAGCTGGAACCGGGTACGCTCGGCGATTCCCGACCTGCCGGAGCGGCTCCACGACGCCGTGGAGGCCGACAACGACCCCTCCGGGGAGCTGTAAGCCATAAGCTGGAAGCTGGAAATCAGCCTGGATTTGACGCCGAGGGAAGGTGTCAAGGTTTTTCTTCAAGCTTCCAGGCGCGAAGCGCCGCTCTTCAAGCTCCCGGCGAAGCCGGGTACGGCTTCTTCACCAGCCACAGGCAGCGATAGGGCGCCAGGCTCTCCGGCGGCGCCCAGGGGGCTTCCTCCAGCAGGTCGAACCAGGTTCTCTCGCCGAGGGCGGGAAGCGTCAGCGGCTGGGGGGCGTCGGTGACGTTGTGGATCGCCAGCAGGCGGCGCCCGTCGGGCAGCGGGCCGCGCTCCAGCACCAGCAGCTCGGGCGGCGTCTCCAGCACTCGCTGGGGAGCGTCCGGGTGGAAGCAGGGCTCGCCGCGGCGAGCCGCCAGCCGGCGGGTCAGCGCCTCGAAGACCATCCGGGTCGGCGTGTCGGGGCTGTCCAGCAGCAGCTCCAGCTCGTCGCGCTGCCAGCGGCGCCGGTTGATGGAGCGCAGGCGGCCGCTGCGCTCCACCCCCTCCAGGTCGTTCAGGGTGCCGGTCAGCACGTGGAGGTAGAGCGCCGGGATGCCCCGCAGGCCGAGCATCAGCTGCTGGCCGCACAGGAAGCGCTGCATCTGCCAGGGGTCCGGCCCGCGACGGGTGCCCTTCATGGCATCGAACCAGGTGATGTTGATCTCGTAGGGGCTGTCGCTGCCGTCGTCCCGGGTGCGCATGCTGACGAAGCCGCCGAAGCGGTGCATCAGCTCCAGCAACGCATCGATCTCGTGCTGGGGCAGCCAGCCCTCCAGCGGGCGCACGCCGATGCCGTCGTGGCTGGCGGTAAAGTTGAGAAAGCTGCAGCCGGGGGGCAGGGACGGCAGGCTCTTCAGCCAGGACGCCAGGGTGCCCGCCTCGCCGCTGGTCAGGGTGTGCAGCAGCAGCGGCGGCAGCGGGAACTGATAGACCAGGTGCGCCTCGTCGGGAGGGTTGTTGGGGGAAAGCCGCTCCAGGCCCAGGTAGCTGAGGTTCTCCCGGTGGGGCACGTTGGTCTCGGTGAGCAGCAGGGTCCCCGGCGCCACATGGTCCACCACCGCGCGCAGCAGCCGCACCACCTCGTGGGTCTGGGGCAGGTGGATGCAGGGGGTGCCGACCGCCTTCCACAGGTAGGCGATGGCGTCGAGACGCACTACCCGGGCCCCCTGGCCGAGGTAGAAGAGCAGGATGCCGATGAACTCCAGCAGCACGTCGGGGTTGGCGAAGTTCAGGTCGATCTGGTCCTCGGAGAAGGTCGCCCAGAGGTGGCGAGGGCCGCGCCGGGTGGGCACCTTGACCAGCAGCGGAGAGCTGCGCGGCCTGACCACCGCCGAGAGGTCGGTGTCCGGGTCCATCTCGATGAAGTAGTCGCGCCCCGGCTGGCTGCCGGAGAGGTAGTCGACGAACCACAGTGACTCCCGGGAGACGTGGTTGAGCACCAGGTCCACCACCAGGTCGTGCCGCCCGGCCAGGGCGCGGACATGGGACCAGTCCCCCAGGTCGGGGGAGACCTCGCGATAGTGGATCACCGAGAAGCCGTCGTCGCTGCTCCAGGGAAAGAAGGGCAGCAGGTGCACCCCGCTGAAGGTCTCCGCCAGGCGCGCCTCCAGGAAGTCCTCCAGCACCTCGAGGGGCGCTCGCTCGCCCTCCAGCAGGCTGTCGCCGTAGCTGATCAGCCACTGGTCGCGTTCGCTCCAGAGTGGCGCGTCGGCTTCACCATGCGAGGGCGGGGCCTGGTGGGCCAGCAGGGTGAGCAGCCGGCGATGTACCTCGCCGGCGCGCGGGCCGTAGAGGAGGGCCAGGTGGCCGTGGGCGCGGCGGCTGAAGGCCTCGGCGTCCAGCGGGACGGCGACGGAGGGGGTGAAGGTCGGGCGGTCGGGCATGGCCGGGGCTCCTGGTGGCGACCCCTAGCCCATGCAGGCCCCGTGCCAGCCTCGGTGGCCGGCCTGGCGGCGTCCGCTGACGCATCACGCCGGCTCGAGGGCCGGCGTGATCGTTCAGGCGGTCGTTACAGGGGGCGGCGGCGAGCGGCCTATACCTCCTGGTAGAGCTCGCTGCCCGTCCTGCGGAACTTCTCCGCCTGCTCCTCCATGCCCTGCATGACGGCTTCCCGGTCGCCGTCGAGGCCGTTGTCCCTGGCGTAGTCGCGGACCTCCTGGCTGATCTTCATGGAGCAGAACTTCGGCCCGCACATGGAGCAGAAGTGGGCCACCTTGGCCGAGTCCTTGGGCAGGGTCTCGTCGTGGTACTCCCGGGCGGTGTCCGGGTCCAGGCCGAGGTTGAACTGGTCCTCCCAGCGGAACTCGAAGCGCGCCTTGGACAGCGCGTTGTCGCGGCGCTGGGCGGCCGGGTGGCCCTTGGCGAGATCCGCCGCGTGGGCGGCGATCTTGTAGGTGATGATGCCGGTCTTGACGTCGTCCTTGTTGGGCAGGCCCAGGTGCTCCTTGGGGGTCACGTAGCAGAGCATGGCGCAGCCGTACCAGCCGATCATCGCCGCGCCGATGCCGGAGGTGATGTGATCGTAGCCGGGGGCGATGTCGGTGACCAGCGGGCCGAGGGTGTAGAAGGGCGCCTCGTCGCAGTACTCGAGCTGCTTGTCCATGTTCTCCTTGACCAGGTGCATGGGCACGTGGCCGGGGCCCTCGATCATCACCTGGACGTCGTGCTTCCAGGCGATATGGGTCAGCTCGCCCAGGGTCTTGAGCTCGGCCATCTGGGCCTCGTCGTTGGCGTCGGCCACCGAGCCGGGGCGCAGGCCGTCGCCCAGGGAGAACGCCACGTCGTAGCGCTTGCAGATCTCGCAGATCTCCTCGAAGTGCTCGTAGAGGAAGCTCTCCCGGTGATGGTAGAGGCACCACTTGGCCATGATGGAGCCGCCCCGGGAGACGATGCCGGTGACCCGCCTGGCGGTGAGCGGCACATAGCGCAGCAGCACCCCGGCGTGGATGGTGAAGTAGTCCACGCCCTGCTCGGCCTGCTCGATCAGGGTGTCGCGGAACACCTCCCAGGTGAGGTCCTCGGCCACGCCCTTGACCTTCTCCAGGGCCTGGTAGATCGGCACCGTGCCGATGGGCACCGGGGCGTTGCGGATGATCCACTCGCGGGTCTCGTGGATGTTCTGCCCGGTGGAGAGATCCATGATGGTGTCGGCGCCCCAGCGGATGCCCCAGGTCATCTTGTCGACCTCCTCCTCGATGGAGGAGGTGACCGCGGAGTTGCCCAGGTTGCCGTTGATCTTCACCAGGAAGTTGCGGCCGATGATCATCGGCTCCGACTCCGGGTGGTTGATATTGCAGGGGATGATGGCCCGGCCGGCGGCGACCTCGGCGCGCACGAACTCGGGGGTGATCTCCTCCGGCAGGCGGGCGCCGAAGCCCTGGCCCGGGTGCTGGTGGCCGAGGATACGCTCGACTTCCGCCGTGCCCAGGGCTTGCCTGCGTTGATTCTCCCGAATGGCGATAAATTCCATCTCCGGGGTGATGATGCCCTGGCGGGCGTAGTGCAGCTGGGTGACGTTCCTGCCCTCCCTGGCGCGCCTTGGCGTACGGGTCAGGTCGAAGCGCAGTGGGGCCAGGGTCGGGTCGTTGGCGCGGCGCTGGCCGTACTCGCTGGTGGGGCCGTCGAGGAACTCGGTGTCGTCGCGCGCCTCGATCCAGGCGCGGCGCAGCTCGGGCAGTCCCTTTCGCAGGTCGATCTCGGCCGCCGGGTCGGTGTAGGGGCCGGAGGTGTCGTAGACCAGCAGCGGCGGGTTCTCCTCGTCGGCGCCGGAGGTCTTCGTCGGCGACAGGGAGATCTCGCGGAAGGGCACGCGGATATCCGGGCGCGAGCCCTCGACATGGACCTTGCGCGAGCCGGGCAGCGGCTGGACGGCGGCCGCGTCGACCCGGGCGGTCTCGGCGAGGAAGTGGGCGGTCTTGCTCATGGGGATTGTCCTTGACGTGTTGTTGTCGCTCAGGGGGGGCATCAGAGGCTGCGGTCCAGCCCCATCTGCCAGAAGTCGATCTCCAGCCGGGTGGCGTCGCGAAACACCGTGCAGAGCTCGGCGAAACGCGCCGGGGTGACGTCGGCCAGGCGGGCGTCGAGCCAGGCCTCCTCGGCACGGCGGGCGGTCTGGAATTCGTCGCTCTCGTACATGGCGATCCAGGCGTCATAGGGATTGGCGTCGCCGCGCACGGTGAAGGGCCGGGCATTGATCCAGTCGGCGATCTCGCCGTAGCCCACCAGGCAGGGGGCCAGGGCCACGTGCAGGTCGAGCAGGTCGCCGCGGTTGCCGGTATCCAGCACGTAACGGGTGTAGGCCATGGTGGCCCGGGCCTCGGGCTGGGCGGCGAGCTCCTCCTCGGCGATGCCCCATTCCCGGCAGTAGCCCACGTGCAGGCCCAGCTCCACGTCGACGATCGCCTTGAGCCCCTCATGGGCCTGGCGCAGGTCGTCCAGGGTGCGGCTCTTGTAGGCGGCCAGGGCGTAGGCGCGGGCGAAGTGGATCAGGAAGAGGTAGTCCTGCTGCAGGTAGTGGCGGAAGGCGCCTTCCTCGAGGGCGCCCTCGGCCAGGCCGCGCACGAAGTCGTGCTCGATGTAGGCGCGCCAGTCGTCCTGGCAGGCGGCGGTGAGGTCGCTGAAGCGGTAGCCCATCATGCCTCCGGTAGCGGTGTGTCGATCCGGAGCGTGGGCGAAGGGGGGAGGGGCCGATGGGGGCGGGCATGTATCTGGCGCCGCCAGTGATCTGGCCGCCGCTTGATTCCTACGCCGGTACGAGCCGGATCAGGTTCAACGGGCCCCGCCGTGACGACAGCATCTGTCGTATGGCGATCTCAGCCGGTTCCACCGGCACCCCGTCAAGCGTCGGAGCCAGTCTAGCAGGCTGGCGGCGACTTGCCAGCCCGTCTGTTGCCAGGATCGCTCATTGCCGGAGTGCCTCCAGTTCGAAGATCAGCGTCACCTCGTCGCCGACCATGCCGTTGTCGACCCCGTAGGTCATGCCCCAGTCGCTGCGGGCGATGGTGGTGCGTGCCGAGAGCCCCAGGGTGTACTGCTCATGCCCGAAGGGGTAGACCTCGGCCTTGTTGAGGGTGACATCCAGTGTCACGGGGCGCGTCTCGCCGAGCAGGGTCAGTTCGCCCTCGAGGGTGCCCTCGCTGTCGCTGTGGGCCTCGAAGCCGGTGGCCTCGAAGACGATGGTGGGGTAGCGGCCGGCATCGAGGAAATCGTTGCTGCGCAGGTGGTTGTCGCGCTCCTCGTGGTTGGAAAAGACGCTGTCGGCGCTGATCTCCACCCGGGCCGAGTGCAGCTCACGGGTCTCGTCGTCATAGACGAACTCACCGCTGCCTTCGAGGAACATGCCGAGCAGGTCGGCATAGCCGACATGCTCGGTCAAGAAGCCGATGGAGAAGTGCTCCGGGTCGATCTCGTAGGTGTGGGGTTCGGCGGCGACGGGCAGGGTGGCGAGTCCCGCCACCACACCGGCTGTCGCCGCGAGGGCGGAAAGTCGATGGTAAGGGTGTCGAATGGCCATGGGGAATCCTCCGCGGACATGCAGGGTTGCCGACCGGGCAACCGTGTCGGGTTTCAGGGCCTGGCGTGGCGATACAGCCAATGGATGTCGGTGGCGAACGACCAGACGAGCCCTGCCAGGGCCGTGGCCGCCAGCCAGGCGGCAGGCGTGGCCCCGATGGCAGGCAGCAGGCCGAGCAGCAACGCCGCCACCTGCCAGACACAGACGATCTTGCGCCGACGGCTCTCGGGCAAGGGGGCCGCGAGCCAGCGCAGCTGCCGGCCGGCCAGCATGAAGGCGTAGCGCAGGGTGCCGATGGCCAGTATCCAGGGGCCCACCTTGCCGAGTGCCAGCAGCGCCAGGCACAGCACCAGGATGAAGCAGGCATCCATCTCCATGTCGAAGCGAGCGCCGAAACGGCTGGTGGTGCCGCTGTGACGGGCCACCCAGCCGTCCAGGCCGTCGAGCAGCAGGGCGACCAGTGCCAGGCCGGCGAAGAGGCCACCCTGGGCCGCCAGCAGCACAGGGTCGGCCACGGCACCGGCCAGCAGCGCCACCAGCCCGCCCCTGGCCAGGGTGACCCGATTGGCCCAGCCCAGCCGCTGCCAATGGTTCGGCACCCGACCCATGACCAGCCCGGCCATGATCAGGTAGGTCGCCATGGCCACCAGGGGCAGTGCCGGGGCGGCGTCGAGCCAGTGCCACAGCATGATGCCTGCCGCCAGCAGGCCGGCGAACCCGGCGGCCAGTTCCAGCGCGAGCCAGGGTGCGGGGCCGGTGGCCGTCCGCTGCCGTACTCGCGGGGCATGATCCTGAAGCGGGGCGAAGCGTGACATCGGACCTCCCGTGAGGCGGCAGCAGCGACGCTGCCGGGCCTTTATCGCTATGCTGACCAGCAGCGGGACCACACTCTCAACGTAGTCCACCGAGGGGTGACCGGCAGCATCATCATTATGCAGTAATCATTTCTCTGTACCATTATTGTAAAATTTGGGTCGTGGCCAATGGCCCTGGACAGCTGTCTCGCAGCGAATGGATCGCAGCAGGATCATCACCATGTCTGACATCACCGCCACCGCTTTCTGGACCCTGGCCCCGGGGCACGGGGCACTGAGCGAGGAGCCGCTGCCCGCCCCCGGCGAGGGGGAGGTGCGGGTCAGGGCGCTGTTCGGCGCCGTCAGCCGGGGGACCGAGTCGCTGGTGTTCCAGGGTCGGGTACCCGAGGGCGAGTGGCAGCGCATGCGCGCCCCCTTCCAGGCCGGCGACTTCCCCTGGCCGGTGAAGTACGGCTACGCCAGCGTGGGGGTGGTCGAGGCCGGCCCCGACGCGCTGCTGGGTCGCGAGGTGTTCTGCCTGCATCCCCATCAGGATCGCTACGTGGTGCCGGCCGCCGCGGTCACGCCGCTGCCGGCGGGCCTGCCGCCCGCCCGGGCGGTGCTCGCCGCCAACATGGAGACCGCGATCAACGGTTGCTGGGACGCCGAGCCGCGAGTCGGCGACCGTATCGCGGTGATCGGGGCCGGCGTGGTGGGCGCCCTGGTGGCCTGGCTCTGTGCGGCCATTCCCGGCACCGGCGTCTGCCTGGTGGACGTGGCGCCCGGCCGTGCCGAGCTGGCCCGCGCCCTGGGGGTCGACTTCCGCCTGGCCGAGCAGGCACCGACCGACAACGACCTGGTGGTCCACGCCAGCGGCAACCCCGAGGGGCTGCGCCTGGCGCTGGCGCTGGCCGGCGACGAGGCGCGGGTGGTGGAGATGAGCTGGTACGGCGACCGCGAGGCGAGCCTGCCGCTGGGGGAGGCCTTCCACTCCCGGCGACTGCGCCTGGTCGGCAGCCAGGTGGGCCGCCTGCCCGCCGAACGCACGCCGCGCTGGGACCATCGCCGGCGCCTGGCGCTGGCGCTGGAGCTGCTGCGCGACCCCCGCCTCGACGCCCTGATCAGCGGAGAGAGCGATTTCCTCGACCTGCCCGTCCTGATGCCCCGACTCGCCGCCGCCGCGGGCGAGGTGCTCTGCCACCGCCTGCGCTACCCGACCACCCCCTGACCCGACGGGAGCCTCAGCCATGTACCGACTCACCGTTCGCGATCACTTCATGATCGCCCACAGCTTCCGTGGCGAGATCTTCGGTCCCGCCCAGCGCACCCATGGCGCCACCTATGTGGTCGATGTCCGCTTCCAGCGCCGTGAGCTCGACGAGGACGGCCTGGTGGTCGATATCGGCCTGGCCGGCGAGACGCTCAAGGCGGTACTCGGCGAGTTCAACTATCGCAACCTCGACCAGCTGGAAGAGTTCCACGGGCGCAATACCACGACCGAGTTCATGGCGCGGGTCATCTTCGAGCGCCTGGCCACGGCGATTCAGCTCGGCCGTCTCGGCGGCTCGGCGGGCGGGCTCGACAGCATGCGCGTGACCCTGCATGAATCCCATGTCGCCTGGGCCAGCTACGAGGGCGAGCTGTGAGCATGCCCGACCTCACCCTGATCGTCGCCGGCGATCCCGGCCAACTCACCGGGGGCTATGTCTATGACGCCCGGATGGTCGCGGAACTGCGGTGCCGCGGCTGGCGGGTCGCGGTGACCGGGCTCGAGGGGCGCTTCCCGGAACCCGACGCCACGGCGCGGCGCAGCCTGGACGCGGCCCTGGCCGCACTGCCCGATGCGGCCCGGGTGGTGATCGACGGCCTGGCCATGGGCGGGCTGCCCGACGTGGTCGAGCGTCATGCCGACCGCCTGGCGATCACCGCCCTGGTGCACCATCCGCTGGCAGACGAGACCGGCCTCGGCGAGGCGCGTCGACGACGCCTGTTCGACAGCGAGGTCCGTGCGCTGGCCGTGGCCCGGCGGGTGATCGTCACCAGTGCCTGGACCGCCCGCGGCCTGTCACGCTTCCGGGTGCCCGAGGCGCGCATCCGGGTGGTCGAGCCGGGAGTCGAGCGGGCGGCGCTGGCCGCCAGTGCGCTGGACCTCGAGGCCGCGGCCCGCCCGCAGCGGCTGCTCTGCGTGGCGACGCTGATTCCGCGCAAGGGCCATGACCTGCTGGTCGAGGTGCTGGCCGGGCTCGCGGATCGCCCCTGGGAGTGCGAGGCCATCGGCAGCCACCGGAGGGACCCGGCGCATGCCGCCCGCCTGCTCGCCGCGACCCGTCACCACGGCCTGGCCGATCGGCTGCGCTGGCCGGGGGAATGCGGTGCCGGCGACCTGGCCGCGGCCTACCATGGCGCCGACCTGTTCGTGCTGCCATCGCACTACGAGGGTTACGGCATGGTGGTCACCGAGGCCCTGGCCCGGGGGCTGCCGGTGATCACGACCACCGGCGGGGCGCTGGCCGACACCCTGCCGCCGGAGGCGGGCATCGCCGTCCCCCCCGGTGATGCGGCGGCACTGCGCGAGGCACTGGCCCGCTGGTGTGACGACGCCGGGCTGCGCCGTCGGTTGAGACGCGGGGCACGCCGTGTACGCGAGGGGCTGGCGGACTGGCACCGGGCCGGCGAACGATTCGCGGTGGCCCTGGCGCTTCCGCCGCCCGCCTCGCACCGTTCGGGAGGCGGACCATGAACCGTCCGCCGTCCGGGGAGCGCTTCACCGCCGACTGGCTCGCCCTGCGCGAAGCGCTGGACGCCCGTTCGCGCAGTCACTGCCTGACCGGGCTCGCCGCGACCTGGCTGGCCGCACGCCCGGGGCAGCACGGCGTGGTCGACCTGGGCTGCGGCAGCGGCAGCAACCTCGCCTTCCTGGCCCCCCGCCTGCCGGGGCCGCAACACTGGCGGTTGGTCGACCACGACACCGGACTGCTGGCCCTGGCCCGGCAACGTGGGGCCAGGCTGCGCGACGGCGCCGGCCGGCGGATCACGCTGGAGGGTCGCTGTCGCGACCTGGCGCCGGTGGATGATGGCCTGCTGGCCGGTGCCGACCTGGTGGTGGCCTCGGCCCTGCTCGACCTGGTCTCCCGCCGCTGGGCGAGGGCGCTGGTGGCCGCCTGTGCCGAGCGCCGCCAGGCGCTGCTCGTCACCCTCAGTGTCGATGGTGACTGGGCCTTCCTGGACGCCGCGGGGGAGCGCCTCGAGGACGAGGAGGACGCGGCGGTGCGCGACCTGTTCCAGGCCCACCAGCGCCGTGACAAGGGGCTGGGGACGGCCCTGGGCGGCGAGGCCCCGATGGTGCTGGCAGACGCCATGAGAGAAGCCGGCTATCGGGTGGAGACCGCCGCCACCCCCTGGCACCTGGTCGTCGGCGACCCCGCCGGGGGAGCCCTGGCCGAGGCCCTGGTCGACGGCTGGCACGCCGCCGCCCTGGTGCAGTCACCGTCGCAAGCGGACCGCCTGGCGGACTGGCGGGAGCGCCGCCTGGCCGGACTGGCCGCCGGCAAACTGGGGGTGATGGTGGGGCACAGGGACCTCCTGGCCCTGCCTTCCCCGTCCGGGAGCGGGGACTGAGCGTGTCCGGGGTGTTCCGGTTGCCGGGCGTCGGCTGGCGTCGCGGCGGTTCAGCCGGGGGCGGTCCGGGAGCCGTCGAGCTCGAGGTCGAAGAGGGTGTCGTCGCCGCAGCGAAAGGTACGCACCCCTGGCCGCCGGGCCTGGTCCAGGGTGGCGATGGGCGTCATGGTCAGCCCCGGACGGCCGGAGCCGATCAGCAGCGGCGCCAACAGCAGGTGCAACCGGTCGAGCACGCCGGCCTCGAGGAAACGCGAGACAGTGATCCCGCCGCCCTCGATCAGTACCCGGCCGAGACCACGTGCGGCCAGGGCGTCGAGGACCGCGGCCGGGACGAAACCGCCGTCGACCAGCGGCAGTCTCAGGCGGGTGACGTGTCCGGCGCCCGGGCCGTCGGGCTCGGCGTCCTCGCCGAGCAGGTGCAGGGTCGGGGCCTGGGCCTCACGCAGCAGTCGTAGTCGCGCGGGTGCCCGCCCGCGGGGGTCGAGGATCACCCGCACCGGCTGTCGGCCGGGCACGTGGCGCACCGTGAGCAGGGGATCATCTGCGCAGGCGGTGCCGACGCCGACCACCACGGCGTCGACCAGCCCGCGCAGCCGGTGGAGGTGTACCCGGCTGGCCAGGCCGTTGATGTAGTGGGAGTGGCCGCACTCGGTGGCGATGCGGCCATCCAGGCTCTGGCCGAGCTGGGCAATCGCCAGGCGGCCGGACCGGGCAGCCAGCGGAGCCAGGCAGTCCAGCAGCTCGCGGGCGTCATCCGCGACGGGGCCCGCGGCCGTCCAGCCGGCAGCGGTCAGGTGCAGCCGGCCCGATCCGGCCGGCGTGGGCGGGTTGATGAGCGCCTGCCAGGCGTCATCGAGGGTCAGCAGGGCGTCGGGGGAGCGCATACGGTCTCCGGATCGGGAGCAGGTGATCATCATGCGCAGTTCCCCGGGGCGAAGCAAAGGGACGGGATGCCAGGGGCCAGCCGGTACCCGGCCGCGACGCAGGAAGGAGAGAGCGATGCATCAGGTTGAACGGGCCATCTTCGATCTACGCCGGGGGCTGCCGGTACTGCTGGTCGACGGCGAGTCGCGCGTGCTGGTGCAGGCCATCGAGGGCGCGGCCGAGACGGCGGTGGCGCGCCTGGCCCGTGAAGCCGGCACGACCCCGGCGCTGGTGCTGAGTCCCCATCGCCTGGCGCTGCTGGGCGAGGTCGGGGCAGTGGCGACGGCGCGCCTGCCGCTGCCGGAGGGGGGCGGGCGGCAACGCCTTGCCGAGCTGGCCTTCGGCCCTCGGCCGGAGGCGCTGCCGGGACGCGCCGAGCTGGCCCGCTGGCGCCGGGCCCTCCAACCCGCGGAGCGGGCCGACCGGGCGGCGCTGGCGCTGATGCGCCGGGCGCTGCTCATCCCCTCGGCGCTGGTGGCCCGGGTGGATGACTCGCGCCGCGCCGCGGTGGAGGCCCTGGTGGCCGAGGGTACCCTGCTGGCGGTCGCGGCCGACAAGGCCGAATGCTGCCCGGCAGGTGCCCCGGGCATGCTCAAGCGGGTCAGCGAGGCGCGGATACCGCTGGTCGACGCCTTCGACTGCCGCTTCGTCCTGTTCCGCGAGCCCGACGGGCTGCGTGAACATGTGGCGGTGGTGATCGGCGAGCCGGAGGCCGGCGAGGCCCCCGTGCCGCTGCGGCTGCACTCGGCCTGTCTGACCGGTGACCTGTTCGGCAGCCTGCGCTGCGACTGTGGCGAGCAGCTGCGCAAGGCCGTCACCGGGATCGAGGCCCTGGGCGGCGGCGTGCTGCTCTACCTGGCCCAGGAGGGGCGCGGCATCGGCCTGGCCAACAAGCTTCGCGCCTACACCCTGCAGGACAGCGGGCTCGACACCCTGGACGCCGACCGCACCCTCGGCTTCGACGAGGACGAGCGACACTACGGGGTGGCCGTGGACATGCTCGCTTCGCTGGGCATTCGGCGGGTACAGCTGCTGACCAACAACCCCCGCAAGGTGGCGGCACTGAGTGCGGGGGGCATCGAGGTGGTATCGCGCCAGGCGCTCTACGGCAGCCTCAACGACCACAACCGGCGCTACCTCAGCGCCAAGGCGGAGCGTGCCGGTCACCTGCTGGATGCCGTGTTCAACGGCCACGGCGAGGGGCCGGGGCGGTCCTGAACGACGCACCCGCGACGGTCAGCCGTGGGTGCGCCCGGTGTCCATGGCCTGGGTCTCGCGCAGGATGCGGGCGATGCGCTTGGCGTAGTGGGCGACGAGCCGCTCGCCGAGCTCGGGGGTGCCGAGATGGGCATTGCCCACCACGCCCCCGGGGTTCAGGTCCTCGGCCAGCCAGGCGAACGCGGCCTCGCCCTCGGGGCCCAGCAGTAATCCCTGTTCCGCCATCGCCTGCCCCCGTGAGCGCGGGTGATCCAGCTGGTCGAGGCGGACCTTGTCGGGGGCCAGGTGGCGCATCATGGCGGTCTCGATGGCGCCGCCGTGCAGGCCGTGGCGCAGCTCGTCGGCCGGCAGCCCGCCGGCCGGCAGGGTGCCCGGCGGCGGCATGCGCATGGTGTTGACCTTGACCACCATCAGGCCGTCCCGGCGGCGCAGCCGTAGCGCGGCGAGGTCCATCACCGCCTTGTTGCCCCCGTGGCTGTTGACCAGCACCAGGCGCTTGAGGCCCGCCCGGGCCACGGCTTCGCCGTAGGCTTCCAGGGTGGAGATGGCGAGGTCCGGCGAGAGGCTCAGGGTGCCGGGGAAACTCAGGTGCTCGTCGCTGGCGCCCAGCGCCATGGGCGGCAGGATCACCAGCGGGAAGCGGTCGGGGAGGTGCGTCAGGGCGGCCTCCAGCAGCCCCTGCCCGATATCGAGGTCGGTGGAGAGCGGCAGGTGGGCGCCGTGCTGCTCGATGGCACCGAGCACCATCACCGCCACGGTATTGCTCTGCAGGAATTCCATCTCGCGGCTGGTGAGATCCTGCCAGCGGGGGATGTCCCGTGCATGGCTCATCGCGTCTGCTCCTCGGGTCGTGGGAAGGCGTCGAGACGTGCATAGAGATCACCTGAGGCCAGACCCTCGCCTCCCTGGGCCAGCCACTGGCGCGTGGCCTCCGGCGAACGCCACTCCGACCACAGGAAACGGCGGCCCTCGCCGGCGATGGCGTTGAATCGATAATGGCCCAGGTGGGCCAGTCGTGCCACGCAGCGTTCGGCGATGTCCAGGGCACCGGCGACGAACTCGACCGACACGCCCTGCAGGGGCTGGCTGAGCCCGGCCAGCACCTCGGCCTCGTAGCCCTCCACGTCGATCTTGCAGAAGCGCGGCAGCCCATGCGCGGCGATCAGCGCATCCAGGGTGGTCACCGGGACCCGCAGGCGTCGTTCCCAGCGCACGTCGCGAAAGCCGGGGTTGCGCTCGCCGATGGCGTCACGCCACTCCCGGGCCAGGGTGGAGACCGTCGGCGTCGCCTCGCTCACCGCCAGTTCCGCCTCGCCGGGGGCGGCGCCGGCGGCGCAGGGCAGCAGGGTGACCCCGGGGCGGTGGCCCACCAGCCGCTTCAGCCAGGGGATGAGGGCCGGCTGGGGCTCCAGGGCGACGACCCGGGCCCCCAGCCCCTGGAAGGCGGCGGTGCGATCGCCCAGGTGGGCACCCACGTCGAAGACCAGGTCTCCCGGTGCGATGAAGTCGGCGTAGAGTCGCCGCAGGCCCCGCTGGCGTCCCGGGCGCCAGTAGATCAGCAGCGAGCGGGTCAGGCCGAGACCGCGGCGCAGGCGTGCCGGCCAGGAGAGCACCGTCATGGGGGACTCCTCGTTCGCTGCAGTCGCTGGGTGGGCATCTCCCCCGGTGACTCGGGGGGCGGCGGGTGCAGGGACCCGGAGCCGGTCGGTGGCGCCGTCCGGTCTCCCAGCAGGGTGCTCGCCGAGCACTCTTCCGGGGTCTTCAGCAGGCCGAGGCGCGTGATCGCTCCGGCCAGGCGGCGGCTGCCGCTGGCCCTGATCAGCAGCGGCGCCAGCAGCAGGGCGAACCATACCGGCGAGAGCCACCACAGCAGCGTCGGTGCCAGCCACAGCACCAGGCCCGCCCAGAGGGCCCCGAGCAGGGCGAAGGGCCCGCCGTGGCGGAGCGCCGCGGGCCAGGCCACGGCACGTCCCTCGCGGGGCTGGGCGTCCCAGTCGACGCTGGTGCCGGTCAGCACCCCGAGCACGAAGGCGCTGTGGAAGGCCATCATCACCGGCGCCAACAGGATGGCGGCGCCGGCCTCCAGCAGGGCGCCGGTGAGCAGGCGGCGGCGGCCGCCATAGCCACGGGCCCGGCGCCCCAGGGCCAGCAGCAGGCCGAGCAGCTTGGGCAGCAGCAGCAGCGCGAGGGTGACGCCGAGCAGGATGAGAATCAGCTCCGGCCGGGCCTGGGGCCAGTGGGGAAAGAGCGGGGCGGCGCCGTCGAAGTCGGCCACCCTGCGCTGGGCGCGCAGCGTGGCGTCCAGGCTGCCGGCCAGCAGCACCCCCAGCCACAGCAGCGAGGAGAGGTAGGCCATGGCGCCCATCGCGAAGTGCAGGCGGTTCAGGACGTGCAGCCCCGGGGCGGCCAGCAGGCGCAGGTGCTGCAGGTTGCCCTGGGTCCAGCGACGGTCACGGCGGGCGTAGTCGAGCAGGTTGCCGGGCATCTCCTCGAAACTGCCGGCGATGCGGGTCTCCAGCTGCACCTGCCAGCCGGCCCGTCGCAGCAGGGCGGCCTCGACGAAATCGTGGCTGAGGATCTCGCCCCCCAGTGGCGGGCGGCCAGGCAGCCGAGGCAGGCCGCCATGGGCCATGAAGGCCGGGAGGCGCAGGATGGCGTTGTGACCCCAGTAGTTGGCGGTATCGGCCTGCCAGCAGCTCTGGCCGGCGGCCAGCATGGGCGCGTAGAGGCTCGCCGCGAACTGGGCCAGCCGCCCGAACGGCGTGGCCTGGCGCACCGGCAGCGGTACCGTCTGGATCAGCCCCGTTCCGGGGCGTGCCTGCATGGCCCGCACCAGCGCCAGCAGCGCCTCGCCGCTCATGCGGCTGTCGGCGTCCAGCACCACCAGGAAGTCGTAGCGTGCGCCCCAGCGTCGGCAGAACTCGGCGATGTTGCCCGCCTTGCGCCCGGTGTTGTCGGGGCGCCGCCGGTAGTGCAGCGCCAGTCGGCCCTCCAGTCGCTGCTGCAGGACGGCCACCGCCCGGGCCTCCGTTTCGGCGATGGCGTCGTCGGTGGTGTCGCTGAGCACGAAGAGCTCGAAGTGGCGGGCCTCGCCGGTGGCGATCAGCGACTCGGCACTGGCCTGAAGGGCGGCCACCACACGGGCAGGAGCCTCGTTGTGCACCGGCATGGCGAGTACCGTGCGCCGGGTGATCGGCAGCCGCCGTTCGGCCTCGAGCGCCGGACGCCGGGCCAGGGTCAGGGGATCGCGCCCGGCGAGCAGCAGCAGGAAGCCGAACAGCGCCGACCAGCAGGCCGTGGCGATCCAGGCGAAGGTGAGGGTGAAGAGCACCAGGATCATCACCTGCAGGGCCGTGACGCCGCCGGGCTGCAGGATGCGGAGCATCAGGCCGGCACCGACCAGGGTGGTGAGGGTCACGAGCAGGGCCAGCAGCGCCCGCCGGGTGGCCAGCCAGGGCAGGCGTTGGCCACCGGCGAGGCCGCGGGCGGCGATGTCAGCGCTGCTCGTCGGGGTACCAGACATGATTCCAGGTCTCGCTGAGGATCTCGTCGTGCAGGGTCAGCCGCAGGCGCATGTCGGCGGGCTGTCGGCCCTCGGGATCGAGGCGGAAGGAGGCGCGCCAGCCGCGGCCGTCGGGGAGCGGGCGGGTCTGCAGGTGGTGCGGGCGGCCGCTGCTGGTGTCGAGTTGCGCCTCCACCGGCTGGTCGGGTGCGAGTCCCTCGAGTTCGCCGCCGCTGAAATCGACCATGAAGTGGCGTCGGCTCCCGGGTGGCGGGGCGGGCTGCCCGGGCACGCCGCCCCAGCCCTGGCGGGTTCGCTCGACCCGTGCCAGCCGCTGCTCGGGCAGGGCCGCGCCGAAGGTGCGGGTACGATAGCGCAGGTGCCTCGAGTCGCCGGCATGCAGGGGGTCGTCGCCGACCCAGTAGGCGACGATGTTGTCATGGGTCTCGTTCTCGGCGGGAATCTCGACGAGTTCCACGCCACCGGATCCCCAGCCCTCCAGCGGTTCGACCCACTGGCCGGGGCGGCGCTCGTAGCGGGCTTCCAGGTCCAGGTAGCGGGCGAAGTCGCGCTCGCGCTGGGCCAGGCCGAAGCCGCTCGGGTGGTGGTCGCGCAGCGACGAGACGCGCAGGGTGCGCGGGTTGGTCAGCGGCCGCCAGATCCATTCGCCGCGTCCGGTATGCACCAGCAGGCCGTCGGAATCGTGCACCGCCGGGCGGTGGTCATCCACCGCCCGCGGGGTGGTGTCGCCGTGGGCGAACATGCTGGTCAGCGGGGCGATGCCCAGCTTGCCCAGGTCGCGACGGGCGAACAGGCGGGCCTCGATATCCACCGTGACGTCGCGTCCCGGGGCGATGTCGAAACGGTAGGCGCCGGCCAGCGAGGGGCTGTCGAGTAGCGCGAGCACCGTCATGCGCGTGGCGTCCGGGGCCGGGCGCACCAGCCAGAACTCGCGGAACGCCGGGAACTCCTCGCCCCGGGGAGTCGCGGTGTCGATGGCCAGCCCCCGAGCCGAGAGGCCGTAGCCCTGGCCGCGCCCCACCATGCGGAAGTAGGAGGCGCCCAGGAAGACCAGGAACTCGTCCTGGTGGTCGGCGCGGTTGAGCGGGAAGTGCAGGCGGAAGCCGGCGTGGCCGGCCCCCTCCAGGTCGTGCTCGAGCAGCGCGGCGGCCTGGTCGTCGTAGCGGAAGCGTGCCGGGTCGAAGGGCAGTGGGGATGCCTCGCCGCCCTCCACCAGGTGGAGCCGCACGGGCGAGTCGAACAGGAAACCGGTGTGGAACAGCTGCACCGAGAAGAGCCCTTCGTCGCCCCACAGGGCGGCTTCGGGGCGAAAGCGGATCTGCCGGTAGGTGTCGTAGTCGAGCTTTCGCAGCGCCTCGGGCAGGGGCGGTGGCCGGTAGCGGTAGGGGGCGGCAGCGAGCGCCTCGGCCCGCTCGCCGACCGCCGCGAACAGTGCCTCCAGGTCGGCCGCGGAAGTCGCCGCCGGGGCCAGTCCGGGCATGCCGAGCAGGGCCAGCAGGGCAAGCAGTCGCAGGAGGCGAGACGGCAGGGGCATGACAGCTTCTCCGGGTTCTCGACACAGTGTCGTCATGGACGGCCGATCCTGCACGCCCCTCGGGACGACGCTCGGGAGAGGCGTGATTCCACAACACTTGTACATCATGGGGTAAATGTATACTGAATGCCGGTGCGCTATCCTCAACGGCAGGGCCGCGTCACGGCCCTTCATCCGAGGATTCCTCGCCATGCTGCGACTGCTGATGGGGGCGGCCCTGCTCAACGTCCTGCTGCTGCTGCCGCTCTGGCTGCGCTTCGGCGGGCTGTCGATGCGCTGGATCGCCCTGGAGGCCCTGCTGCTGGCGGCCCTGCTGGCCCTGCTGCCGGCAGGCGGCCGAGTCGCCTGGCTGCGCTGGCCGGTACTGGTGGCCGTGGTGGCGGCGATGCTGGCCGCCCTGGGGGATGCCGCCACCCATGTGGCCTTCGGGCGCTCGCTCAACCTCTATCTGGACCTGCCCCTGTTGCGTTCGGTCTTCCACCTGCTGGAGGGCAACCTGGGGCGGGTGGTCGCCCTGGCGGCATCGCTGCTGGGCCTCCTGCTGACCGTGCTGGGGATCTGGCTGCTGTCGCGTCTTCTGTGCGGGCTCCAGGGCCTGGCGCGTGGTGGCCTGGCCGCGGGGCTGGCGGGGGTGATGCTGGCGGCGAGCGGCACCCTGGTGGCCACCGAGTTCCATCACCCCAGGCTGCTGCCGGTGGCGCGCACCCCGCTGCTGGACACCCTGCGCTTCCAGGGGCAGCAGCTGGTCGAGACGCATCGTGCCCACCGCGACTTCGTCGTCCGCATGGCCGAGTCGCCGGCGCCGGCGCAGGCACTGGAGGGGCTGGCCGGCCGGGACGTCCTGCTGGTGTTCGTGGAGTCCTACGGCGTCGCGGCGCTGTTCGACGAGCGCTATGCGGGCAGGGTCGTGCCACGGCTCGAGGAGATGGCCGAGCGCTTCGAGGCGGCGGGCCTGTCGGTGGTCTCGGGCACCCTGGAGGCACCGATCCGCGGTGGCCAGTCGTGGCTGGCCCATGCCAGCATCCTGAGCGGACTGCGGATCGACAACCCGCTCTGGTATCGGCTGATGCTGGCGAGTGACCAGGCCACCCTGGTGGACGACTTCCGCGCCACCGGCCACCGCACCCTCACCGTGATGCCCGCCATCACCCTGGCCTGGCCCGAGGGCGAGGCCTACGGCTTCGACGAGATCCACGCCGCCGCCGACATCGACTACGCCGGTCCGGCACTGAACTGGGTGACCATGCCCGACCAGTTCACCCTGCACTATTTCGAGAAGCACCTCAGGAGCGGCGGTCCGCCCATGCCCCCGTCCGCTCGCGAGCCACTGTTCGCCCAGATCGCCCTGATCAGCAGCCATGCCCCCTGGACGCCGGTCATTCCGGTGCTCGATGACTGGAGCGAGGTGGGCGACGGCAGTGTCTTCCGGCGCTGGGCCGATGCCGGCGATCCTCCCGAGGTGCTGTGGCAGGATCTCGAGCGGGTACGGGACCACTACGCCATGTCGCTGGACTACGCTTTACATGCCAGCACGCGCTGGGCCGAGGAGTTCGTCGACGACGACACCCTGCTGATCCTGCTGGGGGACCATCAGGCCGCACCCCTCATCACCGGCGAGGAGACCAGTGGGGGCGTACCGGTGCACGTCATCAGCGGTGCCCCGGCGCTGCTCGAGCCCTTCCTGGCCCGCGGTTTCGTCACCGGCACCCTGCCGCCTCCGGACGATGCGCAGGCCGGCGTCGATCGCCCCGGGATGGAGCGCCTGCGCGGCTGGCTGCACGAGGATTTCGGCAGCCGTTCCGGAGACGTGCGGGTCCGGACGGTGCCGAACGAACGATGACGGGGCGGCCGCAGGGCCCGGAGGCAGCATGACGCGACGACATTTCACGGCGGCAGGGATTCTGACTGCGGCAGCGGGCCTGTCGCTGCTGACGGCCCCCGGGGCCTCTGCCTGGGAGCTGGATCGCGAGGCCAGCCACATCGAGTTGATCGGCACCGCCGACGGTCGCGAGGCGGTGACGCGAGTCGAGGCCTTCGACGTCGAGCTCGAGGGCGACCCGGATGACCCGGCCAGCGGGAGCCTGGTGCTGGTGTTGCACTCGGCGAGCATCACCAGCGGCAGCGCCATGGTCGATGACATGCTGCATGGCCGGAACTGGTTCGACGTCGAGTCCCACCCGAGGATCGTCTATCGCAGCACCGCCATCCATGAGCCGGCGCCGGGCGAGCTGCACGTCGAGGGTGAACTCGAGGTGCTCGGCGAGAGCTACCCCCTGGAGGTGCCGGTCGGCTGGGGGAGTGACGGCGAGCGGGTACGGGCCGAGGGCCGCCTGTCACTCGACCGCACCGACTTCGACGTCGGGCGCGGCGCCTGGCGCACCGAGGGCACGGTGAAGCACGAGGTGCACGTCGACTTCGCCCTCGAGCTGGTGGCGCCGTGAGCCTCGCCTGGCGCAATCACGCCGCCGGCTGGGGCCTGGTGGCACGGCTGCTGCACTGGCTGGTGGCCGGCCTGGTGCTCTTCCTGCTGGGGCTGGGGCTCTACATGGGCGGGGTCGAAGACGTCTTCCGCCAGTTCGAGCTGTTCCAGCTCCACAAGTCGGTGGGCGTGCTGGTCTGGCTGTTGATGCTGCTGCGCCTGGGCTGGCGCCTGTGGGACCCGCCACCGCCACCGCTGCCGGCCCGGGCCTGGGAGCACCGCCTGGCGCGCTGGGTGCATGGGCTCTTCTACGTGCTGCTGCTGGTCATGCCGATCACCGGCTACCTGATGGCCTCGGCCTCGACGCTGGAGATACCCACCCGGGTGTTCGGCCTGGTCGAACTGCCGCACCTGCTGTCGCCCAGCGAGTGGCTGGAGACCCTCTTCTACACCCTGCACCAGTGGCTCGGCTGGCTGCTGATGCTGGGTATCGCCCTGCACCTGGGCGGTGCGCTCAAGCACCATGTCATCGACCGGGACGCGACGCTGCGGCGGATGCTGGTCGGCCGTTGAGGTCGTGTCGCCGCTGGCGTCGCCAGCCGAAGGAGGAGATACCCCGTGTTCACGCCCGTGATCCTGGCCGGTGGCAACGGCGTGCGGCTCTGGCCGCTGTCGCGCCGGGCGCGCCCCAAGCAGTTCCTCTCCCTGGAGGACGACCGCAGTCTGCTGGCCCGGACCCTGTCCCGGCTCGATGGGCTGGCGGTCGCGCCGCCCATCGTCATCTGTCACGAGGCGCACCGCTTCCTGGCGGCCGAGCAGCTGCGCCGGGCCGGTGTCGAGGGGGCGACCCTGCTGCTCGAGCCCGAGGGACGCGGCACCGCCCCGGCCATCGCCCTGGCGGCCCTGCTGGCGGATCGCGAGGGGCATGAGGGGCCGCTGCTGGTGCTGCCCTCGGACCATCACCTGGGCGACGAGGGCGCCTTCCGCGATGCCCTGGAGTGCGCCGCCCGCCTGGCCGAGGGGGGCCGGATCGTCACCTTCGGCGTGGTGCCGACCCGTGCCGAGACGGGCTTCGGCTATTTGCAGTCCGGCGAGCCCCTGTGCGGCGGCTTCGAGGTGGTGCGCTTCGTCGAGAAGCCCGATGCCGCCACCGCCGAGGCCTTCCTCGCCGCCGGCGACCACTACTGGAACAGCGGGATCTTCATGCTGCGCCCGGCGGACGCCCTGGCGGCCCTGGCGAGCCACGCCCCGGCGATCCTCGTGGCCTGCCGCCAGGCCCTGGCGGGCGCCGCGACCGACCTGGACTTCCTGCGCCCCGTGGAAGCGGCCTTCCTGGCGTGCCCGGCGAACTCCTTCGACGTGGCGGTGATGGAACACACCGACCGGGCGGCCATGGTGCCGCTGGACGCGGGCTGGAGCGACATCGGCTCCTGGCAGGCGCTGTGGGAGGTGCTGCCCCGCGACGGCGACGGCAATGCCCTGCGCGGCGACGTGGCCTGCGAGGCGAGCCGCGGGCTGCTGGTGCACGCCGAGTCTCGGCTGGTGGCGACCCTGGGGGTGGCGGACCTGGTGATCGTCGAGACCCGTGACGCGGTGCTGGTGGCCGACCGCGCCCGCAGCCAGGCGCTGCGCGGCCTGGTCGACCGCCTCGAGGCCGGTGGCCGCCCGGAGACCCGCCAGACCCCCACGGTCATCCGCCCCTGGGGGCACTACGAGACGGTGGACGCCGGCGAGCGCCACCAGGTCAAGCACATCACGGTGAAGCCCGGCGCGCGGCTGTCGCGGCAGCTTCACCACCATCGCGCCGAGCACTGGATCGTGGTCAGCGGCACCGCCCGGGTGACCCTGGACGACGAGACCTTCCTGGTGGGCGAGAACGAGTCGACCTTCATCCCCGTGGGGCGGGTGCACTGCCTGGAGAACCCCGGGCGAGCTCCCCTGGAGCTGATCGAGGTGCAGTCCGGCAGCTACCTGGGCGAGGACGACATCGTGCGCCTCGAAGACCGCTACGGGCGGGAGTGACCTTTCTCATGCCCAAGCGTCTCAAAGGTCCTTGACCAGCCGCAGGGCGTCGTAGATGGCGGCATGGGTGTTCCGGGACTCGACGGCGTCGCCGATCCGGAACAGCTGGAAGCTGCCGTGCGGGTTACGCACGACGGCCTGGGGCCGGCCGACGATCAGGTCGTCGTAGTTCACCGCGCCGCCGTTGCTCGAGTGCGGCTTCAGCTCGAAATAGATGTCGGCCATCGGCGTGATGCCGAAGTTGACCACCACCTGATCGATGCGTCGCGCATGGTTCAGATCCAGATAGTCGCTGCTGATAGTGGCCAGCAGCTCGCCGCCGTCGCGCTCCACGGACTTCAGCCGATAGGTGGGCGTGAAGGTGACGTTTGGCCGTTGCAGGGCGCGCATGTAGGGCACCAGGTTCATGGCCATGATCTCCGCCGAGAAGGTGCGGTCGGGTGTCATGATCTCGAGCTCGGCCCCGGCGGTGGCAACGATCTCCGCCGCCTGCAGGGCGGCATGATCGCCGGCCTCGTCGAACAGCAGCACCCGCTTCCCCGGTGCCACGTGTCCGGACAGGATACCCCAGGTGTTGACCACCAGGTCGTGCCCGACCGCTGGCCGGTCTTCCAGGGGGTAGCCGCCGGTGGCCACGATCACCACGTCCGGCTTCTCGGCGAGCACGTCCTCGACCTCGGCCCAGACGTTGTAGCGGATCTCGACGCCGAGGGCCTCGCAGCGCGCCAGGCGCCAGTCGATGATGCCCATCATCTCCCGGCGGCGCTCGCTCTGGGCGGTGAGGCGCACCTGGCCGCCGGCGTCGCTGGCGGCCTCCAGCACCACCACCTCGTGCCCCCGCTCGCCGGCGACCCGGGCGGCCTCCAGCCCCGCGGGTCCGGCGCCGATGATCACCATCCGGCGTTGCTGTGCCGCCCTGGGGATGGCGTGGGGCATGGTGGTTTCCCGTCCGGTGGCGGCGTTGTGGATGCAGTAGGCGGCGCCGCCCTGGTAGATGCGGTCGAGGCAGTAGTTGGCGCCGACGCAGGGGCGGATCTCCTCCTCGCGCCCCTCGACGATCTTGCGCACGATGTGGGGGTCGGCCATGTGGGCACGGGTCATGCCGATCATGTCGACCTTGCCCGAGGCGATGGCATGGCGGGCGGTGGCGACGTCCTGGATCTTGGCGCCATGGAAGGTGGGAAAGTCGACCTCGCGACGGATCTCGCCGGCGAAGTCCAGATGCGGGGCGCTGGGCATGCCCTGGATGGGAATCACGTCGGTGAGCCCCGCGTCGGTGTCGATATGCCCACGGACCACATTGAGGAAGTCGACCAGGCCGCTCTCCTTCAGACGCCGGGAGATCTCCATGCCGTCGCCGGCCGCAAGCCCCCCCGGCAGCATCTCGTCGCCGGTGTAGCGAACGCCGACGATGAACGCCTCGCCGACCCGCTGGCGGATGGCGCGCAGCACGTCGAAGGTGAAGCGCAGCCGGTTGTCGAGATCCCCGCCATAGGACCCCTCCAGGGTATTGGTCAGCGGCGACCAGAACTGGTCCATCAGGTGGCCATAGGCCTGCAGCTCGATGCCATCGAGGCCGGCCGCGTGCATGCGCTCGGCGGCATCGGCGTAGTCGTGGACCAGGCGCTCGATATCCCACTCCTCGACCTGCTTGGGAAAGGCGCGATGGGACGCTTCGCGGCGGTGGGAGGCCGATACCGCCGGCAGCCAGTCTCCCTTGTCCCAGCGGGTGCGCCGGCCCAGGTGGGTCAGCTGGATCATCACCGCGGTGCCGTGCTCGTGGCAGGCGTCGGTCAGCTCGCGCATCCAGGGCACCACCTCGTCCCTGTAGGCCAGGATGTTGTTGAACACCGGCGGGCTGTCCCTGGCCACCGCCGCGGACCCGGCCGTCATGGTCAGGCCAAGGCCGGCCCTGGCGCGCTCGACGTGGTAGGCGCGATAGAGCGCCTTGGGCATCCCGTCCTCGGGGTAGGCGGGCTCGTGGGACGTCATCATGATCCGGTTCTTCAGGGTCAGATGCTTGAGCTGGAAGGGCTGCAGCAGCGGGTCGTTCGCCATGGTCGGGCCTCGGGGTCCTTGTTGTTCTCGGGGGCTTGGCAGCGTGAATGTACAGTGTGGTTTGTTTTGTGTTCATAGGTGTACATTGTGCGACGCGCGATGACCAGGCCAGGGCGCTGCCTGGCTCGGAAGCCGGCGCAATCAGGCATGCCGATGGCGTGGCGGGGATGCTCGGAGCCACTCCAGCGGTGGCTCAGGACGAGGCCAGGCCCTCATCGCCATCCGAGGGGGAGTCACCGTGCCGGGCATGGAAGCGCTTGAGTTCCCGGGGCGTGGGGGGCTGACCGGTGAATATCTCCACATAGGAGGGGATGCGCGCCATGCGCACCGCCAGCGACTCCCGGGTCTTCATGGAGATATAGCCGATCTGGGTCAGGTAGATGGTGCGCCCGCGCACATTGGCCGCCAGGCCGTCATAGCCGTGGGCGACGAACATCCGCGTCAGCGCCTCGATGCGCGCCTCGTCGGCGACATCGATCTCCCGGGATACCGCGTCCGACTGCAGCGCCCAGCTGCGCATCGCGAATTCCAGTTGCGAATCGAACAGCCCGGGGTCCAGCCAGCAGTCGAAGACGTTCAGGATCGCCTCGGTGATGTTCTCGGCATAGGCCTCGGTCTGTCGTACCAGGCCGCGGGTATTCTTCTCCCGCCAGCGTTCGATCAGGGCGTCCAGCAACGCCTCGCGGTCCTTGAAGAACCAGTAGAAGCTGGTGCGCGAGAGATTGAGCCGCTTCGCCAGCGGCAGGATCCGCACGCTGTCCACGCCGGACTCGAGCAGCAACTCGAAGGCCGCATCGAGCCAGGCCTCGCGGGAGCCTTTCCATCGGGTGTCGTGGTGATCGGCGGATGGCATCGGGGCGGTCTCCCTGGTCCCGGAACACAGCGTGTCAGGAAAGGCGCTGGAGAAGTCCGGAGTGTACATGGGTGTCAGGTCGATGCACACGAAGGCGCATCGCGCCGAGGGATCGATTGCTGACCTGCGGCTCAATAGAGCCGGAACGACTCGTGCTCGGGGTGCCCCTCGAGCTTCTGGATCACCTTGCGGTAGCGCTTGTACTCCCACTGGTACTGGGCCGGATCCAGGGCGATGGCGGCCTCCACGCAGGCGTTGACGCCGGTGGCGGAGACGGTCTCGTCGGTCGAGTAGACGCGCTCGTCGGCGGCCAGGAAGTGGATCGCGAAGCCGCGGCCGGGCAGGCGTCTCGCCACGCCGGTGACCACCCGGGCCTCGGTACGGGCCACCAGCTTGGGCAGCAGGGTGGCGGTGTAGGCGGGGCGGCCGAAGAAGGCGGCGAAGACGCCGCTGCCCCAGTCCGGCTCCTGGTCGGGCAGGATGCCGATCGCCTCGCCGCGCTTGAGCGCCTTGAGCAGGGCGGCGACGCCGCGGGGGTTGGTGGGCACCAGGCTGGCCCCCATGCGCTCGCGCCCTTCCCGGGTCACGGCGTCGAGCTCGGCGAGCTTCGGCGGCTCGTACATGGCGGTGAAGGGGAAGTGGCGGGAGAGCCAGAAGTTGAGCACCTCCCAGTTGCCGAAGTGCGGGGCCAGCACGATGACCCCGCGGCCCTCGGCGCGGGCCTCGTCGAGCAACTCGCGGCCGTTCACCTCGAGGATCGACGCCGCCACCCGTTCCGGCCTGGCCATCCAGGCGAAGCCCAGCTCCAGCATGGTGGCGGTGGAGTGGGTCAGGCTCTCGCGCGCCAGCCGTCGCCGTTCGGCCTCTCCCCGGTCGGGATAGACCTGGGCCAGGTTGATCGCGGTGACCTCCCGTTCGCGGCGGCTGAAGCGGTGCACCAGCGGGCCAGCCAGGCGCGAGAGACGCCACAGCGTCGACAGGCGCCGGCCGGCGAGCAGCCGCCAGAGGGTGGCGATGGCGCGGGACTGGAAGCGACTGGAACGGGACTCCGGTGTGGCCATGCTCAGATCAGCCAGGTATCCACGTTGTCGGGCGCCCGCCTTTCCTGCAGGCCCTTGAACCCCTTGACGCAGCGCACGATCAACCACACGGCCAGGGCCAGCAGCAGGGGAATGCCGATCACTACCAGCGCCAGCATGAAGGCGATGACCGAGTAGAGCAGGCCGATCCAGAAGGTGCGGATCTGGTAGCGGTAGTGCTCATCGAGCCACTCGGGCCCCTTGCCGCTGTAGACATAGGCGATGACCACCCCGATCACCGAGGTGAAACCGACCACGAAGCTGGCCAGGTAGAGGGCGTAGATCACCATGGCCATGGTGGTGTCCGGCGACTTGCCCCGGTCGATGGTCACGTGGTCGTTCTGCACCCTGTCATTCCGGAAATCGTCGTTCATGGGTCGTCCCTGAAGCTGGGCGTGTGTCAGGCGCCCATGATACCGGCCGCCGGCGACATTGCCACCGGCAGTGCCGGTCGAGCCGGCAGGGTCAGCTGGCGTCCGGTCGATGCGGTCGGCTGATCTCCAGCAGGTTGCCGTCCGGGTCGCGCAGGTAGAGCGATTCGATCTCGCCGGTGGCCCCCTGACGAGGCACCGGGCCCAGTTCCACCTCGACATCCAGCGCCTCCAGGTGACGCTTGACCTCGTCCAGCGGCAGCAGGCTGCGCAGGCAGAGGTCGAGGCTGCCGGGCGTGGGGGTGGCCGCCCTGGGGCTGACGTCGGTGTCGGTCCAGTGCAGCCGCAGCGCCAGGTCGCCGAGCATCAGGTCGACGCGCTCGCGGTCACGATAGCGCACGTCGAGCCCCAGCACCCGGGAGTAGAAGTCCACGGCGCGGGAAATGTCGGTCACGGTGATGACCAGGTGGTCCAGACCTGACAGCATTCACATCTCCTTGAAAGATTGTTCTGGCACAGAGGATACGATGATGCCGACCTGCCCGCTATGTGCATCTCGCGATACGCTCCATTACCACCGCGATGCCCGGCGCGACTATCACCGCTGCCGGCGGTGTGGCCTGGTGTTCGTCCCTGCCGCGCAGCGCCTCGACCCGGCGGCGGAACGGGCGGTCTACGACCGGCACGAGAACTCCCCGGACGACCCCGGCTATCGCCGTTTCCTGTCGCGGCTCGCCGAGCCGCTGCGCGCGCGGCTCGCGCCCGGTGACCGGGGCCTCGACTTCGGCGCCGGGCCCGGGCCGACCCTGTCGGTGATGTTCGAGGAGGCGGGACACCCCATGGCGATCTACGACCCCTTCTATGCGCCGGATGCCTCGGTGCTGGAACAGCTGTACGACTTCATCACCGCCACCGAGGTGGTCGAACACCTCTTCGAGCCCGGTCGCGAGCTCGCGAGGTTGGCCGCCATGCTGCCCCCGGGTGGCTGGCTGGGCCTGATGACCAAGCGGGTCACCGACCGGGAGGCGTTCGCCGGCTGGCACTACATCCTCGATCCCACCCATGTCTGCTTCTTCAGCGAGTCGAGCTTCGCGTGGCTGGCCGGGCAGCTGGGGATGGACCTCGAGTTCCCCGCCGCGGACGTCGTGTTGCTGCAGAAACGATAGCTGCCTGCGCCTGGGGGCCCGTTCGCCGGACGGGTGCCGGGTGGGGCATGCCACCGTGGCGATTGACTTCCCGGGGCCCGGGCGTATGATTCGCGCGCTCCGGTATGGCGTCGGCCTGTTCGGGAGTCGCCGGACCTGTCCGCCGACAAGGCGCTGGCCGATAATGTCTGCCACTCTTTCTCTCCTTCGTTTTCATCTGCTGCTGTGAGGCGCGTGCATGTCGCGGCAACTGCTGGCCATGGCCCTGGCACCCCTGCTGGGGCTCTTCATCCTCGGGATCGGCAACGGCTTCCTGGCCACCCTGATCACCCTGCGCCTGGACGCCGCCGGCGAGTCGCCGGTGGTGATCGGCTGGGTGTCGTCGGCCTACTTCATCGGCCTGGCGCTGGGCGCCATGTTCAACGACCGGCTGCTGCTGCGCATCGGCCATATCCGTGCCTACGGCAGTTTCGCCTCGCTGGTGGCGGTGACCGTGCTGCTGCAGGGGCTGTTCTTCGAGCCCTGGGCCTGGTTCGTGCTGCGCCTGATCGGCGGCTGGGCCACCGTCGGCGTCTACCTGGTGATCGAGAGCTGGCTGCTCACCTCCGGTGAACAGACGGTACGCGGGCGCCTGCTGGCGCTCTACATGATCTCCCTCTATGCCGCCGGGGTGATCGGCCAGCTGCTGCTGGGGGTGACCGATGCCATGGGGGTGACCGCGCCCTTCATGGTGATCGGCCTGCTGGCCTCGCTGTCGGTGCTGCCGATGGCCATGATCCCTCGGGTCTCGCCGCTGATCGAACATGCCGAGCCACTGTCGCCGATGCGGCTGATCACCCTCACGCCCACCGGCGTGATGGGCAGCTTCGGCTCGGGGATCGCCGTGGCCGCCGTCTATACCCTTCTGCCGCTCTACCTGCAGCGCGTGGGCCTGACGGTGAACCAGGTCGGCCAGATGATGGCGGTGGTGGTGCTCGGCGCCATGCTGTTGCAGTACCCCATCGGCCGCTGGTCCGATCGCCACGACCGCCAGCTGGTGCTGATCCTGATCGGGGCCTTCTGCACGCTGATCTCCGCCGGCATGCTGTGGCTGCCGCTCAACACCTGGGTGCTCGCCGGCCTGATGTTCCTGCTGGGTGGCGGCGTCTTCGCGCTCTACCCGGTGGCGGTAAGCCACGCCGCCGACCGTGCCCCGGCCGGTGCCCTGGTGCGCATGAGCCAGGGCCTGCTGCTGATCAACGCCATCGGCTCCACCGTCAGCCCGCCGCTGATCTCGCCGGTCATGGCGACACTGGGCGATGCCGGCCTGTTCTGGGCCTTCGGGGCGCTGGGGCTGGCCCTGGTGGGCTTCTTCGCCTGGCGGCGCAGCGTGCGTCCGGCGCCGGTGCCGGTGGCGCCCTTCGCGCCCTCCACGCCGATGTCGTCGGTGGGTGCCGAGCTGGCGGTCACCGAGGAGCTGGTCCAGGGGGCCATCGAGCACGAGCACGTGGAGGACCTCTCCGAGGCGGTGCCCGAGGTGGAGGTCGCCGAGCCGCTGGTCGGGCCGCCGCCCCCCGATGAGGCGCATATCGCCTACTTCTACGAGGGCGAGGCCATGGACGGGGGCGAGCCGGTCCAGGAGGAGCTGCCCGGCTTCGAGTCGCTGCCCTCCCGCGACTGAGGGGCCTAAGACCTAGGGATAATGGTTAACGAAAAGTAGTGAATCTACTATCATCGTTATCATTTTTCCCCAGAGGTGCTTCGATGACCCCCTTTGCCTCCCCCGTCCGCGACATCCGCTTCGTGCTGGAGGAACTGCTCGAGCACGGCTCGCTTGCGCTGCCCGGCTTCGAGGAGGCCAGCCCCGACCTGGTGGAGGCCGTGCTGGAGGAGGCCGCCAGGCTGGCCGGCGAGGTGTGGGCGCCGCTCAACGCCAGCGGCGACCACCAGGGCTGCACCCGCCGCGACGACGGCGGCGTGACCGTCCCCGAGGGGTTCGCCGAGGCCTACCGCGCCTACGCCGAGGGCGGCTGGAACGGTATCGGCGTCTCCGAGGCGCTGGGCGGCCAGGGGTTGCCCGAGGTGGTGGCCAGCGCCGTGCAGGAGATGCTCCACGGTGCCAACATGGCGCTGGGCCTCTGTCCCATGCTCACCGCCGGCGCCATCGAGGCCCTGGCTCACCACGGCAGCGACGCGCAGAAGGCCACCTACCTGCCGAAGCTCGTCGAGGGCACCTGGACCGGCACCATGAACCTCACCGAGCCCCAGGCCGGCTCGGACCTCTCCAGGGTGCGCACCCGCGCCCTGCCCCAGGAGGACGGCAGCTACCGGCTCTTCGGCCAGAAGATCTACATCACCTGGGGCGAGCACGACGCCGTCGAGAACATCATCCACCTGGTGCTGGCGCGCAAGCCCGATGCCCCCGAGGGCAACAAGGGGATCTCGCTGTTCCTGGTGCCCAAGTTCCTGGTCAACGCCGACGGCAGTCTCGGCGAGCGCAACGACGTCACCTGCGCCTCCATCGAGCACAAGCTGGGCATCCACGGCTCCCCCACCTGCACCCTGAGCTTCGGCGAGGGGGAGGGCGCCATCGGCTACCTGGTGGGTGAGGAGGGGCGCGGCCTCAACCACATGTTCACCATGATGAACGAGGCCCGCCACAAGGTGGGGATCCAGGGCATCGGCGTGGCGGAGCGCGCCTGCCAGCATGCCTTCGCCTACGCCCTGGAGCGTACCCAGGGCCGCAGCCCGCGCTCCGGCCGCAGCGACTGCACCATCAGCGACCATCTCGACGTGCGCCGCATGCTGCTCTCCATGCGCGCCCGCACCGATGCCCTGCGCGCGCTCGCCCTCTACTGCGCCGCCCAGCTCGACCTGGCTCGCCACGCCGCCGACGAGGGCGAGCGTGCCGCCGCCCAGGCGCGGGTCGATGTGCTGATCCCGGTGGTCAAGGCCTTCTCCACCGACCAGGCCGTGGAGATCGCCTCCCTGGGCATCCAGGTGCACGGCGGCATGGGCTTCATCGAGGAGACCGGTGCCGCCCAGCTGCTGCGCGATGCGCGCATCGCCCCCATCTACGAGGGCACCAACGGCATCCAGGCGCTGGACCTGGCCGGGCGCAAGCTGCAGCGCGATGGCGGTGCGGCCCTCGAGGACCTGATCGACCAGGTGGAGGCCACCGCGGCGGCCCTCCAGGCGAACAGTGAGCATGCCGCCCTGGGCGAGAGCCTGGCCGGGGGCGCCGCCGACCTGCGCGCCGCCATGGCCGTGGTGCTGGAAGCGGGCGCCGACCCGGAGAGTGGCGCCGATGCCGTCCAGGCCTATGCCACCCCCTTCCTGAATCTCGCCGGCCACGTGCTGTGCGCCTGGCAGATGGGCCGGGCGGCGCTGGCGGCCAGCGCGGCTATCGCCAACGGCCGCGATGAGCCCGGACGGCCGGACCCCTTCTACCAGGCCAAGCAGCAGAGCGCCGACTACGCTATCCGACAGTGGCTGCCGGTGGGCCGCGCCCAGCGCGCGGTGATCGAGGCCGGCATGGTGAGCCTCGCCGCCTTCGACGCTGCCGCCCAGTAGTTCCGCCTTCCTGTCGCCGCCGGCCCCGCGCCGGCGGCGTGCTTCCCGGACAACTCCACGGAGCCAATCATGAGCCAGAGCATCTTCGAACAGGGCCTGCCGCAGACGCCGGCCAACCACGTGGCGCTGTCGCCGCTGACCTTCATCGAGCGCACCGCCTCGGTCTACCCGGACTACCCGGCGGTGGTCCATGGCGAGATCCGCCGCGACTGGGGCACCACCTGGGAGCGCTGCCGGCGACTCGCCTCGGCGCTGGCGAAGCGCGGCGTCAAGCCCGGCCAGGCGGTGGCGGCGATGCTGCCCAACGTGCCGGCCATGTTCGAGGCCCACTTCGGCGTGCCCCTGGCCGGCTGCGTGCTCAACACCCTGAACATCCGCCTGGACGCCGAGGCGATCGCCTACATGCTGGAGCACGGCGAGGCCAGGGCGATCCTGGTCGACCCGGAGTTCGCCGACGTCATCGAGGAGGCGGTGGCCAAACTCGAGAACAAGCCGCTGATCATCGACGTGGCGGACGCGCAGTTCATGGCCGACGGCCGCGCCATCGGCGAGGTGGAGTACGAGGCGCTGCTGGCCGAGGGCGACCCGGCGCACCCCTACCGGCTGCCCGAGGACGAGTGGCAGGCGATCTCGCTCAACTACACCTCCGGCACCACCGGCAAGCCCAAGGGGGTGGTCTACCACCACCGCGGCGCCTACCTGAACGCCGTCAGCAACATCCTGGTGTGGGCGATGCCCCACCACCCGGTCTACCTCTGGACTCTGCCGATGTTCCACTGCAACGGCTGGTGCTTCCCCTGGACCATCGCCGCCGCCGCCGGCACCAGCGTCTGCCTGCGCAAGGTCGAGCCGAAGAAGGTCATGGACCTGATCGCCGACGAGGGGGTGACCCACTTCAGCGGCGCGCCCATCGTGCTCAACGGCCTGGTCAACCTGCCGGACCAGGACAAGCGCGACTTCGACCACCCGGTGAAGGTCACCACCGCCGGCGCCGCGCCGCCCGCCTCGGTGATCGCCGGCGTGGAGACCCTCGGCATCGACGTGACCCACGTCTACGGCCTCACCGAGGTCTATGGCCCGGTGACCTCCTGCGCCTGGCGCGAGGCGTGGAACGAGCTGCCCATGGAGGAGCGGGCCAGGCTCAAGTCTCGCCAGGGGGTGCGCTACCCCATGCTCGAGGCGCTCTGCGTGGCCGACCCCAACACCCTGGAGCCGGTGCCCAAGGACGGCGAGACCATCGGCGAGATCCTGATGCGTGGCAACAACGTGATGAAGGGCTACCTGAAGAACGAGGCGGCCACCGAGCAGGCCCTCGAGGGCGGCTGGTACCATACCGGCGACCTCGCCGTCTGGCATGCTGACGGCTACATCGAGATCAAGGACCGCTCCAAGGACATCATCATCTCCGGCGGCGAGAACATCTCCACCATCGAGGTGGAGGACGCCATCTACGCGCACCCGGCGGTGCAGGAGGCCGCGGTGGTGGCAAAGCCCGACGAGAAGTGGGGCGAGACCCCCTGCGCCTTCGTCAAGCTCAAGGTGGGCTACGGCGAGGTGACCGAGGCCGACATCATCAATCACTGCCGCGATCGCCTGGCGCACTTCAAGGCGCCCAGGACGGTGATCTTCACCGAGCTGCCCAAGACCTCCACCGGCAAGATCCAGAAGTTCGTGCTGCGCGAAGAAGCGCGCAAGCAGTAACGATCCGCCGCCCGGGAGGCTCTTTGGGGTCAGACCCGGCGGCGGGCAACCCCGCTTGAGAAGCGCACGGTGATAGGCTTGGTGGCTTGGCTGGGGTCTGACCCCAAAGGGGCGGGCCACCGCGGCATCACCCCACAAGAAGAGATCGAGGAGAGTGCAAATGAGCCAACAACCGATCGGCGTCGTCGGCGCCGGCACCATGGGGCAGGGCATCGCCCAGGTACTGGTGCAGAGCGGCTTTGACGTGCAGCTCTACGACGTGGCCGACGAGCAGCTGGAACGTGCCCGCGGCACCATCGACAAGGGCCTGGGCAAGCTGGTGGCCAAGGAGAAGCTCGCGGCCGCCGACAAGGACGCCGCCATGGCGCGCCTGGCGACCTCCACCGCGCTGGATGCCCTGCGCGACTGCGAGGTGATCATCGAGGCGGCCCCCGAGCAGCCGGCGCTCAAGGAGAAACTGTTCCGCGACCTGAGCCGCCTGACCCACGACGCGATACTCGCCTCCAACACCTCATCGCTGTCGCTGACCCGGCTCGCCGCGGTGTGCGAGCGCCCCGAGCGGGTGGTGGGCATGCACTTCTTCAACCCGGTGCCGGTGCTGAAACTGGTCGAGGTGATCCGTGCCGAGCAGACCAGTGACGCCACCGTGGCACGCATCGAGGCGCTGACCGAGGCGCTGGGCAAGACCGCCGTGGCCATCGCCGACTCCCCCGGCTTCGCGGTCAACCGCCTGCTGGTGCCGATGATCAACGAGGCGGCCTTCCTGCTCCAGGAGGGCGTCGCCAGCGCCGAGGATATCGACGAATCCATGAAGCTGGGCGCCGCCCACCCCCTGGGCCCGCTGGCCCTGGCCGACCTGATCGGCCTGGACGTCTGCCTCTCCATCATGGAGGTGCTGCAGGAGGGCTTCGGCGATCCCAAGTACCGCCCCTGCCCGCTGCTCAGGCGCATGGTGGCCGCCGGTTACCTGGGGCGGAAGACCGGCCGCGGCTTCCACGTCTACCAGTAAGCGACGATTCACTACTGCGCTCGTGACGTGAATCGAACGCTTCCTGATCGCTGATACTTCCAAGAGGGGATTGCCGCCCAACCAAGCGTTCGCTAGGGTTGGTCGGTATCGTCCAGACAACAAGCAAGGAGCCCCACATGAGCGAGAAGCTGATCGAGGTGGTCGACAGCGCCGGCATCGTGCGCCTGACCATCAGCCGCCCCAAGGCGCTGAATGCGCTGAACAGCGACGTGCTGGCCGAACTCGACAGCGTGCTGTCCGACCTGGAGGCCCGCGATAACCTGCGTGCCGTGCTGATCACCGGGGCCGGCGAGAAGGCCTTCGTGGCCGGCGCCGACATCGCCGAGATGCGCGAGAAGTCCCCTGAGCAGGCACGCGATTTTGCCAGACAGGCGCTGCGGACCCTCAAGCGCCTGGAGACCCTGCCGGTGCCCACCGTGGCCCTGGTCAACGGCTTCTGCCTGGGCGGCGGCTGCGAGCTGGCCCTGGCCTGCGACTGGGCGGTGGCCAGTGACAACGCCATCTTCGGCCAGCCGGAGGTGCTGCTGGGCGTGATCCCCGGCTTCGGCGGCACCCAGCGCCTGCCGCGTCGGGTCGGCCCGGCCATGGCGCTGGACCTGTGCACCACCGGCCGCAAGATCGATGCCGGCGAGGCCCTGCGCATCGGCCTGGTCAATCGTGTGATGCCCCAGGCGGAACTCGAGGCCTACGCCGAGGAGCTTGCCCGGCAACTCGGCGGCAACGGCCCGCAGTCCGTGCGCGCCGCGAAGCAGGCGATCCACGACGGCATGGACCAGGACCTGGACAGCGCGCTCGCGCTGGAGACCGCGCTGTTCGCCTTCTGCTTCGCCGGCGAGGAGCAGACCGAGGGCATGAGCGCCTTCGTCGAGAAGCGCAAGCCGAACTTCTGAATCATCGGGTAGCGCCGTTCACGACGACGGCAGTGGCGCAGTGCCACTGCCGTGGTCCTTGTGATCGCGTGGCGATTCGTCCCCGGTGGGCAGAGCGCCATCAGCGCAGCGGGCTGACCCCTTGCCCGGCGAGCTCCGGGAAGTCGTCATGCATCGTCAGTGGCGCGATATTCCGGCGCGCGCCGAGGAACTCGGGCCGCGGGGAGGGCGCGGCATAGGGCTCGCCCAGGAGGTTGTCCACGCTGTTGTAGACGAAGAACAGGTTGGAGCGCGGCCAGGGGGACATGTTCTCGTTCGAGGCGTGCAGCGTATTGCACTCGAACAACAGCAGCGAGCCGGCCGGGCCCTTGGGCGCCTGGATGCCGCCATTCTCGGCAAGCATGGCCAGGGTGTCCTGGTCCGGCACTCCCAGTCGCTGCGCCTTGAGGGACTCCGTCCAGTTCATTTCCGGCGTTTCCCCCACGCAGGGGACGAACAGGCGGTGAGAGCCGGGGATCAGCATCAGGGGGCCATTGAATTCGTTGTTGTCGGTCAGCATCAGCGAGGCACTCACGGCCCGCATCCTCGGCATGCCGTCTTCCGAGTGCCAGGTCTCGAAGTCCGAATGCCAGTCGAAGCCGCTGCCCTGGAAGCCGTACTTGTCATTGATGCGTGACTGGTGAATGTAGACCTCGCTACCCAGCAACTGCCGCACCATCCCCAGGATGCGAGGATCCCGGGTCAGTCGGTCGAAGAGCGCCGAGATCTCGTGCATGCCGAACACGGAGCGGATGGCACCGCTGTTGGGGTCCTGGATGACCTGCTCCGAGCGCATCAGCTGCTCGTCATTGGCCATCTCCCTGAGCTCCGCGAAGAAGGGTTCGATGCGATCCCTGGAGAAGAAGCCCTCGAACCACAGGAAACCGTCCCTCTCGTAACGCGAGAGCGCTACCTCGTCCAGAGGTCCCTCCCAGCGCCGCTGGTTGCGAGCATGCACGATCGGATCGAGTCTCCGGAATGGCTCGCGGTACTCCTTCACGCGAGTCGGATAAGGGTCATGGTGAGTGATCATGGGAACACCTCCTCGTGGTGTCTGTGAATGCACCCCCTTGAATATCCAGCCAGCTCGTTGTTGCGGATTCACCGATGGTTCGCTCGTGATCGGGGGCAACTCCCGTTCCTCCAGCCTGGCGAAGGATTCGACCGATGGCCCGATCGGGAGGGCCCCGGTCCGTGTGGATGACCTCGGGGTAGGGGCGCGCGAGTTCAAGCCCTCCGGCCCGAGCGGGGCCGATCAGGTCGCCGGGGACGCGCGCCCTTGCCGCAGCCGTGCCACCAGGGCCTGCATATGCGCGACATGGCTGCCGTGCCAGTAGACCTGGCCGCACGCCTCGCACTGCAGGAAGTCGTCGACGTAACGCTTCGTCAGCGGTTCGAGTTGCTCGATGATCGCCGCCTTGTCGACCTCGACCAGCCGGCCGTTGCAGCGCGTGCAGCGGGTGAAGGGCGCGAAGGCCCCATGCAGGTCGAGGGTGTCGCAGACTTCCTCGACCTGCCGCCAGGGATCGTCGGCACGCACGAAGTGGGCCATCCGGATGCGCTTGCGCTTGAGCAGGGGACGGTCGCGGGTGAGCAGGACGCGGTCCTCCTCGTCGGCGCAGGCGGCCAGCTCGCCGTCGGTGGCGTCGTTGCGATAGCGGCAGTCGAAGCCGAGCAGGCGCAGGTAGCGGGCGAGCCTGCCGAGGTGGGCATCCAGCACGAAACGCGGCACGGCCGGCGGTCTCGGGCGCAGGTGCCGGGGCGAGGGGACCGGGGCGGCCAGCGACCAGGGGTAGACCTCGATGCGGTCCCCATCGCGCAGGATATAGTCGAAGCCGACCGAGTGGCCTTCGGCCAGGATGACGTCGACCTCGGTGTGCGGTACCCCCAGGGATTCGATCACGTCCTTGATCGCGGCCCGGCGCTCGAAGGCATGGCCGAAGGGGACGCCGCGCCTGTTCCCGGGCAGGAAGTCGTTCAGCTCGGCATGGAAGCGGAAAGTGGCATCGGCCATGACTTGCTCCCTGTTGCGGGTCTCGGGGGGATAGTCTATCCCCCTAGGCCACTTCCCTCCGGCCCAGCCGCACCATCCGGGTGGCGATGGCCGTGCCGAGCAGGGTGATCAGCATGCCCGCCAGGACCTGCAGGCTGAGCCGTTCCCCGAGCAGCAGGTAACCCCAGGCAAGCGCACTCACCGGTACCAGGAAGGTGACCGTGGAGGTGGCGGTGGCCCCGGCACTGGCGATCAGCCCGAAGTAGAGCAGGAAGGCCAGGGCGGTGCTGAGCACCGCCAGCCCCAGGCCGTTGGCCCAGGCCATGGTGCTGATGGGCTCGGTGGGCCACAGCAGCAGCCCCGGTACCAGCAGGATCAGCGCCGACATGGCGGTGCTGCCCGCGGCCAGCACCCGCACCGGCAGGTGTGAGAGGTGCATCCTGGCGTAGTTGCTGGCCACGCCGTAGCAGAAGGTGGCGCCCAGCACGGCGAGGATGAACCAGCCATCGCCGCCGAGGGCGAAGTCCAGCCGGTCGGCGGAGAGCACGTAGACCCCGAGGAAGGCCATGGCCAGTCCCAGGTACTGCTGGCGCTGCACCGGCGTGGCGAAGAACAGGGCGCCCAGCAGCGCGGTGAAGATCGGTGTGGTGGCATTGATCAGCGAGGTGAAGCCGGCCTCCAGCCGGGTGGTGGCCAGTGCCAGCAGCGAGAAGGGCAGCACGTGGTTGATCAGTCCCAGCAGCATCAGGCCACCCTTGTTCTGCCATACCAGCGTGAGGTAGCGCAGGCTCAGCAGCAACGGGACCAGCAGCAGGGCGCCGACGCCCATCCTCACCAGGATCAGCGGCACGGTGCCGAACTCGGGCACTGCCACTCGCATGAAGATGAACGACAGGCCCCACAGTGAGGAGAGCAGGATCAATCGCAGCGTATCGGCCGGTGACATTCCATGTCCTCGTCGGTAGGGGGTGGCCGATCAGATTACGACCGAACCGCGGTCAGGGAAAGCCAGGCGTTGATACCGCCGCTGGCACCGCCACTCCAGTGACATACGCTTACATGCGTGGGCGAGTCGGCCAGCGAATTACCGATCCTGGGCGCAGGAGCTGGATATCAATACCAAGGATAAAGAGGAAAGCGCGTCATGGAACTCGTTGTCAGGCACATGCTGAAGATGAGAGATCGATATGTCGGCACCTCGCCTTTCCTGGTGAAGCATGCCATGAACGGTGGTGTCCTGGGGGGGCTGTTGATCCTGGGAAGCCTGGTGGTCTATGCCACGGGAGGCACCGCCTACGCCTATCCCTACCTGATGTTGATTCCGGTGCTGCTCGGCGCGGCCTGGTACCTGCTGCCCGGCGGGCTGCTCGTGGCCCTCGTCGCCGGCGTGCTGATGGCGTTGATGCCGCTGAACGTCGATGCCGGCACTTTCCAATCCCCCGGCAACTGGTTGATACGCATTGCCATGTACCTGTTCCTCGGCGGTGTGGCCGGCTGGTTGTTCCAGTCACGACGCCGGGCGACCGAAGCACGTATCGCCGTGGCCCGCATGGATCCCCGGTCGGGGCTTCCCAACACGGTCTCCCTGGAGGAGGACCTGCGCGAGAGCCTGCGCCATCGGCAGAAGGGGAGGTCGGTGGGGCTGATGCTGGTCAGGATCACTGATATCACGGATGTCATGGAAGCCATGGGGATGGATGCCACCGATGAACTGATCCTCGCCATGGGGGAGCGCCTGCGACATGCGGTTCGCGGGGGGGCGACGGCGTACCGATTCAGCAACGCCGAGCTGGCACTCATCATCGACGACATCGTGCCGGATGACCTGGCGTACATAGCGGAACGCCTGACGGAGATCGGGGAGGAGAGCCTGCAGATCCAGCAGGTGCCCATTCGCGTGCAACTGGTGATGGGCAGCAGCGTTGCGCCGAGGGGGGAGAGCACACCCGAGACGTTGATCCATGAGGCGAGAATCGCCATGTTCGCGGCGATCGAAAGGCGTCGTTCGCACAGCCATTATTCGCCCGCCTTCCAACGGCGCACCATCCAGGCGATACGGCTGATCGCCCGGGTGAGGAAGGGCCTGGCAGAGGGCGAGTTCGCGCTGCATTATCAGCCCAAGATTCGTCTCGCCGACGATCGGGTATGCGGCTGCGAGGGATTGATCCGCTGGCGCGATAGCGACGGTGACATGATCCCGCCGGGGACCTTCATGCCCAAGGTCGAGAACACGACCCTGATCTCGCCGGTCACCCGCTTCGTGGTCGAGCAGGCGTGCCGGTTCGCGGCAAATGAAACGGGGCCGGGTGTGGTGAGCATCAACCTCTCGGTGCATAACCTGTACGACGAGGCGCTGTTGCAGGACATCAGGAAGCTTGCCGGGCAACTCGCCTCGCTGACGCACACCCTGGAGGTGGAGATCACCGAGAGCGCCCTGATCGGTGACCTGGAGGCGGCGTGCGAGGCCATTCAGCGCATTCGCGACTTTGGCGTGGGGGTGAGCATCGACGACTTCGGCACCGGCTTCGCTTCCTTCGAATACCTGCGGCACCTGCCCATCACGGGCCTCAAGATCGATCGCTCCTTCGTCACCGGCCTCGAGCAAGACAAGCGGGCGCGCGACCTGATGGCCTGCATGATCGACGTGGGGCACGCGCTGGGCCTGGTGGTGACCGCGGAAGGGGTGGAAACCGCCGGGCAGCGCAACTGTCTGCGTGAACTGGGGTGTGACCAGGCGCAGGGGTTCTATTTTTCGCCGGCCCTATGCGCATCGGATTATCGCGAGTGGTGCCGAGAGTACGCGACTCGACAACGGCTGACTTCACGATGACCCGGCCGGCACAGTGCTGTCTACCCGATCACCAGCCAGCCCTCGTCGTCGACGCTCACCGGTACCGGGTCCAGGGCGCAGCCCAGCCCATGGCCGCCGATGGCGAGCCGCTTGTCAGGGGCTCAGGGGCATCCCGGCGCCCTCGTGGGGCAACGGCTGTCACAAGGGTGTGACAAGCTTGTCCTCGGCAATGATGTCCTGCGGGTGGAGCCATGAAGGAGGGAGCAATGGAAACCAACAACAATCTCGCGGTGCTGATCGATGCAGACAATGCCCAGCCGGGTATCGTGGACGGTCTGTTGTCGGAGATTGCCCAGTACGGCGTCGCCAACGTGAAACGCATCTATGGCGACTGGACGGGGCCGCAGCTGAAGGGGTGGAAGGACGTGCTCTTGCAGCACTCCATCCAGCCGGTCCAGCAATTCGGCTATACCAGGGGAAAGAACGCGACCGACAGTGCCCTGATCATCGATGCCATGGACCTTCTGTACACGGGCAACTTCACCGGTTTCTGCCTGGTATCGAGTGACAGTGACTTCACTCGGCTGGCATCGAGGCTGAGGGAGTCCGGGCTCACGGTGTTCGGTTTCGGTGAAATGAAGACGCCACTCCCTTTCGTCGCGGCCTGTGACAAGTTCATCTACACGGAAGTGTTGCGTGAGAGCGAGGAGGAGGACCAGGAGGGCGCCAGGCGTTCCAGCAGGGAGCTGAAATCGGACGCCAAGCTCGTCAACTCCCTGCGCAAGGCGGTCGAATCCTCATCGGACGACAGCGGCTGGGCCCCCCTGGCCGCCGTCGGCAGCAATATCGTCAAGCAGTTCCCTGACTTCGATTCGCGCAACTACGGGTATCGGAAGCTGGGCGAACTGGTGGCGGCAACCGAGCTCTTCGATATCGAGGAACGACAGTCGAAGAGCGAGAGCTCCAAGGTCATCTACATTCACGACAAGCGCAAGAAGTAGGGCCGCCATGCCGCCGTCGATCTAGCGCCCGTGGCCGGCGGTGGCCTCCCGCCAGGGCTTCCGAGTGGCTGGGCGAGCCGCTGTTCTGGTATGTTCGCGCTATTGTAGTGGCCGACGGAGAGACGATGACCACGGAGCTGAGCGATTTCGAGCAGAACATGCGTCGTGAGATCGACGCCTTCATGAAGCCGGAGAAGCGTCCGGCCAGAAAGCCCCCGGAGGCGTTGTCCGGGGGGACCGCCAGGCCGGCCGGGGGCGACACCTCGAGCGATGCCTTCAGGACCGGCCATGTCGTCAAGCTGGCAGTGCGCACCCGGCAACTGGAGGCGGACACCGTCTTTGAACATGTCTCCCCGAGCATCTCCAGGCTCGAGGCGCAGCTGGAAGCCGAGAAGGCCGCCAGGCAGGCGGGTTATCCCATCATCGGCCATGTCATCGAGACCAGGCGGCTGTAGTGCCGTAGCGGTCGGGCAGTGAAGCCGCCAGAAAGGGCCCGCCGGGTTGGCGGGCCAAGGCAGGGAAACTCACAGAAATGCTATGCAGGGAGATAGCGTGAGTTGCCTGCCCAGCCTAATCGACGGCCTGCCATCGTGGTGTCAGCATGGGCGGGAGAAGCGTGTAAGCGATTACCTACAGAGCGCTGTAGGTCATCGACGATCTGCCCCTTCGTGATTCCCTTGTCGATTCCGACAGCCGTCGAGCGGGGCTTCGATGGCTGGCGTCCTCGCCTGCCGATCCTGCGGCGTCGGCGGGGCAGTCATCAACATGGAAGCAATTTCCGTAAACTCGGGTCGATGGGCTATCATGTCGCTCCCGATTCATCAACTGGAGCCCCCACATGAGCTTTTACGTCTATCTCTCCGGCGAGATCCACACTGACTGGCGCGACGAGATCCGGCGCGGTGCCGAAGCCGCCGGCCTGGACGTCGTCTTCACCTCGGCGGTGACCGACCACGATGCCAGCGATGCCGCCGGCGACCACCTGGGCGAGGAGAGCCAGCCGTTCTGGCGTGACCACAAGTCATCCAAGGTCAACGCCATCCGCACCAAGACACTGATCGAGCAGAGCGACCTGGTGGTGGTGCGCTTCGGCGACAAGTACAAGCAGTGGAACGCCGCCTTCGACGCCGGCTACTGCGCCGCCCTGGGCAAGCCCTACGTCACCCTGCATGGCGAGGAGATCATCCATCCGCTCAAGGAGGTCGACGCCGCGGCCATGGCCTGGGCCACCACCACCCACCAGGTGGTCGAGATCCTGCGCTACGTCACCCGGGCCTGACGGCGACGAACTCGGCTATGATGAGGGGCTCCGCCCGCCAAGGGGCCTTCGACGTCGACGCTTGAGGAGTCCGCCGTGCGCATCACTGAGCTCAACATCTACCCGGTCAAGTCATTGCGTGGCATCGCGCTCGAGCAGGCGGTGCTGGGACCGCGCGGGCTCGCCTTCGATCGTCACTGGATGGTGGTCGATGATGTCGGCCGCTTCGTCACCCAGCGCCAGCTGCCGCGCATGGCCCAGGTGGCGGTGCGCCTCGATACCGACGCCCTGGTGCTGGACCATCCCGATGCGCGGCCGCTGAGGATCCCGCTGGCGCGGGACGATCAGCCGCGGATCACCACCCATGTGTGGGGGGACCAGTGCCAGGGGCTCGACGAGGGCACCGAGGCCGCCGACTGGCTGGCCGGGGTACTGGGCGACTGGAAGGGCAGCGGCCTGCGGCTGGTGCGCTTCGCGCCGGATCAGCAGCGCCGCGTGGACCCGCGTTACCAGCAGGGCGAGCAGGCGCATACGGCCTACGCCGATGGCTTTCCGTTCCTGGTGACGGCCGAGTCGTCGCTGGCAGCCCTCAACGAGGTGCTCGAGGCCAAGGGCGCGGGCGCGGTACCCATGGCCCGCTTCCGACCCAACATCGTCGTCGAGGGCAGCGCCCCCTTCGCCGAGCACGGATGGGACACCCTGGCCGGCGACGGCTATCGGCTGGGCATGCGCAAGCCCTGCCAGCGCTGCAAGATCATCACCCTCGATCAGCGTACCGGTGATGCGCTCGAGCCGAAGGAACCGCTCCAGACCCTGGCCGGCATGAGCCTGGCGCCGGGGGCCTACTTCGGCCACAACGCCACGCTGCTGGCCGGCGAGGGCAGCACGATCCGTGTCGGGGACAGGCTCGAATACGTCGATGCGTGACCGGCTCGAGGCGAACCAGGTCTTCCTCTACCTGGCGGCGATCCTCGCCGGCCTGGCGGTGGGTACTCACTCACCCGGCCGGGTCGGCTTGCTCGAGACCCTGCTCTGGCCGCTGCTCGCTCTGCTGCTCTACGTGACCTTCACCCAGGTTCCCCTGGTGGGACTGCATCGGCGGTTGGCGAATGCTCGCTTCCTGGCCGCGGCGGTGGTCGGCAACTTCCTGGTGATTCCGCCGATCGTCTGGGGCCTGGTGCAGTGGTTGCCGGTGGATCCGGCGCTGCGGTTCGGAGTGCTGCTGGTGCTGCTGGTCCCCTGTACCGACTGGTTTCTTTCCTTCACCCATCTCGGGGGTGGCGACACCTCCGCCGCCATCGCCTTCACCCCGCTGAGCCTGTTGCTTCAACTCGCCCTGCTGCCACTCTACCTGTGGCTGTTTCTGGGCCAGACGGCCCTGGCCGGCGTGATACAGCGGGAACTGCTGGAGGCCTTCGGCGGGCTGATCCTGCTGCCCCTGATGGCAGCCTTCCTCTCCGAGCGCTGGGCCGAGCGTGCACCGGGACGTCGGTGGCTGATCGAGAGGCTCGGTTGGCTGCCGGTCCCGCTGCTGGCGCTGGTACTGTTCGCGGTAGCGGCGGGACAGGTCGAGACGGTCACCGGTTCCCTCGGGCTGCTGGGCTGGCTACTGCCGGTGTTCCTGGGCTTCCTGGTGGCCGCGGCGTTGCTGGCCTGGTTGCTGGCACGGGCCTTCCGGCTGCCGGTGGCCCAGGGCCGGGTGCTGGCCTTCAGTTTCGGTTCCCGCAATTCCTTCGTCGTGCTGCCCCTGGCACTGGCCTTGCCGGCCGGCTTCGAGGCAGCGGTGGTGGTGGTGGTCCTGCAATCGCTGGTGGAGCTGTTCGGGATGCTGGTCTTCCTGCGGCTGGTACCCCGCTGGCTGTTTCCCGACCTGCCCGGCGGCTGACCGCCCTCCCGGCCCCCCGGTCGAGCCGGCTGGTCTACGCTGATCAGAGAAGCCATCAGGCAGCGGGCTGGCGGTGTGTCGAGCACGGGGCCTGCACCGGGAGAGGGGGGGACATGGCGATTTCCCTGAATGCGGGGCTGCGCCGCGAGTACGAGCAGCTGTTCGAGACCTGTCGTGTGCGCCCCGAGCGTGCGGCCGATGTCGAACGCACCATTGATCGGCTGGACCAGCACCGCTCACGCTACGAGGCGGTGTCGAATCGCCAGGGCGTGCCCTGGGGCTTCGTTGCCGTGGTGCACAACATGGAGTCCAGTGGCGATTTCTCGCGCCACCTGCACAACGGCGACCCGCTTGCCGCGCGCACCGTGAGGGTGCCTGCGGGCCGTCCCAGGAAGGGCTCGCCGCCCTTCAGCTGGGAGGATAGCGCCACCGACGCCATGGCCTTCAAGCGACTGAATGCCAATACCGACTGGAGCCTGGCGGGCCTGCTCTACCAGCTGGAGAAGTACAACGGCTGGGGCTACCGGCTCTATCATCCCCATGTGCTGTCACCCTACCTGTGGTGCTTCTCCGAACACTACGAGCGTGGCAAGTACGTGGCGGACGGCCGCTGGTCCGACACCGCGGTCTCGAGGCAATGCGGCGCGGCGGTATTGCTCAGGCGCATGGCCGAGAAGGGGCTGGTGGACTTCACCGACCAGCCCGGGGTCACCCTCTATACCGCCACGGAAGCCAAGCCTGCCGGACGCCACAAGCCTCTGGTGTCGCGCCACCGCATGCGCCGCTCGTCGAAGCCCGACATGGTGAAACGTGATCAGGAGTTGCAGCGCTGGTTGAACACCTTCCCGGGTATCTTCCTCAAGATCGACGGCATCCCCGGTGATCGTACCTCCGATGCCTACCGGGTCGTCACCGGCGGCTACCTGCCGGGTGACCCGAGGGACAAGTGAAGGAGGTGTGCACCACAATGTCGAGGATCGGTTGACGGCCGTCCCGACTGTTCAGCCTCAACCCCCAGCTTCTATCATCTGCGCCGGAGAATGCATGACAGCCTTTCAGACAGACTTCGTGACCGAGAATGACAGGGCCGAATGGCAAGAGTTGTTCAATGGCTACGCCGAGTTCTACGGCGTGCCGATGGAAGACGCTATCGCCGATACCGTCTGGGGCTGGTTGCTCGACCCCGAGCATGTGCTGGAGGGCATGCTCGCCCGCGATGCCAGCAACAGGGCGGTCGGTTTCGTGCATGTGCGCGCCTGCCCGCGGCCCCTGGGAGGCTGTGATATCGGCTTCCTCGATGACATGTTCGTATCCCCGGACGTGCGTGGAACTGGAGCGGCCGATGCGCTGTTCGAAGGCCTGAGGAAGCTTGCCGCTGAGCGCGAGTGGCCGGCGATCCGGTGGATCACCCAGCACTTCAACGAGCGGGGCCGGGCATTCTACGATCGCTACACGACCGGCCCGAGCGACTTTCTCATGTATCAATGGAAGCAAGGGTAAGAAACGCGTCGGGTAATCGGGAGTCGCGTGTCCTCATGTCCCTTGTCCGATGCGGATGAGTGTCTGGCCGGCTGCTTCCCCGCGATTCAGGGCCCATCATGCTGCCGGCGGAAACTTGGCTGCCATCGACACCCCCTTTTCCCTCCGGTCGTGCAGGGGACGAGTCCCCCCTCTTCCCCCCGGGAGAGGGCCCGTGCCGGGGAGGTGAACCACCGGGCAGGAAAAAGGGCCCGTGATGGCGCGGACCCTCGATGTCTGGCGCAGGGTGGCAGTACCCTTTCACCTCCCTGTCATCGGGCCATCCGATGACAGGCGGATGGCCATGCGGCTAGGCGACCCGCCTAGCCGCTGTCAGCCCGAGCGCCGAAATGCTCCCGTGCATGGTGATAGAGGACGCCGGCATAGCCATTGCGCTGCATGACCTTGAGGATCTTGGCGGGGTCTTCGTCATCCAGCGCCTTGTGCAATTTCGCCCGCTGCTCGGCATCGAGGGCTTCATACCAGTAGTACGGCTTGCCCTGTGCATCCCCATCCTCGGCCTTGCGCATGAGGTCCAGCTCGATGCGCCCGCCATGGCGATACAGGATATCGTACCCCTCCTGAAGGTCAGCCCTCGGCACATCACACGGCTTCTCGAGGCCTTCCAGCACGTTATAGTAGTAATAGCTCAGCGGTTGCATATGGCTCCTCCAGCGGTATGCCGTTGCTCATCCGTGCTTGCTCTCCTTTGCTCCATGTTGCCTGAGGCATGGCGGCTAGCTCAATTGGAAAATGTTGGCATCCGCGGCGTGGTCGGGGGCTCCTGGTGAGCGTCGTCGACGACACCCCGCGCCCTGTGCCGTGACCACCACCGAACACCCGGGTGGCGCCGCCCGTCGCCCGGGGCACTGCCTGCCGGTGGCCGGGGGAGGTGATGCAAAAGTGGCAGGGGGGCCGATCCCGTGCCGTACTGAGGAGGCACCAACAACAACGAACGGGGCCGCCCCATGAGCCAGTCGAGCTACCACCCGATCATCTACGTGCGCGGCTTTGCCATGCGCGATTCGGAGATCGAGCACACCATCAACACCCCCTACATGGGATTCAACCTCGGGGCCACCCGGGTGCGCCTTGGGCCGGGGGGCGAATTCCACACCTTCATCTTCGAGTCACCGGTGATCCGGCTGATGAAGGACCATGGCTACCGTGACATCTACCAGGAGGGAGCGGTCCTCGACGACCGGCTGCCCCGCAAGAGCCTGATGATCCACCGCTACTACGAGGATATCGAGGGACGGGGACAGCGTCCCTCGATCACCGATGCGGCCGCCGACCTGTCGGACCAGATCCTGTGGCTGCGCGAGCGTATCTGCGGCGGGGATGCCGAGGCACTGGCGGCCTTCAAGGTCTACCTGGTGGCCCACTCCATGGGGGGACTGGTCTGCCGCTGCCTGCTGCAGAACGATACCGTGGGCGACCCCGAGGCCAAGGCGTGTGTCGACAAGGTGTTCACCTACGGCACGCCGCACAACGGCATCGAGGTGGCCGGGGTCAACGTGCCGCGCTTCCTGGGCATGTGGGACATCAACAACTTCAACCGCGACCGGATCGCCGACTACCTGCAACTCACCCCCCGCGAGGGCCGGGTCAATCACCTGGACGGGCATTTTCCCCCCGAACGCTTCTTCTGCCTGGTGGGCACCAACCACAGGGACTACAACGCCATGCGGCATGCCGTCGGGCAGTCGAGCGACGGCCTGGTGAAGATCGACAACGCGTGGGTCGAGGGCGCCCCCCGGGTGCATGCCTACCTCAGCCACAGCGGTTACTACGGGATGGTCAACTCCGAGACGGCGTACCAGAACCTCACGCGCTTCCTGTTCGGCGATGCGCTCATGAAGGGGCGGATGGTGGTGGAGCACCTGCCGCTGCCACCCTCCCTGGAGCAGGCGAAGAAGGATGGCAACGCGATCGAGGGCAGTTACCTCTTCGAGTGCACGGTGACGCCGCGTCTGTTCCCGCCGGTGGCACTGTCGGACCGTCGTTCGGAGCACAATTCGGCGATCTTCCGCCGCTATGACGAGATGTGCCACCCGGAGCGCGCTGGCCACGAACATGCCCGGCACCCGGTACTGTTCTCGGTCTACCTGGACAGTTCGAAGATCACCGTGAGTCAGGGTCGGACCATGCTGCTGGTGGCCGATATCGCCGTGCGCAGCACCGAGTTCAAGGTGGCCGGGCGCTGGTTCGTCAGTCGCCGGGTGCCCGACGAGAACCTGATCCGCGACAAGGTGGTGATCCTGGCGACCGCCGGCGCCGATGGCTGGCGGCTGCGCTACATCATGGGCGACGAGGACTGGGGCGAGGGACGTGGGCGTGCGGTTCGGGTGGATGATGACGGCGCCCGTTATGTGCCCCTGCGGAGCCGCAAGGGCTTCAAGGCGCGGCTCTACCTGGAGGTCTCCGACTGGCAGTGAGCCGGCTCGTCATCTCGGGTGACGCAGAAGCGCCGCTCCTGGAGCGGCGCTTGGCGTTGCTGGCCCGTCAGGTCACAGCGTCATGAAGGGCGATGGCTCCTGGTCGGTGAACTGGTAGATGTTCCAGTCGCCCTGCTTGGGGCCGGGCATGCCCGGGGTGCCGATGGGCATGCCGGCCAGGCCGATGCCGCCGATGTCGGGGCGCTCCTCGAAAAGCGTCTCTATGGCGGCGAAGGGCACATGACCCTCGATGGCATAGTCGCCCATCACGATGGTGTGGCAGGAGCCGAGCCCGTAGGGCAGGCCGACCTGGTGCTTGATGTCGCCCAGCTCGACATCGTCGACGATGGTGACCGAGACCCCCAGTGCCTCGAGCTGGCGGGCATACTCGTCGCAGCAGCCGCACTGCGGGTTCTTGTAGAGGGTGGCCTCGTCGGGCAGGGCGGCCTGGGCCGCGGCGGATCCCAGCAGCAGGGCGCTGGCGAGCAGCAGGGGCGTGACATGGCGGTTCATGAGCGATCTCCCGAGTGGTGGGTGGAGCGGGGCGAGGTGAAGAGGTACTTGATCAGGGAGGCGATGCCCAGGCCCAGCAGCAGCAGAAGGGCAATCGGCATCACCCAGCCCATGGGCCCCATCAGGGCGGTGCATTCGGTGAACATGGTGTGACTCCTGACGAACATGAAAGGTGAAGGGAATGCGGTCGCTTTCCATGGCGGACGAGCCGCCCGGTGTTCGTTCAGGCTCTGGGAGGGCGCCTCGGGGGCTGAGGCGTGCGTTCGACGAAGGCCATCGCCGGGGCGATGGCGGGGGAAGCGGGCTCGGAGCGGGCCAGTTGCACGCCGCGGGCGAGCGCGGAGCAGGCCGAGCAGCCGAAGGTGCTGGCCTGGGTGTCGGCGGCTTCCATGGGGGAGTCGGCCGCGTCTCCGCTGGGCATCTGCAGGTGGGGCGTGAGGCAGTCGCCGTGACCAGTGTCGAGGGTCAGTGCGGCATGGCCGGGCAGGCTGCCCATCACCAGCAGCAGCGCGATGAGCAGCGCCAGCAGGCGGCCTCCTGCGCTTCTGTTCGGTGATGGCATGGCGAGCCCTGTCATGCGTGGTACCTCGTGGTCGATGCTTGCATTGAACCCGATAAGATGCCCCGGGTCATTGACCTGGCGCAAGGACGGCTTCCGTCAGTCGTCATGATGGCGATGGCCGTGGCGGTGCATGAAGAAATGCATGCCGAGGCAGAGTGCCAGGGGCAGCAACAGCCACCAGCCGCTGGCCAGCGAGGCGTGGCTGCGCCACATCAGCAGCAGGGCGGTACCTCCCATCAGCACGAGGCAGACGATGCCCATGGTGGAGTGCCAGAAGCCGTCGCCCTTGCCCTTCGATGGCGCCCCCTCGTGCTCCTTCGGTGCGTGTGAGTGTTTCATGGGGTTTCTCCTCTCGGCTGCATCCGGGCATACCGCCGCTTGAGCAGCAACGAATTGCCGATCACCGACAGCGAGCTGGTGGTCATGGCGATGACGCCGATCATCGGGTGCAGCAGCCCGGCGGCGGCGATGGGAATGGCGGCCACGTTGTAGCCGCTGGCCCAGATCAGGTTCTGCACGATCTTGCCGAAGGTGGCGCGGGAGAGGTGCATGGCCTCCACCACCCCGGTCAGCTCGCCGCGTACCAGGGTCACGTCGGCCGCCTCGATGGCCACGTCGGCGCCGGCACCGATGGCGATGCCCACGTTGGCCTGGGTCAGCGCCGGGGCATCGTTGATGCCGTCGCCGACCATCGCCACATGGTTGCCGTGCTTCTCCTGCAGGGCGCGGATGGCATCGACCTTGCCTTCCGGCAGTACCCCGGCCTGGACCTCGTCGATGCCCACCTCCTCGGCCACGGCCCGGGCGGCGCGCTCGTTGTCACCGGTGATCATCACCACGTGCAGGCCGAGTTCATGCATGCCGCGAATGGCCTCGCGCGACTCCTCCTTGAGGGTGTCGGCGACGGCGACGAGGCCGCGCGCCTGGCCGTCGGCGGCGACGATCACCACGGTGCGCCCCTTGTCCTCGAGGGCCTGCATGGCCTCGTCCAGGGCCTCGAGGCCGGTGACGCCTTCTTCGTCGAGCAGGCGACGATTGCCGATCAGCACGTTCTGTTCGCCCACCTTGCCCGAGACGCCACGCGCCCCGGTGGAGCGGAATTCGCCGACATCCTCGGGCGGGACATCGCGCTCGCGGGCGCCGTCGACGATGGCCCGGGCGATGGGGTGCTCGGAGGCGTTCTCGACGCTGGCGGCCAGCCGCAGCAGCTCGCCCTCGTCGACGCCCTCGGCGGCGACGACGTCGGTCAGCCGGGGCTCGCCGCGGGTGATGGTGCCGGTCTTGTCGAGCACCATGACCTTGACGTCCTTGAAGGTCTGGATCGCCTCGCCGGAGCGGATCAGGATGCCGCGCTCGGCGCCGATGCCGGAACCCACCATCAGCGCGGTGGGGGTGGCCAGGCCCAGGGCGCAGGGACAGGCGATGACCAGCACGGCGATGGCGGCCAGTATCGCCAGCACCGGCACCGCCGCCTCGGGATTCACCCAGGGCAGGAAGGTGGCGCCCCAGTCCAGGATCGGGCGCAGCGCCTCCGGGAAGAGCGCCCAGGCCACGAGACTGGCCAGGGCAATGATCAGCACCGCGGGCACGAAGCGCCCGGTCATGCGGTCGGCGAACTCCTGGATCGGCACGCGCGAGCCCTGCGCCTGGTCGATCAGGCGCACCACCTGGGCGAGGAAGGTATCGCCGCCGACCCGCGTGGCCTTGACGCGCAGGCGCCCCTCCTTGTTGATGGTGGCGCCGATCACGCCATCCCCGGTGCTCTTGTAGACCGGCACCGACTCGCCGGTGGCGATGGACTCGTCGAGATGGCTCTCGCCCTCGACCACCTCGCCGTCGGTGGGCACCTTGTCGCCGGGGCGCACGACCATGATGTCGCCGGGGGCGAGCTCCTTGACCGGTACCTCGACTTCCTCGCCGTCGCGCTCGACCCGTGCCGTCTTGGCGCCCAGGGTCAACAGGCGTCGGATCGCCTGGGAGGCACGCCCCTTGGCCAGGGCTTCCAGATAGCGACCCAGCAGGTGGAAGGTCATGATGGTGGCGGCCATCTCGATGAACGAGGTCATCGGGTAGACGAAGCCGATCAGGCCGATCAGGTAGGGGGGCAGGCTGCCCATGGAGATCAGCACGTCCATGTTGAAGGTGCCGTTCTTCAGCGAGCGCCAGCTCGAGCGATGGGTGGCGATGCCGCCGTAGAGGAACACCACCGGAAAGCCCAGCACGGCGATGATCGCCAGATACCCCGGGATCGGCTGCCAGAACATGTGCGGCATCATCAGCAGCATGATCAGGGTGGTGGGGATCGCGGCGATGATCAGTCGCTTGCGCGCCTGGCCGAGGTAGGCTTCCTCGATCTCGGCATCGGCCTCGGCGTCTTCTTCCCCGGTTTCTTCCTGTACGGCGGCCACGTCATAGCCGGCGCCCTCCACGGCACGCTTGAGGGCGTCGCCGTCGGGGCCGCCCGCCTCGACCGTCACCTTGACCTGGTGACTGGCGATATTGGTATCGATCGTCCCGGTGCCGTCGAGGCGCTCCAGGGTACTGCGGATGATGCCGGCACAGTGGTCGCTGCCCATGCCGGGTACCGTCAGGCGGATCTGCTGCTTGCCCCTGTCACCGCCGACGGCAGCGACATCGTAGCCGGCGCCTTCGACGGCGCGTTTCAGTGCCTCGCCATCCGGGCCCTCGGCACCCACCGTCACGCTGACGCGGTGGTTGGCGATATTGGTGTGGATCTCACCCACGCCCTCGAGGCGCTCGAGCGTCTTGCGCACGATGCCGGCGCAGTGGTCCGAGCCCATGCCCGGGACGGTCAGTTCGATCCGAGGGCTCCTGTCCTCATTGGCCATGTCGGTGCCTCCCGCCAGGAGTCGATGTCGGCAGGCAGCCGGGTGGGCTGCCTCCCTGTTCGAGTGGCGCCCGGTCGGAACCGGGCGATTGGTGGGGGTTACTGACGTTGGCGGTGGTAGGGCATGGCCTGCTGGAGCTGCTCACGCTGCTCATCGGTGAGCAGGTCGTGCATGGCATTACGCAGGCGGACCTGGTCGGCCATCATCTCTCCGTGCAGTTCGGACATGCGACCGTGCAATTCCTGCATGGCCTCCGGGTCGGGCCGTGCTTCCTGCATCTGGCCCGCCAGTTCCTCACGCAGGTCGAGCATCTGTTCCATGCGCTCGAACTGGGTGGAGCGGTGGGAGCGCATCAGTTCGCGCATCTCGCTGCGTTGCTCGGGCTCGAGCAACTGCTGCATGCCCATGCCGGAACCGCCCATCATGGGGCAGGGCATCATGCCGCCACCCATCATCCCCTTCATCATGCCTTGCATCATGCCAGGCCCCATACCGCCCTGGCCGCCCCAGTGCATGCCGTGACCCATGCCCGGGCCGTAACCGCCCTGGCCGCCCCAGTGCATGCCGTGACCCATGCCCGGGCCATAGCCGCCCTGGCCGCCCATCATGCCCGGGCCATAGCCGCCCATCATGCCGGGGCCCATGCCCGGGCCCATGCCCGGGCCATAGCCGCCCTGGCCGCCCATCATGCCGGGGCCCATGCCCGGGCCCATGCCCGGGCCCATGCCCGGGCCATAGCCGCCCTGGCCGCCCATCATGCCGGGGCCCATGCCCGGGCCATAGCCGCCCTGGCCGCCCATCATGCCGGGGCCCATGCCTGGGCCGTAGCCGCCCTGGCCGCCCCGCATCATGCCGGGGCCCATGCCCGGGCCGTAGCCGCCCTGGCCGCCCATCATGCCGGGGCCTCGCTCTCCCTGGTCGGAGCCCATCATGCCACCCTGGGCCATGGCGAGGCCGGTACCGCCGATCCCCATCGCCAGGGCCAGGCCGAGCGCGAGCGCGTGCTTGCGAGTGTTCATCATCTTTCTCCTTGCGGGCACGATGGCCCATCATTTGGTCGTCGTCTGGATTGGTGCGGCTGGTTGCCGCAAGGACTGCCGTACGATCACGTCCCGTGGCGGTCTCGCACACGGGGCCAATCGCCAACCACTCAGGATCTGAGTCGTCGAGTCAGCAGGTAAACGGGAACCGGAGAAGGATCAGGGCAGGCCATCGGGGTGCCGCTGAGGGCCACGACCCGGGGAGCCGCGCCCGTGTCGGCCACGGAGGGGGAGGAGGGCTCGGCCTCGAGGTCCGGTCGCTCCATGCGCAGCAGGCTACTGCCGACATGGCGGGTACCATGACCGTGGTGGCAGCTCGGGCCGTGTTCATTGTCAGCTTCAGCGGCCGCCACGGACAAGGCGCCGAGTCTGGCATCGAGGTGGGGAGCACTTGCCGCGGCCGGTGAGGCCAGCAGCAGAATCGCCAGGCCCAGCAGTACAGACAGCCAGCAGCACACCCGTCTGGAGACGAGGGCCGAGCGAGGCCGGGATACGGCAGACTGCGGGGGCATGGAGGGGCTCCTTGAGCGGATCGTGCCACCTCAGCGTAGCTGAATCAGGCGTGGTGGCCCTTGACGTGTATCAGGCCGAGAGCCCGCCGGCAAGCTGTGTGCAGGGCCCAGGTATCTGGTTTTCCCTTGTTCCTATCGGGTGCAGGCGGCCCGCAGGATCGCGACATCGGGATGCGGTTGCCGCCGCCCCCGTGATGAGGTCGACCTGTCGTGACCTGCCGACAGGTTGCGGCACCGGAAGGTCCATGAAAGACTGTGTACCCGGCGTACTGCCTTGTCCATATCGGTCGACGCACCACATCATGCTCCATCGTTCCCTCTCCTGGTTGCTCTGCCTGCTGTTCGCCATCGCGCTCGCCTTGCCGCAGGCGATCCTGGGCGCCTGGGGTCATGAGGGCGGGGAGTGCCTGGCGGAGCATGTCGTCCTCCCGGGCCATCCGGATCATGGACACCAGGCCGGGCATGCCGGCGACCTGAATGACGCCTCCATGGAGAGCATGACCTGCGGGGCGCCCTGTCCCGTCTGTAACGGTAACCTGCAGGGCCTTGCCTCCGGATCGACGCCGTCCCATGAACCGCGCTGGGCGGTGGCCGAGTCCCTTCCCCTCCGCGTGCCCGACCGCCTCGAGAGGCCGCCTCGCGTTTGAACACCCGTCCCTGACGATGCCGCTCGTCGTGCGCGAGCGGTGATGGCTGTTCGAACAACGAGGAAGATTCCCATGCAACGCCGTGATTTCCTGCGCTATTCCGCCCTGGGCGGGGTGGCGCTCTCCGCTTCCGGGGTGCTGGCCTATGCCATGGCCGGTCGGCATGCCGGCCATGCCCCCGTTTCCCTGCTGGATGCCACGACCCTGCCCGAGGGTGAGCCCCTGCAGCCGCTGCCCCGAATCGCCAACCTGTCCGACCAATCGGACCTGTTTCGCAGTGCCCTCACTCCGGCGCCGCATGCAGTTGCCCTCGGCGCCGACCGTCATGCTCGTCTATGGCTCTACAACCGCAAGGTGGCGCCGTTGATCGAGGTCACCGAAGGCGACGACTTCGACGTCACCCTGGTCAATGAATTGCCGGAGGAGACCACCGTGCACTGGCATGGGGTGGCCGTGGCCCATGAGCACGATGGTGCGCCGCGGCATGCCGTGGCGCCCGGGGAGTCACGCCGCTATCGGCACACCTTCGCCGATGGCAGCGCCGGACTCCACTGGTTCCATCCTCATCCGCACGGCGTGCTGGCCCGGCAGATTGCCCACGGCCTGGCCGGGGTCCTGCTGGTACGCCCCCGCGAGGAGGTGGTGCCGTTCGAGGTGGAGGAGCACCTGCTGGTGATCAACGACCTGCGCCTGAGCGGTGCCGGCGAGGTGACGCCCCATACCGACGAGGACTGGATGAACGGCCGCGAGGGCGAGCTGCTGCTGGTCAACGGCCAGCGACGGCCGCGGCTGGATGTGGCACCAGGCACCACCCTGAGGCTGCGACTGGTCAATGCCTGTGCCGGCCGCTACCTGCGCCTGCGCCTGGAGGACCACGGGCTCACCCTGATCGGTACCGACGGGGGGCTGCTCGAACAGCCCCGGCCGCTGGAGGAACTGCTGCTGACCCCGGGCGAGCGTGCCGATCTGCTGGTGCGTATCAGCGAGCAGGGGGCTGAGCGCTTCACATTGGCCAGCCATCCCTACGAGCGAGGCTGGATGGGCGCTCGGCCTGCCCATCTGGACGCGGTGGCCCCGCTGCTGACGATTCATACCCGGGAGACCGAGGTGGCTCCCGCCGTGGCCCTGCCGGCGCGGCTGGGCAGGATCGAGCCCCTCGGCGACCCCGCCGTGCGTCGCACGCTCGCACTGACGGAAGTGATGGCCGGGATGGAGCATGGCCCCACCCAGGCCGATGCCAGTGGCGCGATGGACCATGGCGGTCACGGTGGAGATGCCGGGGGCACGATGGACCATGGCGGTCACGGTGGAGATGCCGGAGGCGCGATGGACCATGGCGGTCACGGTGGAGATGCCGGAGGCGCGATGGACCATGGCGGTCACGGCGGGGCCGCCATGGCGGCCGACAACGGTCGCCCGCCGGTGGACTTCCTGATCAACGGCCGCAGCTTCACCATGGGCGAGGTGATGTTCGAGGGCAGGGTCGGCGAAGTGGAGGAGTGGGAGGTATTCAACGACTCCCACATGGATCACCCCTTCCATGTCCATGGCACCCACTTCCAGGTCGTCGCCAGCCGCGAGATCGACGGCGAATGGCGGGGAGCGCCCTGGCTGGCGTGGAAGGACACCGTGAACCTGCGCCCCGGGCAGCGCATGCGCCTGCGGCTGGTCTTCCACGAGCCCGGTGATTGGCTGTTCCACTGCCACATCATCGAGCACGAGGAGATGGGCATGATGGCGGCGATCCGCATGCTCTGACGGTTTGGCTTCACTGACGCCCGGTGCCGCCCCCGGCAGGGGTGGCGCCGGATCCCGAGATCACGATGAGAGTACAGGCATGACCGATTTCCGAGGGCGTCTCGCCCCCCTGCTGCTGGTTTCCACGCTGCTGGCCGGCTGTTCCAGCGAGCCAGACGCCACCAGCCTGGCGCAGCTGCGCCAGCAGACCCATATCCACGGCCTGGCCTTCGATCGCGCCGACAGCGAGCGGATCCTGCTGGCCACCCACCACGGACTGCATGTCGTCGGTGGCGATGGCCTGGCACGCCAGGTCTCCAGGGAGACCCACGATTTCATGGGCTTCGCTCCACACCCCCATGACGGGGAGACGCTCTTCGCCAGCGGTCATCCGGCCCGAGGCGGCAATCTCGGCGTGCTGGTCTCCAGTGACGGTGGCCAAGGCTGGGAACAGCGCTCGCCGGGTGTCGACGGGCCGGTCGACTTCCACCAGCTGACCATCAGCGAGGCCGACCCGGGCGTGCTCTATGGCGCCTATGCCGGGCGGTTGCAGGTCAGCCGCGATGGTGGCCACAGCTGGCGGGTGCAGGCGCCCGTGCCGGACGGGTTGGTCGGGCTGGCAGCCTCCAGCCGTGATCCCGAGCACCTGTACGCCGCGACCCGGGCGGGGCTGCTGATGAGCCCGAATGGCGGCGAACGCTGGCGCCAGCTGCATCCCGAACGACGGCCCGTCAGCCTGGTGGTGGTCCGGGACGAGGCGCTCTACGCCTTCATGCTGGGGGTTGGCCTGATCCGGGCCGAGGAGAGCACCCGCCAGTGGGAGGTGATCAACGGCGACTGGGGGGATCACTACCTGACCCACCTGGCGGTGGATCCGCACGATCCGGAGCATCTGGTGGCGGCGGATGACCAGGGGCGGCTGCTGCGCAGCACCGACGGTGGCAAGGAGTGGGCTTTGCTGTAAGCCCCGGCCTGGATAGAGAGGGAGAATCCCGATGATGCAGTATCCCCAGATCGATCCCGTGGCCATCACCATCGGGCCACTGCAGGTCCACTGGTATGGCCTGATGTATGTCGTCGGCTTCGTCGCCGCCTGGTGGCTGGGCCGGCGTCGTGCCCATCGCCTGGGCCTGAGCCACGATGACATCGGTGACCTGCTCTTCTACGCCGCCCTGGGGGTCGTGGTCGGCGGACGCCTGGGCTATGTCCTCTTCTATGGCATGGAACGGTTCCTGGCCGATCCGCTGTGGCTGTTCAACGTCTGGGAGGGCGGCATGAGCTTCCACGGGGGGCTGGCCGGCGTGCTCATCGCCGCCCTGCTGTTCGCCCGCAGGCAGCGGCTCGCCTTCTTCCGGCTCACCGACTTCATCGCTCCCCTGGTGCCGATCGGCCTCGGCGCCGGGCGCCTCGGCAACTTCATCAACCATGAACTGCCGGGGCGCGTCAGCGAGCTGCCCTGGGCCATGCCGTTTCCGCACATGGGGCCGGAGCCGCGCCACCCCTCGGCGCTCTACGAGTTCGCCCTGGAAGGGGTGGTGCTTTTCGCGGTGCTCTGGTGGCTGTCGCGTTCGCCACGGCGCACCGGGCTGATCTCCGGGCTCTTCCTGCTGCTCTACGGCGTCTTCCGCCTTGCGGTGGAATTCGTGCGCCTGCCCGACGCGCATATCGGCTTCATCGCCTTCGGCTGGGTGACCATGGGCATGCTGCTGACGCTGCCGATGATCATCGCTGGTCTGGTGCTGATCGGCTGGTCGCGTCGCCAGGCTGTCGGTGAGAAACGTTCGAGGGTGCTCGGCAGCGGGGGCCGGGCGTGATGCCTTGGCGTATGCAGTGCAGCCGTCCCGACTCCCCGATATGATGGCCATCATCGATGACGAGCCTCGCACGACGGGGCCCAGCAGGAGGCAAGAACAATGCAGCCCCCCCTGACGAAAGTGTTGCAATGTCATACTCGGCTTCATCTCCGGCCGGTCTCGGCCCTGGGCGTCATGCTGCTCGTCGGCGGTGCGCTGCTGTTCTCGGCCGGCGTGCTGGCCGAGGAGGCGCCCGAATGGCCCAAGGGGCACTACCCCTTGCCCGAGGAGGGCGACGTCATCGGCGAGGTCTACACCGTCGAGACCCGCCAGGAGGAGACCCTGCTCGATGTCGCCCGCGAGCACAACGTGGGTTACGAGGAGATTCGCCGGGCCAATCCGGATGTCAGCATCTGGTTGCCGGGCGAGGGCACCGAGGTGGTGATACCGGCGCGGCGAATCCTGCCGCCGGAGGCACGCGAGGGCATCGTGATCAACATCGCCGAGCTGCGCCTCTACTACTATCCCGAGGTCGCCGAGGGCGAGACGCCGAGGGTCGAGACCTACCCCATCGGCATCGGCCGCGAAGGTTACGACACCCCGCTGGGGGTGACCAGGACCACCATGCGCCTGGAGAACCCCGCGTGGTATCCGCCGCGCTCGATGCGCGAGGAAGCCGCCGAGCGCGGTGACCCGCCCCCCGCCGTGGTGCCGCCCGGCCCCGACAATCCGCTGGGCGACCACGCGATCCTGCTCGATATCCCCGGCTACCTGATCCATGGCACCAACGAGCCGGACGGCATCGGCATGCGGGCCAGCCGTGGCTGCATACGCATGTTCCCCGAGGACATCGAGTCGGTGTTCGATCGGGTGCCGGAGGGCACCAGGGTCAATATCATCGACCAGCCGATCAAGGTCGGCTGGGAGGGCGACACCCCCCATGTGCAGGTCTACCAGGCGCTCGAGGAGCAGGAGCATGGCATGTCGGCGCTGCTCGAGACCCTGGCGCTGCTGGAGCGCAACAGTGGCGAGGCCAGCGTGGCACTGAACTATGAACAGCTGCGCGAGCTGCTGGACAGCCCCGATGGCCGGGTCGTGGCGCTGGAGCCGCCCCCCGTGCCCGAGCCGGAGGAGGAGATGGTCGAAGAAGGCCTCGGGCTCTACGATCTGCTGGGGGTACAGCAAGGCGTCTACGATGCCGTGGATATCCGTTCCTGACGGCGGGCCTGCGAGTCAGTGCTGCCGGTGGCCTGTCGGCAGCACCTCCACCAGCCCCAGTGCGACGCAGATCCTGACCAGCTCGGCCAGGTTGGCGGCCCCCAGGGCCTTCATGGCACGCAGCCGGTAGACCTCCACGGTCTTGGCGCTCACGCCGAGGTGGTCGGCGATCTCGCGGCTGGTCATGCCCTCCGCCACGTGCACCAGGATCCGCTGCTCCTTGGGCCGCAGGGTGGCGTATCGCGCCTGCAGGGCCTCGAGGCGCGAACGGGCCCGGCGTTCCCGCTGGTGCTCGGCCAGCGCCTGCTGCACGCAGTCGATCAGCTGCTGGTGGTTGAAGGGCTTCTCGATGAAGTCGAAGGCGCCGGCCTTGAGCGCGGCCACGGCCATGGGCACGTCGCCATGGCCGGTCATGAAGATCACCGGAACGCTGTCGCCACGCTCGTTCAGCTGCTGCTGTACCTGCAGGCCGCTCAGCCCCGGCATGCGCACGTCGAGCAGCACGGCGTCATGGGCCTCCGGATCGGCGGCGAGAAAGGCCTCGCCATCGGCGTAGGCGCGGGTGGCGAGGCCCACCGAGTCGAGCAGCCAGGCCAGCGACTCCCGGAGTGCCTCGTCATCGTCCACGATGGCGAGGCAGGGGGGGGCGTCGAGGGGGCGGTCGATGTCGTTCACCGGGGGCTCCTGGGCAATCACTGCGGGCGGGCCGTGGCCAGCGGCCCGGGCTCGGCAAGCAGTGTACCGGTAAAGGTGGCACCGTCGGAACCGTCGCCCGGGGCCAGCGCCAGGCGCCCCCCCATGGCTTCCATCAGCGAGTGGCTGATGGCCAGCCCCATGCCCAGGCCGTCGGGTCGGCTGGAGTGGAAGGGGGCGAAGATGCGTTCGGCCTCGTCCGCCGCGACGCCGGGACCCTGGTCGCTGACCGTGAAGGTGACCTCGCGGCGGCCGGAGCGCCGGGCACGGAGCGTTACCCGATCGGCGCCGGGCTGCTCGCGGCTCGCCTCCAGGGCGTTGAGCAGCAGGTTCACCACGACCTGCTCGAGTGCCACGGGGTCGGCCTGCACCCGAGGCAGGGCGGCGGGAAGCTCATGCGCCAGCGCCACGCCGGCCTGCCGATACTGCCACTCACAGAGCCGACAGGCCGCCTCCACGACCTCCCGCAGAACCACGGGCCTCGGCCGCGTCTGGCCCTTGCGCACGAAGGTGCGGATATGGCGCAGGCGCTCGGCCAGTCGCTGGATCTGCTCGCTGATACGCGACAATGGCAGTTCCAGGTCGCCGGCGGGGCGCTGCGGATTCGCCTGCAGCTGCATGAGGGCGCCGCTGGCATAGTTGGCGATGGCCCCCAGAGGCTGGTTGAGCTCGTGGGCGATGTTGGAGGCCAGCTCGCCCGTGGTGGCCAGTCGGTTGGCGTGGGCGATCTGCTCCTGGTGGCGTCGGGCCTGGGCCTCGGCGGCCTTGCGCAGGCCGATGTCGCGATTGAGCAGCGAGAGGTGGTCCGGTTCGGCACCGGGGCCGCGGTGAGCCAGCACCACGCTGAGCACCGGCACCGGGCCGCGTGGGCCGAGCATCTCGAGCTCACCGCTCCAGGAGCCGTAGCGGGCCACGGCGGGCAGTACGATCTCGCGCAGCACCTCGAGTGATTCCGGCGTATAGGCGTGTTCGAGGCGTGCATCGTCGCCCTCCCGGGGCGGTTGCGCGGGGCGCGAGAGCAGGCGCCGGGCGGCCTCGTTGGAGTAGAAGAGCCGCTCCTCGCCGTCGACGAAGAGCACGTAGTCGGTGGTCGATTCGACCACCCGGGCGAGGCGCTCGCGGTTGGCCTCGGCGCGGATGCGCCGGCCCACGTCGCGGGAGACGCAGAGGATATCGAGCAACTCCCCGGTGACCGGGTCGCGCCGGGTGCGGCTGGTGGTCTCGAACCAGACATAGTGGCCGTCCCTGGCGCGGAAGCGGTAGGTCTGCTGGTAGAAGCCGTCGTGGTAGTAGACCCGCGGCGACTTGTTGAGCAGGTCGCTCAGGTCCGCCGGGTGGAAGAGGTCGTAGGCGGAGACGCCGATCAGCGCTTCGGGCTCATAGCCGAGCAGCTCGCGGGCGGCCCGCGAGGCATAGAGGAAGGTGCCGTCGCGGGCATGGCGCGAGATCAGGTCGGTGGTGCTGTCCGCCAGCCACTGGTAGTGGCGCTTCTCGTCCCGGAGAGCCGCGTTGCGGGCCTCCAGCTCGGCGCAGCGGGCCTCGAGCGCGGCCAGCCGGCGGGTGTCGTCGCCACCAGCCATCAGCGCGCCGGGTCCACTCGGCCACCCAGTGAGGCGTTGCGCCGGAACCAGCCGGCGATGCTGGCTCGGGGCAGGCGGGTGGGCAGCACCTCGTGGGGCACGGTTTCGGAGAGGAAGCAGGCGAAGGTGCCCGCGGTGGGGCGCACCCGCGCCACCTCTCGCTCGGGATCCATGGCATCGAAGAGCACCATCTCGCCGCCGCCATCGGCGGGCCACCCCGGGTTGAGGTAGCTCACGGTGGAGATGATCCGGTTGGCGCGGCCCCGAAAGCTGTCCAGATGCTTCCGGTAGAAGGCGCCGGGCGGGTAAAGGGCGAAGTGCGCCTCGTACTCGAAGAGCCCCAGGAAGAGGGCCTGGTTGAGTTCGTTCTGCAGTTCGCCCATGGCCTCGAGGTAGCGGCGCTGGGCCAGGCTCTCGCGGTCGAGCCAGCGGATGGCGTCGCCGCGGATGTCGCGGCGCAGGGCATGCGCCCGGCCACGGCCTATGCCGGCGACGTCCAGGGCATCGTGGTCGGCGAGGCCGATCAGCTCCCGGTGGAGCTCGATGCACAACTCGCCATCGATGACGTCCTCGCCGACGTACCAGCCCTGTTCCACCAGGGCGTCGACCAGGCGGGGCAGGGCAGCCGTGTCCAGGGCGGGGTTTGCGAGTCGTGGAATCAGTGGTGTATCCCCATGCGGCAGCGGAGATGGGTGTCAGGGCGTCCGGACCAGGCCGTCCCGGGTCCGCAGCAGTCGCTCGGGAAAATAGCACAGTCGACTGTCGGCTGGCTCGCGGTGCAGGCTGATCTCCCGGCCGAAGCCCTCGGCCAGCAGTTCCACCAGCATCATCGCCGAGAGCCCCCAGATGACCTGGCCACCCACATGGTAGTTGGGCACATAGTGCAGCACGCCATCGTGTGGGATGACGTCGGTGTGGTGGCGACGGTCCTCGAGGAACAGCGACAGTGGCACCTCGAAGATGGCATCCAGCTCGCCGAGGTCGGGAACCAGCGGCAGGTCCGGTGGAATCAGGCCCACATAGGGGGTGACGCGGATGCCGTGCAGCGAGAGGACGTCCGATAGCCGGCCGAGCAACTCGACTCGCTCGCGGGGCAGGGCGATCTCCTCGTGGGACTCCCGCAGTGCCGTGGCCAGCAGGTCCGGGTCGTGCGCCTCGCGCTTTCCTCCGGGAAAGGCCACCTGCCCGCTGTGGGTAGTGAGGTGATCGGCGCGGCGAGTGAACAGCAGGGTCGGCTCGGGGCGGTCGATGATCGGCATCAGTACCGCGGCCTCGGGCAGGTCGAGCTTCAAACGCCGGGGGCGGTGGGCTTGCAGCCGTTCGCGAAGATTCTCTAACATGGGGTTTCCATCGGGTTTGATCCCTTCTACCCGGCCGCCGTCGCCGGCGTCAAGCCCGGAGTCGGGCGGCTACCGGGCCGCTCGCCAGCCTGCCAGGGAGCGCCATGAACTTCTGCAGCCACTGCGGCCATACCGTGCGTTTCGCCATTCCGGACGGGGATGACCGTCCGCGCTACCTGTGCGACGACTGCGGTACCATCCACTACCAGAATCCCCGTATCGTTGCCGGCACCCTGCCGGTGAGTGGCTCGCGGGTGCTGCTGTGTCGTCGCGCCATCGCGCCGCGCAAGGGCTTCTGGACCCTGCCGGCGGGTTTCATGGAGAACGCCGAGACCACCGTCGAGGCGGCCGCCCGGGAGACCCTGGAGGAGGCCTGCGCCGAGGTCAGCATTCATGGACTCTATACCCTGATCAACCTGCCGCACATCAACCAGGTCTACATGATCTTCCGGGCGGACCTGGCGGGTGGCTTCGACGCCGGTCCGGAGAGCCTCGAGGTGGCACTGTTCGAGGAGCACGAGATCCCCTGGGACGAGCTCGCCTTTCCCACCATCGAGCGCACCCTGCGCCACTTCTACGCCGACCGCGGCGAGGCGCATTTCCCGCTGCATATCAGCGACATCACCGCTGCGGACCGCGAGCGCTACTTCGGTTCGGCATGATGGGGGCTCGGTCTGAGGGGATGGTCTGCATAAGGAAACACCCGTGGACAAGTTCGAGGTAAAGCTGGATCAGGCGGCACGGGCCGCCTGGATGTCCTTCGTGGGCGGCATGACCCAGGACGAGATCGCCCATCAGCTGGGGGTGTCGCGTCCCGGCGTGCAGCGGTTGCTGGCTCTGGCACGACAGGAGGGGCTGATCAAGGTGCATATCGATCACCCGGTGGCGGCGTGCATGGCCATGTCCAGCGCCATTCGCCAGCACTTTGGCCTGGATTTCTGCGACGTGGTGCCCGCCGAGCCTGAGGCCGCGGATGGGGCGGCCCACTACCTGGCCGTGGCCGGCGCCGAGCGCATCTCCCGGCTGGTGGAGCGCAGCAAGCCTTTGACCCTGGCACTGGGCACCGGGCGCTCGGTGCGAGCGACCGTGGAGGCACTCAGCCGGGTGGAGCGCCCCCAGCATCGCTTCGTCTCCCTGGTGGGCAACGTGGCCCGTGACGGCTCCTCCAACCGCTACGATGGGGTCATGGTGCTGGCCGACAAGACCGGCGGCGAGCGCTTCCTGCTGCCGGCGCCGGTGGTGGCGAGCACGGTGGAGGAGAAGGAGGCCATGCAGCAGCAGCGGCTGTTCCAGTCTGTCGCCGCCGTGGCATGCCAGGCCGAGACCGCCTATATCGGCATCGGCAAGATCGACCGTGAGGCCACCCTGTTCCAGGATCACTTCATCTCCGAAGGAGAGCTGGACGAACTGCTGGACCTCGAGGCGGTGGGGGAACTGCTGGGCTGGCCGATGAATGCCCGGGGCGAGGTGATCGACTGCTCGACCAGTCGACGCATCACCAGCCTGCCGCTGGAGCGGCTCACCGGCCAGCCGCTGGTGGCCCTGGCCGGAGGGAGTGACAAGGCGCCCGCCATTCTTGCCGCCCTGCGCGGCGGCTGGCTCAAGGGGCTGGTGACCGATGAGGTGGCGGCCCGGTTCATCACCGAACGGGCGGAGTGACCCCCGGCCCGCCTCTCCTCTCTCCGACCAAAGTCTACCGATCCCGGCTTTGCTTTTTTTCGGGCCCTGTTCGATCATTTGATTGAAGGTTGATCAATTTGATCAAATCGCGACAACAGATAACAACGCGAGACCCGCAAAGGAGCCCCTCATGAAGCCCACCCGAGCCCTGCCGCTGGCCGCCCTGGCAGCCGCCATCGCCGCTGCCTCCCAGGCCCAGGCCGAGACCGAGACCATTCGCGTCGCCACCGTCAACAACAACGACATGGTGATCATGCAGAGCCTGACCAGCGAGTTCGAACAGGCGCATCCCGGTATCGAGGTCGACTGGGTCATCCTGGAAGAGAACGTGCTGCGTCAGCGTCTGACCACGGATATCGCCACGGGGGGTGGTCAGTTCGACGTCATGACCATCGGCACCTACGAGGTACCCATCTGGGGCGAGCGGGACTGGCTGGTGCCCCTCACCGACCTGCCCGACGACTATGACGTCGACGACCTGCTGACCTCGGTGCGCGACGGCCTCTCCCATGACGGCACGCTCCATGCGCTGCCTTTCTACGGCGAGAGCTCGATGCTCTTCTATCGCACGGACCTGTTCGAGCAGCACGACATCGAGATGCCGGAGCAGCCCACCTGGGAAGAGGCCCATGAGTGGGCCAGCCGGATCCACGATCCCGACAACGGTGTCTATGGCATCTGCCTGCGTGGCAAGCCGGGCTGGGGCGAGAACATGGCCTTCGTCTCGACCCTGGTGAACACCTTCGGCGGACGCTGGTTCGACGAGGAGTGGCAGCCGCAGATCAACTCGCCCGAGTGGCAGGAGGCGATCTCCTTCTATGTCGATCTGCTGGGCAACTACGGTCCGCCCGGCGCCAGCTCCAACGGCTTCAACGAGAACCAGGCGCTGTTCTCCAGCGGCCGCTGCGCGATGTGGGTCGACGCCACCTCGGCGGCGGGGCGCATCTACGATGCCCGCGAGTCCGACGTCGCCGATGTGCTGGGCTTCTCCCAGGCGCCGGTAGCCGTGACCCCCAAGGGCTCCCACTGGCTGTGGTCCTGGTCGCTGGCCATCCCGGCCTCGTCCGAGCGGCAGGATGCGGCCAGGCAGTTCATCACCTGGGCCACCTCTCGTGACTATATCGAGCTGGTAGGCGAGCGTGAGGGCTGGACCAGCGTGCCGCCGGGAACCCGCGCCTCCACCTACGAGGACGAGCGCTATATCGAGGCGGCGCCCTTCGCCAGCTTCGTGCTCGAGGCGATGCAGAACGCCGATCCCACCGACTCCACCCTCGAGCCCAGCCCCTATGTGGGCGTGCAGTTCGCCGGCATCCCGGAGTTCCAGGCCATCGGTACCCAGGTGGGGCAGATGGTGGCCGCGGCGCTGACCGGCCAGATGCCGGTACAGCAGGCGCTCGACAACGCCCAGCGCAGCGCCGAGAGGGCCATGCGCCAGGCGGGCTACTACGACTGAGCCGAGCGACAGGGCCAGCCGGCGTTGCCGACTGGCCCTTCCTTTCCTGATTTCAAGCGGAAACTCCCATGACGACTCGAGCCTCCGGACGTACCGTCGGCGGCCTGCGCTCTCTCTCGCTGCAGGCACCGGCCGTCACACTACTCCTGATCTGGATGTTGATTCCCCTGGGGATGACCGTCTGGTTCTCCTTCCAGCGTTACAACCTGCTGATGCCCGGCATGGAGCAGTTCGCCGGCCTGGAAAACTACCGGTACCTGCTGACCGACCCGGCGCTCTGGTCGGCCATGGGCACGACACTGGTGCTGGTGGGCTCGGTGCTGGCAATCTCGGTGATCGGTGGCACCCTGCTGGCGGTGCTCTACCAGCAGGAGTTCTTCGGCCGCGGCATCGCCCGAGTGCTGGCCATCTCGCCCTTCTTCATCATGCCCACCGTCAGCGCCCTGGTGTGGAAGAACATGATGATGCACCCGGTCAACGGCGTGCTGGCCTGGTTCACCGGCCTGTTCGGCCTGCCCGCCATCGACTGGTTCTCCTCCTACCCGCTGCTGTCGATCATCATCATCGTCGCCTGGCAGTGGCTGCCCTTTGCCCTGCTGATCCTGCTCACCGCGCTGCAGTCCCTGGACGAAGACCAGGTCGAGGCGGCACGCATGGATGGGGCAGGCCCCATCGCGGTGTTCTTCTTCATCACCCTGCCGCACCTGAAGCGGGCGATCAGCGTGGTGATCATGATCCAGATGATCTTCCTGCTGACCATCTTCGCCGAGATCTTCGTCACCACCTCGGGCGGCCCCGGCCTGGCCACCACCAACCTGGCCTACCTGATCTACATCCGCGCGCTGCTGGAATTCGACGTGGGCGGCGCCTCCGCCGGTGGCGTCATCGCCATCATCCTGGCCAACATCGTGGCGATCTTCCTGATCCGCATGGTGGCCAGGAACCTGGAAGACTGATGCCGGCACGACACACGCAACGAGGTCACGAGATGTTCAACAAGACACCCACCAGCGGCCCAGCAACGGCCACGATGCCTCCGGCCCAGCAGGCGATGGGCGCTCAGGGCATCGGCGCCGTGCTGGCGCGCCACCGGCGCCTCTGGCTGGCGCTGCTGGCCTGGACGATCACCTTCGTCATCTTCTTCCCGATCTTCTGGATGATCCTGACCGGCTTCAAGACCGAGGCCCAGGCCATCGCCACGCCGTCGCTCCTCTTCACGCCGACCCTGGAGAGCTATGAGGCGGTGCATGCGCGCGCCGACTACCTCAAGTTCGCCTGGAACAGTGTCTACGTCTCCGTGGGGTCGACCCTGCTGGCGCTGCTGATCGGCATCCCGGCGGCCTATTCCATGGCCTTCCTGCCCACCAAGCGTACCAAGGGCACCCTGCTGTGGATGCTCTCCACCAAGATGCTGCCGCCGGTGGGCGTGCTGGTGCCGATCTACCTGATCTTTCGCGATCTGGGCATGCTGGACACCCGCCTCGGGCTGACGATCGTCTACACCCTGATGAACCTGCCGATCGTCATCTGGATGCTCTACACCTTCTTCAAGGACCTGCCCAGGGACATCCTCGAGGCCGGGCGCATGGATGGCGCCAGCACCCTGCAGGAGGTGGGGTACCTGCTGATTCCGCTGACGCTGCCGGGCATCGCCTCCACCGGCCTGCTGTCGGTGATCCTGAGCTGGAACGAGGCCTTCTGGAGCCTCAACCTCACGTCCTCCCAGGCCGCCCCGCTGACCGCCTATATCGCATCGTTCTCCAGCCCCGAAGGGCTCTTCTGGGCCAAGCTCTCGGCCGCCTCGACCATGGCCGTTGCGCCCATCCTCATCTTCGGTTGGTTGACCCAGAAACAGATGGTGCGCGGCCTGACCTTCGGCGCGGTGAAATAAGTTTTCGACGACGCCGAGGGCGGATCTTCGGCTGGTGCTCTCGCCAACGACAGAAGCAGATGGTCCGCGGCCTGACCTTCGACGACGCCGAAGACGAGTCTTCGGCTGGTGCTCTCGCCAACGACAGAAGCAGATGGTCCGCGGCCTCACCTTCGGCGCCGTCAAGTCATCAAGGAGCCTTTCCATGGCAACGCTACAACTCAAGCAGGTCACCAAGAGCTTCGGCGACACCGACGTCATCAAGGGCATCGACCTGGAAGTCAATGACAAGGAGTTCGTGGTCTTCGTCGGCCCCTCCGGCTGCGGCAAGTCGACCCTGCTGCGCATCATCGCCGGGCTGGAGAGCGCCACCTCCGGCGACCTGGTCATCGATGGCCAGCGCATCAACGAGGTGGGGCCGGCCGACCGCGGCCTGGCCATGGTGTTCCAGAGCTATGCCCTCTACCCGCACATGACCGTCGAGGACAACATGGGCTTCAGCCTGCGCCTGGCCGGGGTCGGCAAGGAGGCGCGCCGCGAGAAGGTGCGCGAGGCGGCGCGGATCCTCCAGCTCGAGCCGCTGCTCGACCGCAAGCCCAAGGCACTCTCGGGCGGCCAGCGCCAGCGCGTTGCCATCGGCCGGGCCATCGTGCGGAACCCCAGCATCTTCCTGTTCGACGAGCCCCTCTCCAATCTCGATGCGGCCCTGCGGGTGCAGATGCGCATCGAGCTGGCGCGTCTCCACGAGGAACTCGACGCCACCATGATCTACGTCACCCACGACCAGATCGAGGCCATGACCATGGCCGACAAGATCGTCGTGCTGCAGGGCGGCGTGGTGGAGCAGGTGGGCTCGCCCATGGAGCTCTACCACCATCCCCGCAACCGCTTCGTGGCCGGCTTCATCGGCTCTCCGAAGATGAACTTCCTGCCGGTATCGCTGAGCGACGCGAACGACCAGGGCGTCGAGGTGACGCTACCCGGAGGGAGGCGCTGCCGGGTGCCGGTGGATGGCGCCGGGCTTGCCAGCGACTCCTCCCTGGAACTGGGCGTCCGTCCCGAGCACCTGGTGCTCGACGAGTCGGGTCCGCTGGAGGGGGAGATCCAGGTGCTCGAGCGCCTCGGCGGCCAGACCTCCCTCTACCTCAAGATGGGCGACGACCTGATCACCCTGATGGCCGACGGTGACGTGACTCACCGGGTTCACGAGACGGTGCGCTTCGGCTTCGAGCCACATCGTGCCCATCTCTTCGACGGCCGTGGGCTGGCGCTGCCAAGCCTGAATCGCCACCCTCTGGCCGGCCTGCGCCGTCAGGACAACCGTGCTGTGTCCGACGCCGATGGCGCCTGAGGGGGGAGTCATGGAAACCCTGATCTTCGACTGCGATGGCGTACTGGTCGACAGTGAGGCGATCGCCGAGGCGACCCTGGTGGAACTGCTTTCCGAGTGGCTGCCTGATCTCGACGCGGACACCGTGCTGCGCCAGGCCCTGGGGATGACCACCGCCCATATCCTGGCACACCTGGAAGGCCTGAGCGCTCACCGTCTGCCTGCCCAGGCTGCCGAGCGGGTGGATGACTCCATCGAGGCGCGGCTGGCCCGCGAGCTGCGGGCCATGCCGGGGGTAGCCGAGGCGATCGCGGCCATCGACCTGCCCAAGGCGGTGGTCTCCAACAGCCGCCGGCAGCGGGTGCTGGCCTCCCTGGCGACCACCGGGCTGGATCGGTTGCTGGGAGAGTCGCCGGTGTTCACGGCAGACCGGGTGGCCCGTCCCAAGCCCGCCCCCGACCTCTACCGTCTGGCGGCCAGTGAGCTGGCACGCTTTCCCGGGGACTGCCTGGTGGTGGAGGACAGCGTCTCGGGCGTCACCGCGGCCCACGGCGCCGGGATGACGGTCATCGGCTTCACCGGGGCCAGCCACGTCGAACAGGGGCAGGATTGCCGACTGATGGCCGCGGGTGCCTGGCGGATTCTCGAGCACATGCACGGGCTGGCGTCGCTGGTCGATGACTGGCGGCACAGCCGCCTGACCCGATGAAAAGAGTGGTAAATCGGACAGAACAACAGGAAGACAAGATGAAACTCGACAACAAGACCAGCGTCATCACCGGCGGGGCCCGAGGCATCGGCCTGGCCATCGCCCAGCGCTACCTGGCCGAAGGTGCCAATGTCGTGGTCGCCGATATCGACCAGGGCGCCATCGACGAGGCCCTGACCACCCTGCAGGGCGAGGGGCACGCCGCCGAGCGGCTGATGGGCGTACGCCTGGACGTCTGCGACCTCCAGGCCATCGACGCCATGGTGCAAAGCGTCAGCGAGCGCTTCGGCGGCATCGACATCCTGGTCAACAACGCTGCCGTCTTCGACATGGCCCCGGTACTGGAGGTGACCGAGGCGAGCTACGACAGGCAGTTCGCCGTCAACGTCAAGGGCCTGTTCTTCACCCTCCAGGCGGTGGCCGGGGCGATGGTGGCGCGTGGCCAGGGGGGCAAGATCATCAACATGGCCTCCCAGGCGGGGCGCCGTGGCGAGGCACTGGTGAGCATGTACTGTGCCACCAAGGCGGCGGTAATCAGCCTGACCCAATCCTGCGCCCTGGATCTGGTCCGGCACGGCATCAACGTCAACGGCATCGCCCCCGGGGTGGTGGACACCCCGATGTGGGAGGAGGTGGATGCGCTCTTCGCCCGTTACGAGAAACGCCCCCTCGGCGAGAAGAAGCGCCTGGTGGGCGAGGCGGTGCCGGCCGGGCGCATGGGCCGGCCTGACGACTACGGCGGCGCCGCGGTCTTCCTGGCCAGCGACGACAGCGACTACGTGGTCGCCCAGACCCTCAACGTCGACGGCGGCAACTGGATGAGCTGAACCCTGTGCGATATCGCGACCCGTGGCGCTCAGCGCCGAGCCGTGTGACTGATGCGACAGACGAGAATTGATGCCATGACATCCACTCCCCATGCCGACTCCCTCTCCGAGGTAACCCGGCGGATCCTCGCCGTTGCCGAGGGTCGCCAGCGCCTGCTGGTGGCCCTGGCCGGGCCGCCTGGTGCCGGCAAGTCCTATCGCTCGGAGCAGCTCCGGCAGGCCATCGGCGAAGCACTCCCGGGGCAGGTGGTGGTAGTCCCCATGGACGGCTACCACCTCGACAATGCCGTGCTCGAGCCCCGGGGGCTGCTGCCCGTCAAGGGGGCGCCCGAGACCTTCGATTGCGACGGGCTCAGGCATGACCTCGAGCGCATCCGGCGCTCCGATGGCAGTGTCGCCGTGCCGGTGTTCGATCGCCCCCTGGACCTGGCCCGTGCCGGGGGCCGGCTGGTCACCCGCGAGCACCGCATCGTCATCGTCGAGGGCAACTACCTGCTGCTCGACCAGGGGCCCTGGCGCGCCCTGCATGGCCTCTTCGACCTGAGCGTGATGCTCGAGGTGGACGACGCGACCCTGGAGCAGCGCCTGATCGAGCGCTGGCTGGCCATGGGCCGCGACGCCGATGCCGCTCGTCGCAAGGCCCTGGGCAAGGACATGCCCAACGCCCGACTGATCAAGACCGCATCCATCCCGCCTGACCTGGAGTGGCGCTGACGCCGTGCCGTGGTCGTTAGCGCCGAGCACGACTCGACTGGAGATCCCGCATGATCCGACTCAACAACGACAATCTTGCCAGGCTCCTCGCGGAGGTCCCCACGCCATGTCTGGACCGCGGGAAGATCACTCCCGGTATCGTCCACTTCGGTGTCGGCGGCTTCCATCGCGCTCATCAGGCCATGTATATCGATGAGCTGATGAATCGTGGCGAGGCCCTGGACTGGGGCATCGTCGGTGTCGGCGTGATGTCGGGTGATCGCCGCATGCGCGACGCCCTGGCCGCCCAGGACCACCTCTACACCCTGGTGGTCAAGCACCCCGACGGCCGCCGCGAGCCTCGCGTCATCGGCAGCCTGGTGGACTACCTGTTCGCCCCCGACGACCCGGCGGCGGTGGTGGAGCGCCTCGCCGACCCGGCGATCCGCATCGTCTCGCTGACCGTCACCGAGGGTGGCTACAACTTCCACCCGGTGAGCGGGGAGTTCGACCTCGACCACTCCGACATCCGCCACGACCTGGCCCACCCCGAGGCGCCGCGCACCACCTTCGGGCTGATCGTCGAGGGCCTGGCCCGGCGCCGCGAGCGTGGCATCGCACCCTTCACCTTGATGTCCTGCGACAACATCCAGGGTAACGGCGACGTGGCCAGGGAGACCTTCACCGCCTACGCCCGCGCCCGGGACCCGGCGCTTGCCGAGTGGATCGAGGCCTCGGTGGCCTTCCCCAACGCCATGGTGGACCGCATCACACCGGTCACCAGCGAGGCCGACATCGCCGAGCTGGGCGAACGCTTCGGCGTCGAGGACGCCTGGCCGGTGGTCTGCGAGCCCTTCACCCAGTGGGTGCTGGAGGACCGCTTCGTCGCCGGTCGCCCACCGCTGGAGCGAGTCGGCGTGCAGCTGGTGGATGACGTGGAGCCCTACGAGCTGATGAAGCTGCGCCTGCTCAACGCCAGCCACCAGGCGCTGGCCTACCTCGGCACCCTGGCCGGCTACCGCTACGCCCATGAGGTGTGCCAGGATCCGCTGTTCGTCGACTTCCTGCTCGGTTACATGCGCCACGAGGCCTCGCCGACCCTGGCCCCGGTGCCGGGTATCGACCTCGAGGATTACCGCCGGACCCTGATCGAGCGCTTCGCCAACCCTGAGGTCAGGGACACCCTGGCGCGGCTGTGTGCCGAGAGCTCGGATCGCATCCCCAAGTGGCTGGTGCCGGTGATCCGCGAGCAGATCGCACGCGGCGGCGAGCTGCATCGCAGCGCCGCGGTGGTGGCCAGCTGGGCACGCTACGCCGAAGGTGTCGACGAGCAGGGCGAGCCCATCAAGGTGGTGGATCGTCTCAGGGAGGAGCTAATGGCGTTGGCGAAACGCAACCACGAACAGCCCACGGCCTTTATCGAGAATCGCGAGCTGTTCGGCGACCTGGCCGAGCAGGTGCGCTTCCGCGAGGCCTACGTCGCAGCCCTGACCTCGTTGCACGAGCAGGGCGCGCGCGCCACCCTGGAGCACCTGGCATCGACAGGAGGAGCGTCCTGATGTATGTCGGCGTGGACTGCGGGACCCAGAGCACCAAGGTAGTGGTGCTGGATCCCGAAGGCGAGCGGATCCTCGGGGAGGCGAGTCGTCCCCATCACCTGGACGAGGGGGAGGGCGGGCGCCGCGAGCAGGCGCCCGCCGACTGGGTCACGGCCTTTCGCGGTGCGTTCAGGGAGGCCGTGGCGCGGTCCGGCGTCGACGCCGGGGCGATCCGGGCCCTGGGCGTCTCCGGGCAGCAGCACGGCCTGGTGGCGCTTGACGCCGCTGGCGAGCCGGTGCACCCGGCCAAGCTGTGGTGCGACACCGAGACCGCGCCCTGGAACGCCGCCCTTGTCGAGCGCCTGGGCGGCGAGGCGGGCTGCCTCGACAGGCTGGGCCTGGTGCTGCAGACCGGCTACACCGCCTCCAAGCTCGCCTGGCTGCGGGAGGTGCACCCCGAGGCCTATGCGCGCATCGCCACCCTGATGCTGCCCCATGACTACCTCAACTTCTGGCTCACCGGCGAGCGGGTGGCCGAGGCCGGTGACGCCTCCGGCACCGGCTACTTCGATACCCGCACCCGGTGCTGGCGGCACGACGTCCTGGCCGAGATCGCCCCGGAGCTCGATCCCGAACGGGTGCTGCCGCGGCTGATCGCCTCCCGGGAGCCGGCCGGCACGGTGCGCCCCGCGTTGGCCCGCGAGCTGGGGCTGGCCGACGACGTCCTGGTGGCCAGCGGCGGGGGCGACAACATGCTCGGCGCCATCGGCACCGGCAACATCCGCCCGGGGCTGGTGACCCTGAGCCTCGGCACCTCGGGCACCATCTGCGCCCATTCCCCCGAACCCGTGGTGGCCGACAGCGCCATGGTGGCCAACTTCTGCGCCAGCCATGGCGGCTGGCTGCCGCTGGTCTGCACCATGAACGTCACCTCGGCCACCACCCGCATCCGCGAGTTGCTCGGCCTCGACCTCGCCAGCTTCGGCGAGCGGGTGGCGGCCGCCCCCCTCGGCGCCGAGGGGGTAACGATGCTGCCCTTCTTCAACGGCGAACGGGTGCCCATGCTGCCCGAGGCCACTGCCAGCCTGGACGGCCTCACCAGCGTCAACACCACCCCGGCCAACCTCTGCCGGGCGGTGGTGGAGGGCGCCACCCTGGGCCTGCGCTATGGCCTCGAGCAGTTCGGCCAGCTGGCCGAGGGGGTGAGCGAGATTCGCCTGATCGGTGGCGGCTCGCGCAGCCCGGTGTGGCGCCAGATGCTGGCCGACATCACCGCCAGCCGGGTGGTGTGTCCCGAGGTCACCGATGCCGCGGCCCTGGGCGCCGCCCTGCAGGCGGCCTGGTGCCATCGCGCGGGCGCCGGAGACGGCGAGCTGGCCGAGCTCTGCACGCGCCTGGTGCATCTCGACGAGAGCTCGCGGGCCGAGCCCGACCCGGCCAGTGTCGCCGCCTACGACGAGGTCCATGCCCGCTATCGCCGGTGCCTGGCCGATCGTCACTCCATTACCTGATCCCATTGCATGATGCATTGCACCACAAGCGAGGAGCCCCCCATGACGACCCGACTCGACAGCCTCAAGAGCCACTCCCTGGTGGTCGCCGACACCGGCGACCTGGACGCCATCAAGCGTTACCGGCCCCACGACGCCACCACCAATCCCTCGCTGCTGCTCAAGGCCTTCGACCTGCCCGGCTACCGGGCGCTGATCGACGAGGAACTCGCCGCGGTGAAGGCCGAGTTCCAGGACCACCAGGCACGGGTGGAGCACGCCGTGGATCGCCTCGCCGTGGCCAAGGGCACCGAGATCGCCCGGCACATTCCCGGGCGGATCTCCACCGAGGTGGCCGCGCGCCTCTCCTTCGACGAGGAGGCCAGCGTGCGCAAGGCCCATGAGCTGGTCGAGCGTTACGACCGTCGCGGCGTGGGCCGCGATCGCGTGCTGATCAAGCTGGCCTCCACCTGGGAGGGCATCCGCGCCGCCGAGCGTCTCGAGCGCGAGGGCATCCAGTGCAACCTGACCCTGCTGTTCAGCGAGGCCCAGGCCCAGGCCTGCTTCGACGCCGGGGTCTTCCTGGTCTCGCCCTTCGTGGGTCGTGTCACCGACTGGTACAAGAAGGAGACCGGCAAGGAGTATGCGCCCGACGAGGACCCGGGCGTGCGCTTCGTACGTGGCGTCTGCGAGCGGGCCGGCCGCGGCGGCTATGACACCGTGGTGATGGGGGCGAGCTTCCGCACTGTCGGCCAGGTGCTGGCACTGGCCGGCTGCCCGCGGCTGACCATCTCGCCGGCGCTGCTCGAGGAGCTGGCGGCAGAGGAGGGCGAGGTGGCCCCTGCGGTAGCGATTCCCGCCGCCGCCGGGGAGCGGCCGTTGCCGCTCAGCGAGTCCGCCTTCCGCTGGGGCCACAACCAGGACGCCATGGCCAACGACAAGCTCGCCGAAGGCATCCGCCGCTTCGACGAGGACCAGCGTACCCTGGAGGCGCGCCTCGCCGAGCGGCTGGGCTGATCGCGGAAGGGCGAGCCATGAGCCTGGGTGCGCCATCGGCCTGATGAGCGGATAATGACGAGGAGCGACGTCGCCCGGACCGCTGCAGGGCCAGAAGGAGACCTGATGGGGCTGCCACTCTCTCAGCAGACACTTGCCGCCCTCGGCCAGGAAGTCCGTGTACCGGCCTATGATCGTCGGCGATTGCGCCCGGGGGTCCTGCATATCGGACTGGGCAACTTTCACCGTTCGCACATGGCGGTTTACCTGGACCGGCTTTTCGAGCGAGGCGAGGCCCATGACTGGGGCGTCGTCGGGTCAGGTGTCATGCCGGCGGATATCCGGATGCGCAGGCGCCTGCAGAAGCAGGACTGGCTCTCCACCGTGGTCGACCTCCACCCTGATGGGAGCTCGGCGCGGGTAGTGGGTGCCATGGTCGACTTCGTTCCCGTCGAATCAGCGCCCATCGTCAAGGCGCTATCCGACCCCCGCATCCGTATCGTCTCCCTGACCATCACCGAGGGAGGCTACTTCCTCGATGCGGCAACCGGTCGGTTCGATGCGAGCCACCCGCGGATTCTGGCCGACGCGGCCGACCCGCGCCGTCCGGGCACCCTCTTCGGGATGCTGGTCAAGGCCCTGGCCGAGCGCCGGGCGAAGGGCCGGCCACCCTTCACCGTGCTCTCCTGCGACAACCTCCCCGGCAATGGCGAGGTGACGCGGAGCGTCGTCGTCGGCCTGGCCGAGCGCATCGACCCTGAGCTGGCCGCCTGGATCCGGCGGGAGGTGACGTTTCCCAACTCGATGGTCGACTGCATCACGCCGCGCACCACCGCCCGCGAGCGCGAGCTGGTCAGCCGCCGCTTCGGCATCGAGGATGCCGCTCCGGTGGTCTGTGAGCCTTTCCGGCAGTGGGTGGTCGAGGATCGCTTCTGCGCCGGACGCCCCCCGATGGAGAGGGTCGGCGTCCAGTTCGTGGACGACGTGTCTCGCTACGAGACGATGAAGCTGAGGATGCTCAATGCCGGGCATGCCAGCATCGCCTATGTGGCGGCCCTGCTGGGGTACCAACAGGTGCACGATGCCGTGGCGGACCCGGATATCCAAGCCTGGCTGCTCGCCCTGCAGAAGCGGGAGGTCATCCCCCTCCTGAAGGAGATCGAAGGGGTGGATTACCGGGCCTATCTGGACAGTGTCGTCGAACGCTTCGGCAATGCCGAGATCGGTGACACCGTTGCCCGGCTCTGCGCCAATGGGTCGACACGACAGCCGAAGTTCATCCTGCCGGCGATCCGGGATGCCCTCAGGCGTGGTCTGCCCATCGAGGGGCTGGCACTCGAGCTGGCGCTCTGGTGTCACTACTGCCGCTCGGACGGCGGGGAGTCGCAGGTGCCGCCGCTCGCCGATCCCCTGTCGGCACGGCTTAAGGAGGGGGCTCGGCATACCGGTGGCGATCCGCGGGCCTTCCTGGCGATCCGCGAGGTATTCGATGACCTCGCCGAGGCGGAATATCTCGTGAGGGCATTCGCCCGGTGGCTAGGCATCATCGATGATCGAGGCGTGCGTGCGGCCATCAGGTGCTATGTTCGCGAGGCGTGAGCCACGATTCGCTTGCGGAGTGGGTCCCGGGGGGCAAGGCTCGTCCCGAGAGATGGCGCCCTCGCGAAGGCGGGGCCCGCCATTGAGTGACAAGGCCCCTCCCGGGGGGGCTCAGAGAGTCTCGAGCCGCCACACGTCGAACGCCGGCTCCTCGTAGGGATGGGCGGCCTTGAGTGCCGCCACCGCCTCGCGGATCAGCGCGTCCTCGCAGACCAGTTCCACCTTGAGCTCCTCCACGCGTTCCAGATCGCCGACCCGCCCGATGTGCGGGTCGGCGCCTTCCAGCGGGCGGAATTGCCCGGTACCCCGGGTCTGGAAACAGCAGGCCTCGTAGTCGCCGATACGCCCCGCACCGGAGGCGAAGACGGCTTCCTTGACCGACTCGGCGTCTTCCAGCGGGACATAGAAGGCAAGCTTGTACATGGTCGCGACTCCTGTGCTGTGTGCTTTCGACCCCGTTGTGCCATATCGGCGCGCTGGCGTCAGCCATCTCGCGCTTCGGTGGCGGCCAGGAAAATAATACTTGTCCAAAAGCTATACACATAATAACCTGTGTACAGGTTGAGGCCGAGACGGCTCCCGACCCTGACAGGCAGGTAACTTCCCGGGCGCGCCGCGCTCGAGTTCCCTACAGGAGAGACTCCAATGAAGACCTTCACCACCCCAGCACCCCATTGGCTCGGCGCCGGTATGCTGGGTCTGATGCTCGCCGGAAGCGTTCAGGCTGATAACCACGGCATGGCCAAGGACATCGTCGATACCGCGGCCGGTGCCGGGCAGTTCGAGACCCTGGTGGCCGCGGTCGAGGCTGCCGGTCTGGTCGAGACGCTCAAGGGGGACGGGCCCTTCACCGTCTTTGCCCCCACCGACGAGGCCTTCGCCGCCCTGCCGGAAGGCACCGTCGAGTCCCTGCTCGAGCCCGAGAACCAGGAGCAGCTCCAAGCGATCCTCACCTACCATGTGGTGCCCGGCAAGATCATGGCCGAGGACGCCATGGCCGCCGACAGCGCCACCACCGTGCAGGGCCAGGACATCACCATCACCACCATGGACGGCAGCGTGATGATCGATGATGCCACCGTGGTCCAGGCCGACATCGAGGCCAGCAATGGTGTGATTCATGTGATCGACAGCGTGCTGCTGCCCGAGTGAGGCGTTCCGCCGCACGCGTCGAGTGAGCTGTGCAAGTGGTTCCCGTGTCGTGCCGATGTCCCTGTTGCCGCCCCTCGTGGGCGGCTTTCTTGTTCAGGGGGCGCGCAGGTCGGGTTCCCCGCTCTCGGCGATGATGAACGACCGGGTGGCGTCGCGCAGCCTGACGGCCTCGGCCCAGCCGCTGGTTGTCGGCAGGATCGCCTCGCCGACGCTGACCTTCACCTTGCCGGGGCGGGGCAGCCACTCCCTGCCGCGCAGCACCGCCCGGGTCCCCTGCAGGGCCACCGGTACCACGGGGACCCCGGACTGAGCGGCGATGACGAAGGCCCCCATGTGGAAGTCATCGATGCCGGCCACCGAGTGGAAGGTGCCCTCGGGAAAGAATGCCAGGGAGTCTCCGCCCTCGAGGGCGGTGAAGACCCGTTGCGAGTCCCGGGTGGCCTGACGGGGGTCGAAGCGCTCCACGAACAGCGCCCCCATGCGTGTCAGCATCAACCGGGGGAGCAGGCGGCGCTGGAGCTCGGCCTTGGCCAGGTAGCGAAATCCCCGAGGCAGCGTCGCTGTCAGGACCAGGGCATCCAGGTAGCTGGAGTGATTGGCCACCAGCACGCAGGGAGCCCGCAGGGGGAGGCGCTCGACGCCGCGTCGTTCGAGGCGAATGCCGGCGAGCCACGCGGCTAGGCGGGCGACGTGATGCGCGACACGCCAGCGCCAGGTGAGCCGTGGCAGGGGCAGCGCCAGCAGGCACAGCAGGGCGGCCCCCAGGCCGCAGACACCCCAGGCGTAGGCGGCATAGAGGTGCTCGCCGAGCCACCTCAGGTACTGCCGAGCACGCTGCGTGCCGGCCTTCGTGGCCAGGCCGAGTGCCTGACGCCAGACGGGGGCAGCGCCCTGGCCGAGGCGACCGCTGCGGTAGAGTTCGGCGGTGGCCGCACGGCGGATCTTGCCGCTGGAGGTCTTCAGCACGCTGTGGGGCGGGACCAGGCGGATGGCATCGGCCGGGATATTGACGATGTCGACCGTGACGTCGCGGATCGCCTGGACGATGGTGTCGCGCCGTGCCGGGTCGTCGATGCTGGTCTCCGCCGCCACGATCAGCTCCTCGACACCGCTCTCGGGGTCGAGGTGGCCGAACACCGCCACGCAACCCTTCCTGACTCCCTCGATCCGGCCGATGGCCTCTTCGAGGTCGTAGGGGTAGAGGTTGCGCCCGCCACGCACCAGCACATCCTTGACCCGGCCGCTGATGTAGAGGTCGCCGTCGACGATGTAGCCACGGTCGCCGGTGCGCAGCCATTCGCCATCGAAGAGCTCGCGGGTCGCCGTGGGGTTGTCGAAATAGCCCGCCGTGGACGAGGGGCCGCGGAACTCGATGTCGCCTTCGTGCCGCTCGGGCAGTTCACTGCCGTCACGAGCGACGATGCGGAGCGCGTAGCCCGGCAGCGGCGGCCCGCAGTTGACGAAGGTCAGGGCCGGCTCCCGGCCGTGTACCGGACGCGCCTCCTGCCGCGCCATGAAGGCCTCGCGCTCGACCCGGTCGAGCGCGAGGCCGCGGCCGGGTCGAGCGATGCACAGCCCCACTGCTGCCTCGGCCAGGCCGTACACGGGCATCGGGGTGCCCGGCTGCAGCCCGCAGTGGGCCAGGCCCTCGGCGAAGCGCTGCATGGTGCGAGGACTGACGGGCTCGGCGCCGTTGAAGGCGATTCGCCAGCAGCTCAGGTCCAGCCCCTGGACGCCCTGGCGGTCCAGGGCCCGCAGGCAGAGCTCGTAGCCGAAGTTGGGGCCGCCGGAGATGGTGGCCCGGTGGTGGTGGATCAGCTCGAGCCAGCGCCGGGGGCGGGCGAGGAAGGTGAGCGGTGACATCACCACCAGCGGGACGGCGTAGTAGAGGCTGCCCAGCCAGGCGCCGATCAGGCCCATGTCGTGATAGAGCGGCAACCAGCTGACGAAGACGTCCCGTGATGTCACCTCGAGTCGTTCGCCCATGGCGCGGATATTCGCCAGCAACTGGCCATGGGTCAGCATGACGCCCTTGGGATCCCCGGTGCTGCCCGAGGTGTACTGCAGCAGCGCAAGGCTCGACGCCCCGGGTGGCTCGGCATCCCCGGTGTCGCTCGGCTCTCCGAGGTCCGCCACCGTGACGATGGTGGCCAGCCGCGGCGCCTCGGCTCGCAGCAGGCGAGCGACCCGTCGGGCCTCGGGCACCGTGATCAGGAGCTCCGAGCCGGCATTGGTCAGGATGCGGCCGTGGCGCCGCAGGTGCTCCTCCAGCTGGGCCGGCCGCGCCGGAGGATAGATAGGCACCGGCACCGCGGCGGCGCGCAGGATGCCGAAGAAGGCGACGAAGTAGTCCGGCTCGGTGGGCAGCATCAGGGCGACCCGATCGCCGGGGGACACCCCACGCCGGCGCAGTGCCGAGGCGATGACACGGGCGCCGCGCTCGAGCTCGGCATAGCTCAGCGTCTGCGGGGTGCTGTCGCTGCCGTAGACGTGCAGGTGGATACGGTCCGGATGACGTGCCAGGTGCCAGTCCAATACCGCATTGAGGCTGTCGGCGGCATCGGGAGCGCCCTCCACCGACGCGAGGTCCGGCGGGGGCGCGACCGACGGGGCCTCCGGGACGGCACCCCGGACGCTCATCAGGATCTCCAGCAGCTCTCCCGGGGTGTCCGCCATCAGCACGCTCTCGGGGAGCTGGACGGCGAAGGCGTCCTCGAGGCGCAGCAGCAGCTCGGAGCGCGCCATGCTGTCGAGGCCGAGGTCGCGGTCCAGGCGGGCGTCGAGCGTCGGCCGGCCATCCGCACCACGCCGGGGTTGCGTCTCGCGCACCAGGGTGTCGATCACGTCCAGCAGCCGGTGCTTCAGCGCTTCGGCTTCCTGGGTGTGCCGGGTCTCGTCGCATCGGGCCATCGGACACCTCGCGGCTGGCCAGCCTCTCCCCCGGAACATTCCGGGTATGTGGTGACGACTCCGGGAGCTGGCCGGAGTTCAGGTGGGGTTCACCCCTGGCAGCCTGTCGCGGGTCTCCATGCCAGCGTCGCTTGATCGTGACTCCAGTAGTGGCGAGTCTATGGCAGTCGAGTCAAGGAGAATATGCATGCAGGCCGATCTCCTGGAACTGCTGGAGCACTGCGGACTGAGGCCGAGCGGTGAGCTGCTCCCGCTGGGTGGCGGCGATATCGCCGCGGTCTATCGCCTCGCCACCGACCAGGGGCCGGTGGTGGTCAAGTGCGACGATGCCGATCGCCTGGCCGGCGAGGCGGATGGCCTTCGGGCGCTCGCCGCGGCAGACAGCGGGCTGGTGGTGCCCGAGGTGCTGGGCGGACGCGACGGTTGGCTGGTGATGGAGGCGCTGGAGGTGGCGTCCCGCTCCGCCACCGGTGAGGCGGCATTGGGCAAGGGGCTGCGTGAGCTGCATGCCGGGGTCGCCGACGAACATGGCTGGCCCCGGGACAACGCCTGCGGCAGCACGCCCCAGCCCAATGCGCCGCTGGCCGACGGTCGGGCCTTCCAGCGCGAGCGACGGCTGCTGCCCCTGGCGGCGGCCTGCCAGGCGCGAGGCCTGATGGATCATCGGCTGCGCGCTCGTGTGGAGGCCATCGCCCACGGCCTGGACGCCTGGTTGCCGGATGCCCCGGCGAGCCTGATCCATGGGGATCTGTGGTCGGGCAACGTGCTCTTCACCCCACGGGGACCGGCGATCATCGACCCGGCGGTCTATCGCCACTATCCGGAGGTGGACCTGGCGATGCTGACGCTGTTCGGCTCACCGGGCGCCGCCTTCTTCGAGGCCTACTGGGACGGCTGCGTCCCGAGCGACTGGCCGAGGCGGGAAGCCCTGTTCCAGCTCTATCCGCTGCTCAACCACCTGCTGCTGTTCGGCGGCGGTTACCGCGGCGCCGTCGAGCGCGCGGTGGCGCGGCTTGAGGCGGCCTGATCAGTCGGCGCGACGCCCCTTCAGCCAGGCGAGCCCCCGCTTCCACCAGGACAGGTGGTCTCCGCGGTTGCCTGCCGGCAGCAGGGTGCCCCGGGGACGGACGAGAAAGTCGGCAATGGGGGCGACCTGGCTTGCCCGGTCGAGCATGGGAGCGTGGCCGCAGCCCGGCACCTCGAGGCTGACCAGGTGGGGATGGACCTCGGCCATGCGGTCGACGCTGCGGGCGTGCAGCAACGGCGAATGCTCGCCACGGACCACCATCAGCGGGCAGCGCAGGGTCAACCAGTCGGCCCAGGTGTCCCGGGGCGTGTCGTGGACGAATTGCTCGCCGATGCGCGGATCGTAGTGGTAGGTCCAGCTGCCGTCGGGCAGTCGGCGCGCGCTGCCCAGGGCCAGCCGTCGCCAGGCATCGTCGCTGTCGATGCCGAAGCCGGCATAGTGGCGTCGCAGTTCCGCCTCCAGTTCACCGAAGCGAGAGAAACGGTGGGGCACGCCGAAATAGGTGGCCAGCGCGGCCAGGCCGTCCGGGGCAAGCTCGGGGCCCACGTCGTTGAGCACCAGTCGCTCGATGCGTCCGGCGGTGTCGGCCTCGGCGGCCAGCAGCATCCCGAGCAGTCCGCCCATGGAGGTGCCCACCCAGGGGACCTGTTCCAGGTCGAAATGGTCGAGCACGGCCACGGCCACCGTCATGTAATGGGAGTAGAGATAGTCGTGAGCGGGGTAGAGCGACCAGCTCGACAACCCGCGGCCGGGCGTGTCCGGGGCCAGTACCCGCCATTCGGGACCGAGCTCCCTGGCCAGGTCGGCGAAGTCGCCGCCGTGGCGGGCCAGGCCGTGCCAGGCGATCAGGGTCCTGGGCGCCTCGGGGTGCCAGACACGCACGGCCACCTCGAGTTCGCGGACTCGCACCAGTTCCAGGGCATCCATGAGGTCGGGCTCCAGGTCGAGGGTCTTTGCTGCGTAGCAGCATAGCCGACCCGTGTCGTCAATTCGAGGCCGCCGGCGAGGCGGCTATGCTGCAATGCACTGGTCCGGCGCGTTCGGCGCCGACAGCAAGTGGGAAAGGTTCTCGGGTGGCTAGTATACATACATGAATGTAGCTATAATCCTCCCGCTGTGCTCGAACCCCGCAAGGGTACGCCCGAGCGGTGACCGCGCCCCGACGACACGACCCCGAGTGGAGGCATTCATGCGATTGGTACCCCCGGTGGGGCAGACGCCCCTGAGAACCCTGGTGCTGGTGGGCCTGATGGCCGTTGGCCTGGCTGCCTGCGGGCAGGACAACGGCGAGCAGGCCGGCGGTCCCATGGGTGGCGGTGACCGTCCGCCGCCACCCGTGGTGGTGGTGGGCGTGGAACCGCAGGGCGTGGAGGTGATCGAGGAGTATGCCGGGCGGGCCCGGGGCTCCCGCGAGGTCGAGGTGCGCGCCCGGGTCGATGGCATCCTCGAGGAGCGCCTCTACACCGAGGGCCAGGTGGTCGAGGAGGGCGCGGCGCTGTTCCGCATCGATCGCGAGCCCTACGAGATCGCGCTCAAGCGCGCCGAGGCCGAGCGGGCCAACGCCCAGGCCGAGCTGAACCAGGCCAACCGCGAGTGGCAGCGGATCTCGACCCTGTTCAACCAGAATGCGGTCAGCGAGCGCGAGCGCGACAGCGCCCTCTCCGCCCGCGAACTGGCCCAGGCGCGCCTGGCGCTGACCGAGGCCGGCGTGGCCAATGCCGAGCTCAACCTCAGCTACACCGAGGTGCGCGCACCGCTGGCCGGCCTGACCGGCCTCGAGAGTTTCCCCGAGGGCAGCCTGATCGAGCGCGGCACCCTGCTGACCAGCGTGACCCAGCAGGATCCCATCCACGTGCGCTTCTCGCTGCCGGAGCGCGACGCCGCCCTGCAGCGGGCCGCTCGCCGGGCCATGAGCAACGCCGAGGCGGAGGCACCCCGCGAGGCCTGGCTGACCCTGCCCGACGGCAGCGAGTACGCCGAGCCCGGCCTGCTCGACTTCACCGACAGCACCATCGACCCGCGCACCGGCAGCGTCTCGGCGCGGGCCGTGTTCCCCAATCCGGAGGGCATGGTGGTGCCCGGCCAGTTCGTGCGCGTGCGGGTCCTGGTGCAGGAGCTCGACGAGGTCTTCCTGGTGCCCCAGGAGGGGGTCGGCCAGGGCCCCGAGGGGCCGCGCCTCTTCGTGGTCGAGGAGGACACCGCCCGGGCGCGCAACGTCGAGCTGGGCCCCATCGTCGACGGCCGCCAGGTGGTGCTGTCGGGCCTCGAGGCCGGCGATCGTATCGTGGTCAGTGGCCTGGTGACCCTCCAGGACGGCATGGCCGTGCAGGCCAGCGAGGCGCAGTCCGCCGATGAGGCCGATGGCACCGAGACGGCCGCCGAGGCGCTGCCGGAAGCCGCCGACGAGGAGGCATGATGCTCAGGTTCTTCATCGATCGGCCGATCTTCGCCTCGGTCATCTCCGTCATCATCATGCTGGCCGGCCTGGCGGCGCTGCGCGCCCTGCCGGTGGAGCAGTATCCCGACGTGGTGCCGCCCCAGGTGGTGGTCCAGGCCGCCTACCCCGGGGCCAGCGCCGAGGTGATCGCCGAGGCGGTGGCCGCGCCGCTGGAGCAGGAGATCAACGGCGTCGACAACATGCTCTACATGGAGTCGACCTCCACCGACTCCGGCAGCCTGCAGATCACCGTCTCCTTCGAGATGGGCACCGACCCGGACCAGGCCGCCATCAACGTCAACAACCGCGTGCAGGCCGCCACCGCGCGGCTGCCCCAGCAGGTGCGCGACCAGGGCGTGCGGGTCGAGGCGCGCTCCAGCAACATCCTGATGGTGCCGGTGCTGTTCTCCCCGGACGGCAGCCGCGACGTGCTGTTCATGTCCAACTACGCGCTGCTCAACGTGCTCGACGAGCTGGTGCGCATTCCCGGAGTCGGCGACGCCTCGCTGTTCGGTGCCCAGGACTACTCCATGCGCGTCTGGCTGTCGCCGGACAAGCTGGCCCAGTATGACCTGACGCCCAACGACGTGGCCGCGGCGATCCGCGAACAGAACGCCCAGTTCGCCGCCGGCAGCCTCGGCGCCGAGCCGTCGCCGCCGGGGCAGGCCTTCACCTTCTCGGTGACCACCCGCGGCCAGCTCTCCGACCCCGCCGAGTTCGAGTCGATCATCCTGCGCGCCGAGCAGGACGGCAGCACCCTGCGGCTGGGGGACGTGGCCCGCGCCGAGCTGGGCTCCCAGAACTACGCCTTCTCGGCCACCTACAACGGCCGGAACGCCGTGCCCATGGGCGTCTACCTGCAGCCGGGGGCCAATGCCCTGGAGACCGCCGAGGCGGTGCACGAGACCCTGGCGGGCATGGCCGACCGCTTCCCGGAGGGGCTCACCTACACGGTGCCCTACGACACCACCGAGTTCGTCGAGATCTCCATCCGCGAGGTGTTCATCACCCTGCTGATGGCGGTGGGGCTGGTGGTGGTCGTCACCTTCCTGTTCCTCCAGCACTGGCGGGCCACCCTGATCCCGGTGGCGGCCATACCGGTGTCGCTGATCGGCACCTTCGCCGGCATGCTGGCCTTCGGCTTCTCGGTCAACCTGCTGACGCTGTTCGGCCTGGTGCTGGCCATCGGCATCGTGGTGGACAACGCCATCATCGTGCTGGAGAACGTCGACCGGCTGATCAACGAGAAGGGCATGAGGGCCCGCGAGGCCTCCATCGAGACCATGAAGCAGGTCGCCGGCGCGGTGGTCGCCTCGACCCTGGTGCTGGTGGCGGTGTTCGCACCGGTGACCTTCCTGGGCGGCCTGACCGGCGAGCTCTATCGCCAGTTCGCGGTGACCATCGCGGTCTCCGTGGTGGTCTCCGGCGTGGTGGCGCTGACCCTGACCCCGGCCATGTGTGCGCTGCTGCTGGACAAGCAGTCGCACAGCGTGGCGAAGCCCTTCCAGTGGTTCAATGCCGGGTTCGACCGGCTCACCGCGGGCTTCGGCTGGCTGGTCGGCAAGCTGCTGCGCCATGCGCTGATCGGCATCCTGCTGTTCGTCGGGGTGATCGCCGCCACGCTGTTCGCCATGTCGCGCCTGCCGCCCGGCCTGGTGCCCCAGGAGGACCAGGGCGTGGCGCTGGTGGTCTACCAGCTGCCCCAGGTCTCGGCGCTGCCGCGCACCGAGGCGGTGCGCGACCAGGTCTCGGCGATGCTGCTGGAGATGGACGAGGTCGACGAGTTCACCTCCTTCGCCGGCTTCGACATCATCGCCGGTGCGCTGCGCACCAACGTCGGCGTGGGCTTCGCCAACCTGGCCGACTGGAGCGAGCGCGAGGGCCCCGGCCAGGACGCCCAGTCGCTGACCGGGCGGATCATGGGCATGGGCGGCGGCCTCCCCGAGGCGCTGGTGATCTCCTTCGCCCCGCCGCCGATCATGGGCCTGTCGCTGACCGGCGGGGTGGAGGGCTACCTGCAGGTGCGCGGCGAGACCACTCCCCAGGAGATGGCCGAGCTGGCCGGCCGGCTGGCCGTCGCCGCCAACGAGCGCCCCGAGCTGACCAACGCCCGCACCACCCTGGACACCTCGATCCCGCGCTACCGTGCCGAGCTGGACCGCGAGAAGGCGCGCGCCATGGGCGTGCCGGTCAACGAGGTGTTCGCCAGCATGCAGAGCACCTTCGGCTCGCTCTACGTGAACGACTTCACCCTGGCGGGGCGCAACTGGCAGGTGAACCTGCAGTCCGAGGGCGAGTTCCGCAGCCGGCCGGAGGATCTCAACAAGGTCTTCGTGCGCTCGGAGACCGGCGAGATGATCCCGCTCTCCTCGTTGGTGACCCTGACCCGCGAGTCCGGCGCGGACATCCTCAACCGCTACAACGTCTACTCGGCCGCCAAGTTCCTGGCCGATGCGGCGCCCGGCTTCACCACCGGCCAGGCCAAGGCGGCCATGGAGGAGGTGGCCGCCGAGGTGCTGACGAGCGGCAACGTGATGCTGGGCTGGACCGGCGAGGCCTACCAGCTCGATGCGGCGGCCGGCGCCGGCGGCCTGGCCTTCGGCCTGGGCCTGCTGATGGTGTTCCTGATCCTGGCCGCCCAGTACGAGCGCTGGTCGCTGCCGCTGGCGGTGGCCACGGCGGTGCCCTTCGGGGTGCTGGGGGCGGCACTGGCGGCGATGCTGCGCGGCTTCCCCAACGACATCTACTTCCAGGTGGGCCTGCTGGTGCTGATCGGCCTGGCGGCCAAGAACGCCATCCTGATCGTGGAGTTCGCCGCCCAGAACCGCCGCGAGGGGAAAAGCGCCAGCGAGGCCGCCCTGGCCGCGGCCCGGCAGCGCTTCCGCGCCATCCTGATGACGGCCCTGACCTTCATCATCGGCACCCTGCCGCTGGTGTTCGCCAGCGGCGCCGGCGCCAACAGTCGCCAGGAGATCGGCACCGTGGTGGTGGGCGGCATGATCCTGGCCAGTTCCCTGGCGCTGATCTTCGTGCCGCTGGCCTACAAGGTGATGGAGGACCTGGCCGGCTGGCGCCGTGAGCGCCAGGCGGCCAGGCGTCAGAAGGAGGCGACCCATGCGTAAGGCGCTGCCAGCCCTGCTGCTCTCCACCGCCCTGCTGGCCGGCTGTGCCGTGGGGCCCGACTACCGCTCACCCGCCCTCGACCTGCCGGAGCAGTGGCCCGAGCACGTGCTGCTCGGCGATGAGGTCCGCGCCGACTGGCAGCAGTGGTGGCGCCAGTTCGAGGATCCGCACCTGGACGCCCTGGTGGCGCGGGCGGTGGACGACAACCTCGAGCTGCGCCTGCAGCTGGCACGGATCCAGGAGGCCCGGGCGCGGCTCGGGCTGGCCCGCGCCGAGCAGCTGCCCACGGTCAATGCCCAGGCGGAGGCGTCCCGGGAGCGCACCCCGGGGACCCTGTCCCCCTTCGGGGAGAGCACCGACACCACCTTCTCACTGGCCGGCATGCTCGACTACGAGCTCGACCTCTGGGGGCGCATGGCCCGCGAGCGCGAGGCCGCCGAGGCACAGCTCGAGCAGAGCGCCTTCGCCCACGATGCGGTGCGCCTCAACGTCATCGCCGACGTGGTGGCCACCTACTTCGACCTGCGCAGCGCCCAGCGCCAGCTGCGCATCACCGAGGCCACGGCGGAATCCCGCGAGGAGACCTACCGCCTGGAGCAGCTGCGCTTCGATGTCGGCGAGAGCGACGAGCTCGCGCTGCGCCAGGCCCAGTCGGAGCTGGAGTCGACCCTGGCCCAGTTGCCCTCCCAGCGCGAGCGGGTGAGGGTGCTGGAGGGGACGCTGGGGCTGCTGGTGGGGATGACGCCCGCCGAGCTGATGGCCGAACTGGACTATGGCGAGACCCGCCTGGAGGCGATCGCCCTGCCCGACGGCGTGCCGGCGGTGCTGCCCTCGGCGCTGCTGGCTCGCCGCCCCGATATCCGCTCCGCCGAGGCGGGGCTGATCGCCGCCAATGCCGGCATCGGGGTGGCCGAGGCGAGCCGCCTGCCGCGCTTCAACCTGGGCGGGCTGCTCGGCACGGCGGCCGGCGACGCCGGCGACCTCTTCGCCTCGGCGGCCGGCACCTGGGGGCTCTCCGCCACGGTGATGGGGCCGCTGTTCGACTTCGGGCGCAGCGCCTCGCGCATCGACACCGCCGAGGCCCTGGCCGAGCAGGCGGAGATCCAGTATCGCGCCACCGTGGCCCAGGCCTTCAACGAGGTGCGCAACGCCCTGGTCACCTATGAGACCAGCGGCGAGCGGGTCGAGGCGACGCGTCGCCAGGTGGCGGCCTTCGAGCGGACCCTGGAACTCGCCGAGGTGCGCTACCGGGAGGGCTTCGTGGGCTTCATCGAGCTGCTCGATGCCCAGCGCGCGCTGCTCGCCGCGGAGCTTGCGCTCTCCGAGGCGATGCGCGACCGCCTGACCGCCACCGCCACGCTGTTCAAGGCGCTGGGCGGCGGCTGGCAGGTCGACGGCTGAGCCGAAAGGGCAGGTCACCTCGTCCGCGGGCGCACCACGCCCGGGGATGACTATCCTGCTGAAAGGGGAATGGATGGCCTGGCGATGGGGTTAGGCCGCGGGATCACAAGGGAGAGACTGTCATGGCGACCCGAATCACCTCCACCCGGCGGGACGACGGCATCCAGGTGCTGCAGATCAGCTGCCCCGAGCGCCGCAACATCCTCGACGAGGCGAGCTACGCGCAGCTGATCGAGGGGATCGAGGCGGCCGAGGCGGACGACGGGGTCAAGGTGCTGATCATCACCGGCACCGAGAACTGCTTCACCGCCGGCAACGACCTGGCCAACTACCGGGCCCTGGCCCAGGCCGACCGCGTGCCGGCCATCACCTTCCTGCGCCGCCTGCATGCCTTTCCCAAGCCGGCCATCGCCGCCGCGGAGGGCATCGCCCTGGGGCTCGGCATCTCGATCCTGCTGCACTGCGACTTCGCCTACGCGGGCAACGCCACCCGGTTCTCCCTGCCCTTCACGAGCTTTGCCCTGACCCCCCTGGGGGGCACCACCTGGCTGCTGCCCCGGCTGGCCGGCGGCAAGGCGGCCAGCCAGATGCTGCTGCTGGGACAGCCCTTCAGCGCCCACCAGGCCTGCGATATCGGCCTGCTGACCGATACCGCGCCCGATGGTCGCGCGCTGGAACAGGCCTTCGACTGTGCCGCGCGGCTGCTGGCCAAGCCCTTCGATGCGCTGCTGGCCACCAAGGCGTTGATGCGGGAAGGGCAGGCCGGGGCGATCGGCGAGGCGCTGGACCGGGAGGAGCAGGCGCTGCTGGCACGTTGCCGCTCTCCCGAGGCCCAGGGCGCCATCGATGCCTTCTTTGCCACCCGACACGGGCACTGAGGGAGGGCGGCGTGGGCGGGCCACGGCGCCGCCCGCGTCACTCCTCGACGGCAGGGGGGCGGGCGCAGAGCCTGAGCTGGGTCTCCACCAGCACCATGCCCTCTTCCGCGATGGAGAACTGCTCGTGGTTGCGCAGCCAGTCGTGGAACAGGCCCCCCAGCATGGACTGCATCAGCCTGGCGGCCAGCTCCGGCGAGAGGTCCTCGCGCAGCTGGCCCAGGCGGGCAGCGCAGGCGAAGTAGTCGCGCAGGGCACCGCAGGCCTCCTCGGCCATCTCGTTCTGCATGGCCAGCGGGTCGATGTCGCCGAACACCTCGCAGTGGTGGATCAGGATGGCATGCACGCGTCGGTAGCGCGGCTGCTCGAGGCGCTCGAAGCCCTTCCGGATGGCCAGGCGGATCGCCTCCAGGGGGCGTTCGGCGAGGCCCGGGTCGCCGATCTCCTCCACCAGCTCGCGGAAGGGCATGCGCACCCGCTGCAGCATGGCCTGGAAGAGGTCGGCCTTGTTGCGGAAGTGCCAGTAGACGGCGCCCCGGGTCATGCCGGCGTGGCGGGCGATCTCTTCCAGGGAGGTGCGGGCCACGCCCTTCAGGAGGAATATTTCCTCGGCGGCATCGAGCAGGGCCTCACGGGTGGCGGCAGCCTCCGCCTTGGTCTTTCGCGCCATGCCGGGCGGTCTCCATCGAACGCTAGTGGCCCCAGTCTACCCGATCCGCTCGGGTTTTACATTCGTGGGTGTATGGTTGACAGGGCGGGGGCTTGCCCTCGCCACGTCCGGTCGCCACGAGTATAAAGGGGACCACGCCCCGTCACAGGACGACACCCCAATGGCCCGTGTTCCCTTCGAACTCGCCGATGTTCGCATCGCCCCCGGCAGCCGAACCCAGATCGACGTGCCGGTGGCACGGCTCTATACCCATGCGCCGCTGTATATCCCGGTGGAGGTGGTCCACGGCCGTCAGGCGGGGCCGACGCTGCTGGTCTGCGGCGGCATCCATGGCGACGAGATCAACAGCGTGGAGATCGTGCGCCGTCTGCTGCGCTCCAAGCAGATCCAGGGCCTGCGCGGCACCCTGATCGCCGCGCCCATCGTCAACGTGTTCGGCTTCGTCCAGCACAGCCGCTACCTGCCGGACCGCCGTGACCTCAACCGCTGCTTCCCGGGCAGCGAGTCCGGCTCGCTGGGCGGCCGGGTGGCGGCGCTGTTCCGCGAGCAGATCGTCGACCACGCCTCCCACATCATCGACCTGCATACCGGGGCGATCCATCGCACCAACCTGCCGCAGATCCGCGCCCAGCTGACCCCGGGGGGCGAGACCGAGCGCATGGCCAACGCCTTCGGGGCGCCGGTGATCCTCAACGCCGAGCTGCGCGAGGGCAGCCTGCGCCACTATGCCCAGAACCGTGGCATCCCGGTGCTCACCTACGAGGCGGGGGAGGCGCTGCGTTTCGACGAATGGGCGATCGCCCCGGGGGTGCGTGGGGTGCTGCGGGTGATGCGTCGGCTGGGGATGTTGACCGGCGAGCACCGCCGTCGCCCGCCGCCGGCGGCGGAGATCGCCAACGGCTCGAGCTGGGCACGGGCACCCATCGACGGCATCCTGCGGCCGCGCGTGCGCCTCGGTGCGCGGGTCGCCAGTGGCGACGTGCTGGGCAAGGTGGCCGACCCCTTCGGCAACGCCGAGGAAGCCGTCCGGGCCATGGCCGACGGCATCGTCATCGGCATGAGCCGGCTGCCGCTGGCCAACGAGGGGGAGGCGCTCTTCCACATCGCCCGCTTCGATGCCATCGAGGAGGCCGAGAGCGCCATCGAGGATTTCCACTCCAGCCTCGAGCCGCCGCCCGACGCGCTCTATTGATCCAGCGGCCTGTCGGGGGCGTCGTCAGGCCGCGTCGGCGGGTTCGCGCTCGGGCACCAGGCTCAGGGCATCGTCGAAGACGCGCAGGCAGGCGCCGTCGAGGTGGCCGTTCTCGGAGAGGTGGCGGCGGAAGCGACGCCCCCCCGGCTGGCCCTGGAAGAGCCCCAGCAGGTGACGGGTGATGTGGTTGAGCCTGGCGCCCTCCTCGAGGCGCCGGGCGATGTAGGGGCGAAAGGCCCTCGCCGCGGCGTGGCGGCTGGCCGCCGGCCCCGGCTCGCCGTAGAGCGCCTGGTCCACGCCGGCCAGCAGCCAGGGGTTCTGGTAGGCTTCGCGGCCCACCATCACGCTGTCCACGTGGGCGAGCTGCTCGCGGCACGCCGCGAGGCTCTTCACGCCACCGTTGATGCCGATATGCAGCTCGGGGCGGCTCGCCTTGAGGCGGTGCACCCGGGGGTAGTTGAGCGGTGGGATGTCGCGGTTCTCCTTGGGGGAGAGCCCCTGCAGCCACGCCTTGCGGGCGTGCACGATAAAGACGTTACACCCCGCGTCAGCCACTCTAGCGATAAAGCGCTCGAGGTCGGCATCCTCGTCCTGGTCGTCGATGCCGATGCGGCACTTCACGGTGACCGGGATCGACACCGCGTCGCGCATGGCGCGCACCCCGGCGGCCACCTTCTCGGGGTGGCCCATCAGGCAGGCGCCGATCAGGTTGTTCTGCACCCGGTCGCTCGGGCAGCCCACGTTGAGGTTGACCTCGTCGTAGCCCCAGGCCTCGGCGATGGCCGCGCACTCGGCGAGCTCGCCCGGGTCGCTGCCGCCCAGCTGCAGGGCGAGCGGGTGCTCCACCGCGTCGAAGCCCAGGAAGCGCTCCCGCGGGCTGCCGTGCAGGATGGCGCCGGTGGTGACCATCTCGGTATACAGTAGGGCGCGACGGGTCAGGGTACGGGCGAACGCGCGGTAGTCGCGGGTCGTCCAATCCATCATCGGCGCGACGGAGAAGGTACGGTCGAGCTGGGGCATCGGGCATCACGGGGTTGTGCGAGGAGGCCTGCATTCTACCAGCCCCGCGCCTTCGCTGCCCATCGTCCCGGAGCCGGGCTTCGGTATCGTCCAGAGTGCCCTGGTAGCGGTCATCGGGTATCGGCGCAGGGCAGCTCGTCCCACCGCGTCGTCCACCGCGGCGTACGATTGGCACAGCGCAGGTGCCAGGCAGCGCCTGGGGTGGCCCTGCCGAGGGTGACGGTACCGCGCCCCATCTTGCGGTTCAGGTCGTCCAGCGCGGCCATCAGGCGCTCGCTGCGCTCGCGTTCGGCCCGGCGTTGCGGGGTATCCAGCAGCGAGAGTTGCTGGCGGTTGGCGTCCACCAGGTCGATCAGCATCACGCCGCCCTTCATGAACAGGTACCGCGGCCGGTAGATGGCCTGCAGGGCTCGACCGGCGGCGTGGAGGATCGCGCGGCTGTCGTCGGTGGGCTCGGGCAGTTCGACGATGGCGCCGGGCGAATACTGCGGCAGGTCGAGCCGGTGGGGGTTGGTCTTGAGGAAGACGTAGACGGCCCGGGCGTGGCTGTCCTGGGCGCGGAGTTTCTCGGCGCTGCGTTGGGCGTGCTGGCGGATGGCTTCCCGGATCTCGCCCGGGTCGCCGGTGAGGCGGCCGAAGCTGCGCGAGGTCATGATGCGCTGGCGCGCCTCGTGCATATCGTTCATCTCGATGCAGGGGATGCCGCGCAGCTCGAGGGCGGTGCGCTCCAGGGTGACGGAGAAGCGCCGACGGATGGCCTTGGGATCGGTCCGGGCGAGATCCCGGGCGGTGCGGATGCCCATGATGGCCAGGCGCTCGACCAGCCGCCGGCCGACGCCCCACACATCACCCAGTGCGGTGTGCTGGAGCAGGTCCCGGGTTTCCGGGCTACTGTGCCGGAGGACACAGACGCCGGCATGGCTCGGGACCTTCTTGGCCGCGCGGTTGGCCAGCTTGGCCAGGGTGCGGGTGGGGGCGACACCTACGGAAACGGGAATGCCGGTGAACTGGCGGACCTTGTGGCGGAGATCCCGGCAGTGCTCGAGCAGTCGTTCGGGGGAGAAGCCATCGAAGCGCACGAACATCTCGTCGATGGAGTAGGGCTCGACGCCGGCGGAGAACTCCTCGAGGACCTGGTGCACCCGGGCGGACATGTCGCCGTAGAGCTCGTAGTTGGAGGAGAGCAGGCGAACCTGCCCACGGCGCACCAGGTGCTGCAGCTCGAAGGCGGGGGTGCCCATCTCCACGCCCAGGGCCTTGATCTCGTTCGAGCGGGCGATCACGCAGCCGTCGTTGTTGGAGAGCACGCCCACCGGCACGCCCTCGAGCCGCGGCTGGAAGGTCCTTTCGCAGCTCACGTAGAAGTTGTTGCAGTCCACCAGGGCGATCATACCGGGTACTCGTGGATGACCGAGCGCACCACGCCCCATACCTGGCAGTCGACATCGGAGAGCGGAATCGGTGCGTACTGCGGGTTGCCGGAGCAGAGGTAAGGCCGGCGGTCGAGCAGTTCGTAGCGCTTCACGGTGATCTCGCCCTCGACCAGGGCGACCAGGATGTGGCCCGGGCGAGCATCGATGGAGCGATCGACCAGCAGAAGATCACCGTCGTGGATCCCCAGGGCGTCCATGCTGTCGCCGGTGACGGACATGAAGAAGGTGGACGAGGGGCGCTTCACCAGGCGCTCGTTGAGGTCCAGGGTGCGGCCTTCGTAGTCCTGGGCGGGCGAGGGGAAGCCCGAGAGCCCGGCACGGGTGAGCGCTAGGGGGTGCGGCAGGGGTTGCGCGGGCGGTGCCGGGTGGGCCGGGATCATCGGGGCGTGTGGCATGTCGGTGGCCTCTTGTCGAAAACTGGCTGTTTATACAGTATTCTCGACGAAGCCGGCATCAGGCAAATGCTAATGCAAGGTTGAGGTAGGGTGGAGGTATGCCGGGCGCGAATGCAGGCATCGTGCTATGGGCAATGGCTTACATCAGCCACCGGCTGTCGCTGACATCGGTATTTCTGCCGAGGGGGTATGGTGAAGACCAGCCACAACGCTTCATTGGCCTGCGTTGAGTTGTGGCGTTCCCCGTCTAGTGCTATTGCCCGCTGCCCAGCGGGCCTTTTTCTGGGGTCTCCGCAAACTGGCGTGAATCTCGGCTGCGGCTGAACGCTTGTGGTGGGAGCTCCGGGTGACCGATCCAGGAACAGTCGGCACAAAAGATCAAGGCCCGCATCGGCGGGCCTTGATGGGTGGAGCCTGTCGGCTCGCGAACGATCAGATGACTTCGATGTTCGAGGCCTGAAGGCCTTTCTTGCCTTGCACGACATCGAACGAGACCTGCTGGCCGTCCTGCAGGGACTTGAAGCCATCGGCCTTGATCTCGGAGAAGTGGGCAAAGAGGTCATCACCGCCATCGGAGGGGGTAATGAAGCCGAAGCCTTTTGCGTCGTTGAACCACTTGACTGTGCCAGTAGACATTTGATGTCTCCTTTCGCGCTACGCGCTTGATCTGAACTGCCGGGTGTTGCCCCGAGTGATAGTGGGCTGAACAAGGGGGATGGAACCAGACAACCGAAAGGATCTAACGACTACTGACCATGTGCATCTTGCTAACCAACTGGTGCCACGGTGGCATGCTCGGCGTGCGAGGTCAAGGGGTTTCGAGGAGTCGCCCTCGCCTCCGGTGACGCCCGTCGAGGACGCTTCTCAGGCTCGATGCGGACACCCTGCTGCACGGCGCAGGCGCCGTGCAGCAGGCGGGGCTGGCGGTCACCGCAGCCGGGTCTTCCTGAGGTAGGGGAAGATGGTCTCGTACTCGCCGAACTTCGCACTGGCGTCCTCATCCGAGACGCTGGGGGGAATGATGACATCCTGACCCACTGTCCAGTCGGCGGGTGTCGCGATGCCGAACTGGGTGGTGGCCTGCAGTGCATCGAGGGCGCGGAGCACCTCGGCGAAGTTCCGGCCCACCGTCATCGGGTAGGTCATGGAAAGCTTCAACTGCTTGTCCGGGCCGATGATGAACACCGAACGGACGGTCGCGCTGTCTGCCGGGGTACGGCCATCGGGGAGGTAGGCCTCGGCCGGGAGCATGTCGAATGCCTTGGCCACCTTGAGGTCTTCATCGGCAATGATGGGAAAGCCGACATTTGCCCCGGAGTAGCTCTCGATGTCGCCGATCCAGCGCTTGTGGTCTTCCACACCGTCCACCGAGACGCCGATGACCTTGGTGCCGCGCTTCTCCCACTCCTCGGCAAGCTGGGCGACGGCGCCGAACTCGGTGGTGCAGACGGGGGTGAAGTCCTTGGGATGCGAGAACAGGATGGCCCAGCTGTCACCGATCCACTCGTGGAAGCGAATGGGGCCTTGGCTGGTATCCGCCTCGAAATCGGGGACGGTGTCGTTGATGCGTAATCCCATGAGGTACTCCTCGGGTTGGTGGCTGGAGGGTATCGGCCTGGTCGGCCGTGAGCGTCTCTCTGTCGTACGCCCATTTTACGTCAGCGTCCAGTCGATGCGACGGGATCTCCTTTCATGCTCCCGAGTCCCCGTGCCCGATGCAAGGGGCGCGGCCTCGCATTGGCGGCGTCGTCTTCGGGCCCCGTGTGCTATGAAGAGGGGAGGAGGGTGGCCCTGCATCGGTGGGGTCGCTTGTTTATCCGCGACCTGCACGAGGTGATCTCATGGCGGACAGGAAGGTGGAACTGGAAGGGCTGCGTGACGAGCTGATCGACCGGCTGGATCGCTACCGGGCCCACAAGGAGCAGCGCAACGGTCCACTGGACAAGGACATGGAAGAGCAGGCCATCGAGGTGCAGAACGACGACGTGGTCGACTTCCTGGAGAACGAGGCCGAGGACGAGCTGCGGCAGGTGATGCATGCCCTGGCGCGCATCGAGGAGGGACGGGGCGAGGTCTGCGAAGTCTGCGAGGAGCCGATCTCGCCGGCGCGGCTCGAAGCGCTGCCCTTCACCACGCTCTGTCGGGAATGCGCCGAGCCCCGCTGAGCCATCTCCCCCGATTCCATTCCGCAACCCGCTGGCACCGGGGTTCCTGCCCCGGCAGTGGCCAGCCCGTGTCGCCTGTCATGCCGAGGGGGATCTCCGGCCCGGGCAGGACGCGGGCGGAGGCTCGATGGTAGTCTGATGGTCAATCAACTGGGCTGGAGGGCGTGCATGAAGGCATGGTGTCGACTGTCCGGCATGGGGCTGCTGGCCCTGCTGCTGCTGGCGGGTTGCGGAGGCAACGACAACGGGGCAGAGGCGGAAGCGCCACCCGAGGAAGCGGCTGTCGAGGAGACGGCGACCGAGCCCGAGCCCGAACCGGAGGTGGAGCCCTTCAGTGAGCCGGTGGAGATCAGTTTCACGGCCATGCTGCGTAGCGACCGGCGCCTGATGGTGGAGGGCGAGAGCAACCTGCCGGATTCGACCCGCCTGCTTATCGTGGTCGAACGCGAGCTGAGCGGGGTGCGGTGGCAGTCACGCGTCAGCCTGGAGGAGGGGCGCTTCGCCGCGGGTCCCTTCGGTCCCGGCAGTGGCCTGCCGGATGGTGGCTATCGCATCACCGTGAACCTGCCCGAGGCGAGCGTGCAGCCGTTGGCGGTTCGCCAGCGCATCGGCGAGCAGGGCGAGCATCTTGCCGGGCCCCTGGTCGGCAGTTCGCGGCACGGCCTGGGCCAGGTGGCGAGCGACTCGCGTCGTTTCCTGGTCGGCAGCGAGCCGCGTCGCACCACCGATCAAGTCGAGGTGCTGGGCATCGAATGATCCGGGAGGTGTCAGAGCGGGCAGGCCTGCCAGCGAGCCACCAGCTTGCCGAGCAGCCGGCAGTCGGGGGTGTAGGGGGTGATCTCGTCGCTGCCCTGGCGCTCGAACTGCAGCTCGCCGGTGGGGCCCTGGCTCACCCGGCGAATGAACTGCTCGCCGGCCAGTTCGACCAGGTAGAGCCCGGGCTGTCGGAATACCTCGGTGGGGGCGATGGCCACCAGGTCGCCCTGTTCGAGGAAGTCGAAGGGTTCGCCGGGTGCCGGGGTCAGCAGGTAGCAGTCTCCCTCCCAGCGCTGTGCCGGCACCAGTTCGAAGGGCAGTTCGATGGCGCGGGCTCCCGGGTCCTGCCAGGGGGCCGGTGGCAGGCGACGCAGGTAGAGGGGGGAGGCGCGCCCCCGCTCCTCGCTCTCGATCAGCCGGGAGAGGGGGCAGCCCAGTGCCTGGGCCAGGGCGACCAGCCGCTCGTGGCCGATCTGCTTGATGGCGCCGGACTCCCAGTAGGAGATGGTGACGTCGGAAACACCGACCCTGCGAGCCAGGGCCGCCTTGTTGAGGTTGGCCTCCAGCCGGAGTTCCTTGATACGCGGGCCTAGTGAATCCATTTCTCCATCCTGTCGATGATTTACGGGCTGAGCGATCATCTGCGATCGCTCAATACTGTGCAATACCGCGCATCAACGTTAGTGCGGCATCAGGAAGCTGACCCTGCCCGGCGTGGCCGGGGAGTGCGCTTACCAGGCAACCGGCTCGCCGGCCCAGTCGAGAAAGCTTCCGCTCTGTTCGGTGTCCTGTGCTCCCAGTACCGCCAGCAGCCGCCTGGCGACGAAGGCCGGCGTGAAGAGTTTCCCATCGGGCACCCTCGACTGGTAGGGCTGCGACAGCGGGGTATCGGTGGTGCCGGGGTGGAGGCAGATGATGGCTGCCTCGGGGTTGAGGCGCCTGAGCTCTACCGCCGCTGTCTTCATCAGCATGTTGTGGGCCGCCTTGCTGGCGCGATAGGCGTACCAGCCGCCGAGCCGGTTGTCACCGATGGAGCCGACCCGGGCCGACAGGCTGGCGAAGAGGGCCGGGTGCCGCCCCTTGAGGTTGCCCTGTACCGCCTTGAGCAGCAAGGCGGGGGTGATGGCATTCACGTGGAAGAGCCGAGCCATGCCCTCGGCGTCGAGGTCGTCGAGCCGCTTCTCCGGGACGATACCCCGCCCCCGGTCATGGAGCATGCCGGTGGCGTTGAAGACAAGGTGCAAGGGCGTGTCACCGAGGTGCCGCTCGAGGGTGGCCAGCCCGGCTTCCTGGCTGATGTCCAGGGCAAGGGGCTCGAAGCGGGCATCGTCGCGGGTGAGCTCGTGACGGCTGGCGGCCAGCACCCGCCCCGGGCGCTCGCTCGCCAGCAGGGTGTCGACCACGGCACTGCCGATGCCGCCGGAGGCGCCGGTGACCAGGGCGGTGAAGCCATCGGGAAGCTGGGGCAGCATGGCGCTCCTTGATGCGGGACGAGGGGGTGCGCTACGACGAGAGACTCTGGCATGGACCGCGCCGGGACGAAATGATTCCCGCGACTCACGGCTGCCGGCCGCGGGCCAGGTGCGTATAATGCGGCCATTGCCCTGTACGCAGGGGTCATTTCCATTGCCAGGACCAAGGACGACATGACCGTACGCACTCGTATCGCGCCGTCACCGACCGGCGATCCCCATGTGGGCACCGCCTATATCGCCCTGTTCAACCTCTGCTTCGCCCGCCAGCATGGCGGCCAGTTCATCCTGCGCATCGAGGACACGGACCGGGTGCGCTCCACCGCCGAGTCCGAGCAGATGATCCTCGACTCGCTGCGCTGGCTGGGCCTGGAGTGGGACGAGGGCCCCGATGTGGGAGGGGCCCATGGCCCCTACCGGCAGAGCGAGCGGGGTGATATCTACGGCGAGTATGCGCGCCAGCTGATCGAGTCGGGCCACGCCTTCAAGTGCTATCGCACCGCGGAGGAGCTGGACCAGCTGCGCGAGGCGCGCAAGGCGGCCGGCATGCAGCTGGCGCTCAAGCCCGCCGACCTGGCACTGCCGGCCGAGGAGCAGGCGCGCCGCGAGCAGGAGGGCTGGCCCCATGTGGTGCGCATGAAGGTGCCCAGCGAGGGCACCTGCGTGATCGATGACATGCTGCGCGGCACCATCGAGGTGGACTGGGCCCAGGTCGATGCCCAGGTGCTGCTCAAGTCCGATGGCATGCCCACCTACCACCTGGCCAACGTGGTCGATGATCACCTGATGGGCATCACCCATGTGCTGCGCGGCGAGGAGTGGATCAACTCGGCGCCCAAGCACCAGCTGCTCTATGAGTACTTCGGCTGGGAGATGCCGGTGCTCTGCCACATGCCGTTGCTGCGCAACCCCGACAAGTCGAAGCTCTCCAAGCGCAAGAACCCGACCTCCATCAACTACTACCGGCGCATGGGCTTCCTGCCCCAGGCGGTGACCAACTACCTGGGGCGCATGGGCTGGTCGATGCCGGACGAGCGGGAGAAGTTCAGCCTCGACGAGATGATGGCGCACTTCGATATCCGGCGGGTATCGCTGGGCGGCCCGGTCTTCGACCTGGAGAAGCTCACCTGGCTCAACGGCGTCTACATCCGCGAGGAACTCGACGACAAGGCGTTCCTCAAGGCACTCATGGAGTGGGCCTTCAACGAGGAGTACGTCAGCGAGATCCTGCCCCAGGTGCGCCCGCGGGTGGAGACGCTCTCCCAGGTGGTGCCCCTGGCCGGCCACTTCTTCTCGGGCCTGCCGGCGATCGACGAGGAGAGCTTCGATGACGTCAAGCTCAGCCGCGAGACACTGCTCAGGCTGCTGCAGTTCCTGGTGTGGCGCTTCGAGACCGTGCCGGCCTGGCACAAGGAGGCGCTGCTGGCCGAGGTGAAGGTGCTGGCCGATCACTTCGAGCTGAAGATGAAGGCCTTCCTGGCCCCGGTGTTCATCGCCATCACCGGCTCGTCATCGAGCACCTCGGTGATGGACGCCATGGCGATCCTCGGCTCGGACATGACCCGGGCGCGACTGCGCCACGCCATCGAGGTGCTGGGCGGCGTCTCCAAGAAGCAGGCCAAGCGCTTCGAGAAGGAGTACCGCGAGCTTTCCTGAGTTGCTGGAACCGGCGCTGTGGGAGCTACGCTCTGCGGAGCGATTCGCCGCGAAGCGGCGCTGGGCGGTCATCGGCCAGGTTGGCGGCCACCGCCAAGGCGCCTGGCGGCGCCAATCGCTCGGCGGAGCCACAGGGGACGATAAATCGGTGCTTTTCCTGTTGACGAAGACGAGGCGAATCAGTATTATACGCAGCGTCTTCACGAGACACCGAGCAGTACTGGGGCCTTAGCTCAGCTGGGAGAGCGCAACACTGGCAGTGTTGAGGTCAGCGGTTCGATCCCGCTAGGCTCCACCATCTCTCGATCGATCGGAAGCACAGCGTCCCATTCGTCTAGTGGTCCAGGACACCGCCCTTTCACGGCGGGAACAGGGGTTCGAACCCCCTATGGGACGCCACCTTCCTTACCCCTGTCGCCTGCCTGAGGCGACAAGCGCAGACGCCCAGAGGCGTCTTTTTTTGTCTCCGCCGGCCGGTGGGGGCAAGGCTGCCGTGTCGGCGGTATCAGCTTTTCCAGCGTTGACACCCCGTTACATATTGCGCTAGGAGCCGTGACGCCCTGTTACATGGCGGCGTTCGGGGCTTGACATCGGTCTTGACTTGTCCACTTCGCCGGCTGGCGGCGGATCGACTGTGCACAGGCCGGGCGCACATCCGCGTGGTTGTGGGGCTTTCTTTTATTTCCTTTAGAATCAGCACCTTACAAAAGGTCAAAAATTGATCAATCTGAGAAGGTTGCCCATGTCATGGCGATTCGGCGACCTTTTCTAGTGGTTGTGAACAGGCTTATCCACAGAAAGTGTGGAAAACACTCTCTCGCCACGGTAGGAGAGGGCTGGTTACGGGAGGGGAGGGTGTTCTCAGTCGCCGGTATGAGCTTTCTGATACCCGTGGAGGGCCGGTGGCCGAGGCCACCGGTCGATCGGATCAGGAGCGGCCGACGGCGCGCAGGCGGCGCAGCAGCGAGGAGGTGTCCCAGCGGCCGCCACCCATGACCTGGACGTCGGCATAGAACTGGTCGACCAGCGCGGTGACCGGCAGGCGGGCCTGGAGGCGGCGCGCCTGCTCGAGGCAGATCCCCAGGTCCTTGCGCATCCAGTTCACCGCGAAGCCGTGCTCGTACTGGTCGTCGATCATGGTCTTGTGGCGATTTTCCATCTGCCAGGAGCCGGCGGCGCCCTTGGAGATGACGTCGACCACCCGCTGCTGGTCGAGGCCGGCCTGCTCGGCGAAGTGCAGCCCCTCGGCCAGGCCCTGCACAAGGCCGGCGATGCAGATCTGGTTGACCATCTTGGTCAGCTGGCCGCTGCCGGCCGGGCCCATCAGGGTCACGGCACGGCCATAGTGATCGAGGATGGGGCGGGCGCGTTCGAAGTCGCTCTCGGCACCGCCGCACATGATGGTCAGGGCGCCGTTCTCGGCACCCTGCTGGCCGCCGGAGACGGGGGCGTCGAGGAAGCCGACGCCTCGGCTTCGGCAGGCGGCGTCGAGTTCCTCGGCGAGGTCGGCCGATGCCGTGGTGTGATCCACCAGCAGGCTGCCCTCGGCCATGCCGTGCAGGACGCCATCCTCGCCGGTGGTGACGTGGCGCACGTCGTCATCGTTGCCCACGCAGACCAGCACCAGGTCGGCGCCGCTGGCGGCCTCCCGCGGGGTGGGGTGGTGGCTGCCGCCGTGCTCGGCGACCCAGGCCTCGGCCCTGGCGGCAGTGCGATTGTAGACGCGCACGTCCAGGCCTGCCCGGGCGAGATGCCCGGCCATGGGGTGGCCCATCACGCCCAGGCCGATGAAGGCCGCTGTCGATATCGTCTTGCCCATCCTGCTGCTCCTTCCTTCTTGTGTGCTGTGGAACGTCGTGGTGGCACCCCGGCCCCTTGCCGCTGCCAGGATGCAGAAAGCCGCCCGAGGGCGGCTTTCGATTGCGCTGCGGCCGGAGCCGTTGCCTGCCGACCTACTTGGCAGGATAGTCGCGCTGGTCATGGCCGGTATAGAGCTGGCGCGGGCGACCGATCTTGTAGCTGTCGCTGAGCATCTCGTGCCAGTGGGAGATCCAGCCGATGGTGCGCGACACGGCGAAGATCACCGTGAACATGTTGGTCGGGATGCCCATGGCCTTGAGGATGATGCCGGAGTAGAAGTCGACGTTCGGGTAGAGCTTGCGCTCGATGAAGTACTCGTCCTCCAGGGCGATCTGCTCCAGGCGCTTGGCGATCTTGAGCTGCGGGTCGTCGGCCATGCCGAGCTCGGCCAGGACCTCGTCGCAGGTCTCCTTCATTACCTTGGCGCGGGGATCGAAGTTGCGATAGACGCGGTGACCGAAGCCCATCAGCTTGAACGGGTCGTCCTTGTCCTTGGCGCGGTCGACGAAGCGCTGGATGTTCTCCTCGGACTCGTCGCCGATCTCGTCGAGCATGTTCAGCACCGCCTCGTTGGCGCCGCCGTGGGCGGGGCCCCAGAGGGCTGCGATGCCGGCGCTGATGCAGGCGAAGGGGTTGGCACCGGTGGAGCCGGCCAGTCGCACCGTGGAGGTGGAGGCGTTCTGCTCATGGTCGGCGTGGAGCATGAAGATGCGGTCCATGGCCTTGGCGTAGACCGGATTGATCTTGTACTCCTCGCAGGGGTTGCTGAACATCAGGTAGAGGAAGTTCTCTGCATAGCTCAGGTCGTTGCGCGGGTAGTTGAACGGCTGCCCGACATTGTACTTGTAGGACATGGCCGCGATGGTCGGCATCTTGGCGATCAGGCGGATCGCGCTGATCACGCGATCCTCTTCCTGGGTGATGTCCATGTGGTCGTGGTAGAAGGCCGCCAGGCCGCCGACGACGCCGCAGAGGATGGACATCGGGTGGGCGTCGCGGCGGAAGCCCTTGAAGAAGTTGTTGATCTGGTCATGGACCATGGTGTGGTTGCGGACCCGCGACTCGAAGTCGGCGTACTGCTGCTCGGTGGGCAGCTCGCCGAACAGCAGCAGGTAGCAGAGCTCGACGAAGTTGGATTCCTTGGCCAGCTGGTCGATCGGGTAGCCGCGGTGCAGCAGCACCCCCTTGCCGCCATCGATGTAGGTGATGGCGGACTGGCAGGAGGAGGTGGCCATGAAGCCGGGGTCATAGGTGAAGAGGCCTTCCGCACCCAGTCCGCGGACATCGATCACATCAGGCCCCAGGGTGCCCGAATAGACCGGCAGTTCGATCGTCTTGTCCTGACCGTCTACCGTCAGTGTCGCTTTCCTGTCAGCCATTCTGGCCTCCTCTCGAGTGCAGGGTGGAACGAAATGTCGCTATTTCGCTGAAGTTGCCGGCGAAAAGGTTCGCCCACTATAGAAGCGTCCCAGCGATTGTCAATTAGCCCATGGCGGGACTTAACTTGTACGCTTGTGGTGATATGAATAGGTTTCGTATAATAATTGGTGCTTTGCACCATGCCGGGCCGCACCGCCGCGGGAAAGCCGGCCGGAGCGCTTGGCGAAGCCCCGCGGCAGGCTAGCACCATGGTCTAGTCAGGCCGGTGTTCATTTGTCATGGGACAGCCATGTCCCTATAATCCATCCCGCGCGACTGGCAGGAAAAGGTGGTCTTGCCGCACGAGGCAACGGCCGTGTCCCTTCCCGAAACCACCGCCCGCTCGGGCCACGCCCGACCTGTCGTAGAGCGGGCCAAGAGAGTGTGTATAGAGCCGTGAATAGCAAACGACCCGTAAATCTGGATCTCTCCACGATACAGTTTCCCCTCCCCGCCCTGACGTCGATCGCCCACCGCATCACCGGCGTCATCCTCTTTGTCGGCCTGATCTTTGCCTTCTGGGCACTCGACAAGTCCCTGTCGTCCCCGGCGGGATTCGAGGCGGTGCGTGACGCCCTGGCCAACAACTTCCTGGCCAAGCTGATCGCCTGGGGTCTGCTGTCGGCCCTGGCCTTCCATTTCGTGGCCGGCATCAAGCACCTGCTGATGGATGCCGACATCGGCGTGACCCTCGAGGGTGGCATCAAGAAGGCGCAGATCACCGTGGTGGTGAGCGCCGTGCTGATCATTCTGGCTGGAGTCTGGGTATGGTAACCAACATCACGAACTTCGGACGCAGCGGCCTTTCCGACTGGCTGGTCCAGCGCGTCTCGGCGGTCATTCTCGCGGTCTACACTCTCTTCATCGTCGCCTACCTGCTGTTCAATCCGGGGCTCGATTACGCCACCTGGAGCGCCCTGTTCGCCCAGACCTGGATGCGCATCTTCTCGCTGCTGGCCTTCGTCTCCATTGCCGCCCATGCCTGGATCGGGCTGTGGACCGTGACCACCGATTACCTCAAGCCGACCGGCATCCGCGTCGGCGTCCAGACCTTCGTCATCCTGGCCATCTTCGTGTTCCTGGTCTGGGGCATTCAGATTCTGTGGGGAGCCTGATTCATGTCCAACATGCGTAGCCTGTCTTTCGATGCCATCATCATCGGCGGTGGCGGTTCCGGCCTGCGTGCCGCCCTCGAGCTGGCCAAGTCCGGCAAGAAGACCGCCGTGCTGTCCAAGGTCTTCCCGACCCGCTCGCACACCGTCTCCGCCCAGGGCGGCATCACCTGTGCCATCGCCTCGGCCGACCCCAACGACGATTGGCGCTGGCACATGTACGACACCGTCAAGGGCGGCGATTACATCGCCGACCAGGACGCGGCCGAGTACATGTGCTCCGAGGGCCCCAAGGCGGTCTTCGAGCTCGAGCACATGGGGTTGCCGTTTTCCCGTTTCGACAACGGTCGCATCTACCAGCGCCCGTTCGGCGGCCAGTCCAAGGATTTCGGGGCGGGTGGCCAGGCGGCCCGTACCTGTGCCGCGGCCGACCGCACCGGGCACGCCCTGTTGCATACCCTTTATCAGAACAACCTGAAGAACAACACCACCTTCCTCAACGAGTGGTACGCGGTCGATCTGGTCAAGAATGCCAACGGTGATGTGGTGGGTTGTATCGCCATGGACATCGAGACCGGCGAGGTGGTTCACGTCAAGTCCAAGGCCACCGTGCTGGCCACCGGCGGTGCCGGGCGTATCTATGCCTCCACCACCAACGCCCTGATCAACACCGGCGACGGTATCGGCATGGCGCTGCGCGCCGGCTTCCCGATGCAGGACATGGAGATGTGGCAGTTCCACCCCACCGGTATCTACGGTGCCGGCACCCTGGTGACCGAGGGTTGCCGCGGCGAGGGTGGCTACCTGGTGAACAAGGACGGCGAGCGCTTCATGGAGCGTTATGCGCCCAACGCCAAGGACCTGGCCGGCCGCGACGTGGTCGCGCGCTCCATGGTCATGGAGATCCTCGAGGGGCGCGGCTGCGGCGAGCACGGTGACCACGTCTTCCTCAAGCTCGATCACCTGGGCGAGGAAGTTCTCGGCAAGCGCCTGCCCGGCATCGTCGAGCTCTCCAAGACCTTCGCCCACGTGGATCCGGCCAAGGAGCCGATCCCGGTGGTGCCGACCTGCCACTACATGATGGGCGGGATCCCGACCAACGTGCATGGCCAGGCGATCATGCAGGACGCCGACGGCAACGACCATATCGTCAACGGCCTGTTCGCCTGTGGCGAGGCGGCCTGCGTGTCGGTCCACGGCGCCAACCGCCTGGGCGGCAACTCGCTGCTCGACCTGGTGGTCTTCGGTCGCGCGGCCGGCATGTTCATCGAGGGCGCGCTCAACGAGGGCATCGACTACCTCGAGGCGTCCGAGTCCGACATCGAGTCGGCCATGAAGCGCATGACCCGCTGGAACGAGTCAGGCGAGGGCGAGACCGTGCCCGAGCTCAAGCGCGAGCTGCAGAACATCATGCAGAACTCCTTCGGCGTGTTCCGCGAGGAAGAGAACATGCAGAAGGGCGTCAAGCAGCTGGCAGAGCTGCGCGAGCGTATCGCCAAGGCGCACCTGCCCGACAAGTCCAACGCCTTCAACACCGCGCGTGTCGAGGCCCTGGAGCTGGACAACCTGATGGAAGTGGCCGAGGCCACCGCCATCGCGGCGCTGGAGCGCAAGGAGAGCCGTGGGGCGCACTCCCGTTACGACTACCCGGATCGCGACGACGTCAACTGGCTGAAGCACTCGCTCTACTTCCCGACCGAGAAGCGGGTTGGCAAGCGTGACGTCAACTTCGCGCCCAGGACGGTCGATACCTTCGAGCCGAAAGTCCGCACCTATTAAGAGGGAGTCACGATGTCCACGCTTCAGGTATCCATCTACCGCTACAACCCGGAAACCGACTCCGCACCCTACATGCAGGAGTTCCAGGTCGACACCCAGGGCCGTGACCTGATGGTGCTCGACGTGCTGCACCTGATGAAGGAGCAGGACAACGGCCTGGCGTACCGTCGCAGCTGTCGCGAAGGGGTCTGCGGCTCCGACGGCATGAACATGAACGGCAAGAACGGCCTGGCCTGCATCACCCCGCTCTCCGAGGTGGTCAAGAACAACAAGCTGGCGCTGCGCCCGCTGCCTGGCCTGCCCGTGATCCGCGACCTGGTGGTCGACATGGGGCTGTTCTACAAGCAGTACGAGCGCATCCAGCCGTACCTGCAGAACGACGAGCCGGCGCCGGCCATCGAGCGCCTGCAGTCGCCCGAGGAGCGCGACAAGCTCGACGGCCTCTACGAGTGCATCCTGTGTGCCTGCTGCTCGACCTCCTGCCCGTCCTTCTGGTGGAACCCCGACAAGTTCGTCGGGCCGGCCGGGCTCCTGCAGGCCTACCGCTTCCTGGCGGACTCCCGGGATACCGCGACCCGTGAACGCCTCGGCGAACTGGAGGATCCGTTCAGCGTGTTCCGCTGCCGCGGCATCATGAACTGCGTGGCGGTGTGTCCCAAGGGGCTCAACCCGACGCGGGCGATCGGCAAGATTCGCGACATGCTGCTGGCCAATGCCACTTAAATCGTGGCGTCTGGCTTGTTATCATGTGCCACGCTTTCGGCTGCGACCCGTCGTCGCAGCCGGAGCACGGCACAGTAGTGTGAAGAGCCGGTGCCCTGGGCACCGGCTCTTGACCATCGAAATTCAGGGTTTCCGGCTTCCGGCCGGAACCGCCGGAGACGAAGACGCCCCACCGGCAGGGCATCACCGATGTCGCCATGCCCGATTCCTGGCGACGCCGACAACACCCCATCAGTGCAGGGTGACCGAGAGATGCAACAAGGCATAATGGAGTTGATGTGGCGCTCCTCCCACGTCAGTGGCGGCAATGCCCACTATGTGGAAGCGCTCTACGAGCAGTACCTCGAAGATCCCCAGGCTGTCCCCGACGAATGGCGCAATTACTTCGACCAGTTGCCGCGTCCTGACGGCAGCGCCTCACACGACGTTCCGCTTGCCCCGATCCGCGACCAGTTCTACCAGCTGGGCAGGCAGCGGCGCACCGCCCAGGCCGCTACCGACAGCGGGGAGAACAAGAAGCAGGTCAAGGTTCTCCAGCTGATCAACGCCTACCGCTTCCGTGGGCACCAGAAGGCCGATATCGATCCGCTCGGCCTGCGCAGCCCCACCCCCGTCCCCGACCTCGACCTCTCCTTCCACCAGCTCTCCAAGGCGGACCTGGACACCGAGTTCCAGACCGGTTCCTTCTTCATGGGCCTGGACAAGGCACCGCTGAAGGAGATCGTCGAGGCGCTGGAGCAGACCTACTGCCGCTCCATCGGCTGCGAGATCATGCACATCGTCGATACCGAGGAGAAGCGCTGGCTGCAGCAGCGTTTCGAGTCGGTGCGCTCGGCGCCCAGGTTCAGCGACGAGGTGCGCGAGCATGTGCTCGAGCGTCTGACCGCTGCCGAGGGCCTGGAGAGCTACCTGGCGTCCAAGTACCCGGGCACCAAGCGCTTCGGCCTGGAGGGGGGCGAGGCCTTCATCCCGATGATGGACGAGCTGATCCAGCGTGCCGGGGGCTACGGCACCAAGGAGGTGGTGATCGGCATGGCCCACCGCGGCCGTCTCAACCTGCTGGTCAACATCCTCGGCAAGAATCCCTCCGACCTGATCGACGAGTTCGACGGCAAGAAGGTGATCGAGCGCGGCTCCGGTGACGTCAAGTATCACCAGGGCTTCAGCTCCAACGTCATGACCCCGGGCGGCGAGGTGCACCTGGCGCTGTCGTTCAACCCCTCCCACCTGGAGATCGTCTCCCCGGTGGTCGAGGGCTCCGTGCGTGCCCGCCAGGACCGCCGCGACGACCCCGATGGTACCAAGGTGCTGCCGATCAGCGTGCATGGCGATGCGGCCTTCGCCGGCCAGGGCGTGGTCATGGAGACCTTCCAGATGTCCCAGACCCGTGCCTACAAGACCGGCGGCACGGTGCACATCGTCATCAACAACCAGGTCGGCTTCACCACCTCCAACCCCCAGGACGCGCGCTCCACCGAGTACTGCACCGATATCGCCAAGATGGTCCAGGCGCCCATCTTCCACGTCAACGGCGACGATGCCGATGCCGTGCTGCACGCCACCCAGGTGGCGCTGGACTACCGCCAGCAGTTCAAGCGCGACGTGGTCATCGACCTGGTCTGCTACCGCCGTCGCGGCCACAACGAGGCCGACGAGCCCTCCGGCACCCAGCCGATGATGTACAGCAAGATCAAGCAGCACCCGTCGTCCCGGGCCCTCTACGCCCAGCGCCTGGTGGAGCAGGGCGTGGTCAGCGAGGAGGCGGCCAAGGCGATGATCGAGACCTACCGGGACGACCTGGTGGCGGGCAATCACGTGGCCAATGCCCTGGTCCAGGAGCCCAACACCTCGCTGTTCGTCGACTGGCAGCCCTACCTGGGTCACGAGTGGACGGGCGACGCCGACACCACCTTCGACATGAAGCGCCTGCAGCAGCTGGCGGCCAGGATGTGCGAGATCCCCGACGGGATCACCGTGCAGCGCCAGGTGGCCAAGATCTACGAGGACCGGCGCAAGATGCAGGCCGGCGCCCTGGCGCTGAACTGGGGGTTCGCCGAGACCCTGGCCTACGCCACCCTGCTCGACCAGGGGCACCCGGTGCGCATCACCGGCCAGGACGTGGGGCGGGGGACCTTCTCGCACCGCCATGCGGTGGTGCACAACCAGAGTGACGGCAGTGCCTATGTGCCGCTGCAGCACATGGCCGATGGGCAGCCGCGCTTCACCATCCACGACTCCTTCCTCTCGGAGGAGGCGGTGCTGGCGTTCGAGTACGGCTACGCTACCACGATGCCCAACTCCCTGATCGTCTGGGAAGCCCAGTTCGGTGACTTCTTCAACGGCGCCCAGGTGGTGGTCGACCAGTTCATCTCCTCCGGCGAGACCAAGTGGGGCCGGCTGTGTGGCCTGACCATGCTGCTGCCGCATGGCTACGAGGGGCAGGGGCCCGAGCACTCCTCGGCGCGTCTCGAGCGCTTCCTGCAGATGTGTGCCGAACACAACATGCAGGTCTGCGTGCCGACCACCCCGGCGCAGATCTTCCACCTGCTGCGTCGCCAGGTGATCCGCCCGCTGCGCAAGCCGCTGGTGGTGATGTCGCCCAAGAGCCTGCTGCGCCACAAGGAGGCGATCTCCAGCCTGGAGGAGCTGGCCCACGGCAGGTTCCAGATGGTGCTCCCCGACCAGGGCAAGCACGAGGCCGACAAGGTCGAGCGCATCATCCTGTGCGCCGGCAAGGTCTACTACGACCTGGCCAGCTGGCGCGAGGAGAACGGCCGCGACGACGTCGCCATCCTGCGCCTGGAACAGCTCTACCCCTTCCCCAAGGAGGAGCTGTTCGAGGCGATCAAGGCCTACACCAACGTCACCGACGTGGTGTGGTGCCAGGAGGAGCCGCTCAACCAGGGTGCCTGGTACCCGAGTCAGCACCATATGCGGGCGGTCGCCGACATGCTGCGTGATGGCATGGGGGGCAAGCTGAAGTTTGCCGGCCGTCCGGCATCGGCGGCACCCGCGGCGGGCTACATGTCCGTGCACACCGAACAGCAGCGCCAGTTGGTGGAAGACGCCTTCAACGCCTGAAGCGACCACCGGGACGAGAGAGAACAGACAAGGGATACGACATGGCTACCGAGATCAAGGCACCCACCTTTCCGGAATCCGTTGCCGAGGGCACCGTGGCCGCCTGGCACAAGAAACCGGGCGACAGCGTCGAGCGCGACGAGCTGATCGTGGAGATCGAGACCGACAAGGTGGTGCTCGAGGTGGTGGCGCCGGAGGCGGGCACCCTCTCCGAGGTGCTCGCCGAGGAGGGCGAGGCGGTGGCATCCGAGCAGGTGCTGGGACGCATCGGCGAGGGCGCGGCCAAGGGCGCCGGCAACAAGGACGAGAAGGCCGCTGCCAAGGCCGAGAAGCCGGCCGCTGCCAAGCCCGCCGGCGGCGGCAAGCAGCACGAGGTGAAGGCGCCGACCTTCCCCGAGTCGATCCAGGAGGGCACCGTGGCCTCCTGGCACAAGCAGGTCGGTGAAGCCGTCAAGCGCGACGAGGTGCTGGCCGACATCGAGACCGACAAGGTGGTGCTGGAAGTCGTGGCACCGGCCGACGGTGCACTCACCGAGATCAAGGCGGAGGAGGGCAGCCAGGTCGAATCCGAGGCGGTGCTGGCGCTCTTCGCCGAGGGGGCCGGCGGCGCTGCCACGGCGGCCGACGAGGCGCCTGCCGCTTCCGCCGACGACGGGGCCGGCGACGAGAAGGTGGGCGACAAGATCCTCGCCCCCGCCGCTCGCAAGATGGTGGCGGAGCACGACCTCGACGTCAGCGCCATCGAGGGCACCGGCAAGGGGGGCCGCATCCTCAAGGAGGACGTGCAGAAGGCGGTCAAGGCGGGCACTGCGAAGAAGGCCGCCAAGCCGGTCGGCGGTGCCGCCAAGGCCGCCGCGGCGGCCCCGGCCGTCGAGGGCGAGCGCCCCGAGAAGCGCGTGCCCATGAGCCGCCTGCGCCAGACCATCGCCAAGCGCCTGGTGCAGGCCCAGCAGACCGCCGCCATGCTTACCACCTACAACGAGGTGGACATGGGCGCGGTGATGGACCTGCGGGCCCAGTACAAGGACACCTTCGTCAAGGCCCACGACGTCAAGCTCGGCTTCATGGGCTTCTTCGTCAAGGCGGCCTCCGAGGCGCTCAAGCGCTTCCCCGACGTCAATGCCTCCATCGACGGCACCGACATCGTCTACCACGGCTACCAGGACATCGGCGTGGCGGTCTCCACCGACCGCGGCCTGGTGGTGCCGGTGCTGCGCGACACCGACAGCATGAAGATCGCCGACGTCGAGAAGGGCATCGTCGACTTCGGCAAGCGGGCCCGTGACGGCAAGCTGGGCATCGACGAGATGCAGGGCGGTACCTTCACCATCACCAACGGGGGCATCTTCGGCTCGCTGCTTTCCACGCCGATCCTCAACCCGCCGCAGACCGCCATCCTGGGCATGCACAAGATCCAGGAGCGCCCCATGGCGGTGAACGGCAAGGTCGAGATCCGCCCCATGATGTACCTGGCGCTCTCCTACGACCACCGCATGATCGACGGCAAGGACGCGGTGCAGTTCCTGGTCACCATCAAGGCGCTGCTCGAGGATCCTGCACGCCTGCTGCTGGACATCTGAGCCTGCCGACATCACCGACTCAACGCGAACCGATCAACAGGAAGAACCACATGGCCGATAAATTCGATGTGATCGTCATTGGCGCGGGCCCCGGCGGCTACGTGGCCGCCATCCGTGCCGCCCAGCTGGGCCTCAAGGCCGCCATCGTCGAGAAGTGGCTCAGCGAGGATGGCAAGCCCGTGTTCGGTGGCACCTGCCTCAACGTGGGCTGCATTCCCTCGAAGGCGCTGCTCGAGGCCTCCCACAAGTTCGTCGAGGCCAAGCACGACTTCGACGACATGGGCATCCAGGCAGGCGACGTCCAGATGGACGTCAAGAAGATGATGGCCCGCAAGGACACGATCGTTAAGAACCTGACCGGTGGCGTGGCCGGCCTGCTCAAGGGCAACGGCGTGACCGCCATCCAGGGTACCGGCAAGGTGACCGGCGGCAAGCAGGTCGAGGTCACCGACAAGGATGGCAAGGCGACCACCTACGAGGCCGAGAACATCATCATCGCCGCCGGCTCCGTGCCGGTGGAGATTCCGCCGACGCCGCTGGTCGAGGGCATGGTGGTCGATTCCACCGGTGCCCTGGAATTCCAGGAGACGCCCAAGCGCCTCGGCGTGATCGGCGCCGGCATCATCGGCCTGGAGCTGGGCAGCGTGTGGAGCCGCCTGGGCGCCGAGGTCACCGTGCTCGAGGCCATGGACAGCTTCCTGCCGATGGTGGATACCGCCATCGCCAAGGAGACCCAGAAGCTGCTCAAGAAGCAGGGCCTGGACATCAGGCTGGGCGCCCGGGTCACCGGCTCCGAGGTCAAGGACAACGAGGTCGTGGTCAAGTACAGCGACGGCAGCGGCGAGCAGGAGATGACCTTCGACAAGCTGATCGTCTGCGTCGGCCGCAAGCCCTACACCAAGGGTGTCGTCGCCGAGGGCGTCGGTATCAGCCTCGACGAGCGCGGCTTCATCCACGTCGACGACCAGTGCCGCACCAGCGTGCCCAGCGTCTACGCCATCGGTGACTGCGTGCGTGGTCAGATGCTGGCCCACAAGGCCTCCGAAGAGGGCGTGATGGTCGCCGACATCATCGCCGGCCACAAGGCCGAGATGAACTACGACGCCATCCCCAGCGTCATCTACACCTTCCCCGAGGTGGCCTGGGTCGGCATGACCGAGCAGGACGCCAAGGCGGCCGGCATCGAGGTCAAGACCGGCAGCTTCCCGTTCGCCGCCAGCGGCCGTGCCATGGCCAACAATGCCACCGAGGGCCAGGCCAAGATCATCGCCGATGCCGAGACCGACCGCGTGCTGGGCATGCATATCGTCGGCCAGCATGCCGGCGAGATGATCGCCCAGGGCGTCATCGCCCTGGAGTTCGGCTCCAGCGCCGAGGACCTGGCGCTGACCTGCTACGCCCACCCGACCATGTCGGAGGCGGTGCACGAGGCGGCGCTGGCCGTGGACGGCCATGCCATCCACATGGTCAACCGCAAGAAGCGCAAGTAGGACAAGAAGCGCCGCCCTTCGGGCGGCGCGTCCCTTCCGGCCATGTACCGGAAGGGGTCGGTGGTAGCCGTGTACGCCACGCCGCTCGGGCGTCGGCCCGGCTGCCGTTCGAGTCACATGCAACCAATGGCATGAATCGATGAACCTTCACGAGTATCAGGGCAAACAGCTGTTTGCCGACTATGGTCTGCCGGTGTCCAAGGGCTTCGCCGTGGACTCTCCCGAGGAAGCCGGAGAGGCCTGCAAGAAGATCGGCGGCGAGATGTGGGTCGTCAAGGCCCAGGTCCATGCCGGTGGTCGCGGCAAGGCCGGCGGTGTCAAGCTGATCAAGAGCCCGGAGGAGGCCCAGGCCTTCGCCGAGCAGTGGCTGGGCAAGAACCTGGTGACCTACCAGACCGACGAGAACGGTCAGCCGGTCGCCAAGATCCTGGTCGAGAACTGCACCGACATCGCCGAGGAGCTCTACCTGGGCGCCGTGGTCGATCGCGCCACCCGCCGCGTGGTCTTCATGGCCTCCACCGAGGGCGGTGTCGAGATCGAGAAGGTCGCCGAGGAGACCCCTGAGAAGATCCTCAAGGCCGAGATCGACCCGCTGGTCGGGGCCCAGCCCTACCAGGCGCGTGAGCTGGCCTTTGCCCTGGGCCTCGAGGGCGCCCAGGTGAAGCAGTTCACCAAGATCTTCCTGGGCCTCTCCAAGCTGTTCCACGACAAGGATCTGGCGCTGCTCGAGATCAACCCGCTGGTGATCACCGACGAAGGCAACCTCCACTGCCTCGACGCCAAGATCAACCTGGACAGCAATGCCCTGTACCGTCATCCGGACCTGCAGGCCATGCGCGACCCGTCCCAGGAGGACGAGCGCGAGGCCGAGGCGGCCGCGTGGGAGCTCAACTACGTGGCACTGGACGGCAACATCGGCTGCATGGTCAACGGCGCCGGCCTGGCCATGGGCACCATGGACATCGTCAACCTCCACGGCGGCTCCCCGGCCAACTTCCTGGACGTGGGCGGCGGTGCCACCAAGGAGCGCGTGGCCGAGGCGTTCAAGCTGATCCTCTCCGACGACAACGTCAAGGCCGTGCTGGTCAACATCTTCGGCGGCATCGTGCGCTGCGACATGATCGCCGAGGGCATCATCGGTGCCGTCGAGCAGGTCGGCGTCAACGTGCCGGTCGTGGTGCGCCTGGAAGGTACCAACGCCGAGCTGGGTGCCGAGAAGCTGGCCTCCAGTGGTCTGAACATCATCGCTGCTACCAGCCTGACCGATGCGGCTCAGCAGGTCGTCAAGGCAGCGGAGGGCAAGTAATGAGTATCCTGATCGACAAGAACACCAAAGTCATCTGCCAGGGCTTCACTGGCGGCCAGGGGACCTTCCACTCCGAGCAGGCGATCGCCTACGGCACCCAGATGGTCGGCGGCGTGACCCCGGGCAAGGGCGGCCAGGAGCACCTGGGCCTGCCGGTGTTCAACACCGTCAAGGAAGCCGTGGAAAAGACCGGCGCCGAGGCCAGCGTGATCTACGTGCCGGCCCCGTTCTGCAAGGACTCCATCCTCGAGGCCGCCAACGCCGGCATCAAGCTGATCGTGTGCATCACCGAGGGCATCCCGACGCTGGACATGCTCGACGTCAAGGTGAAGTGCGACGAGCTGGGCGTGCGCCTGATCGGCCCGAACTGCCCGGGCGTGATCACTCCCGGCGAGAGCAAGATCGGCATCATGCCGGGCCACATCCACAAGCCGGGCAAGGTCGGTATCGTGTCGCGCTCCGGCACCCTGACCTACGAGGCGGTCAAGCAGACCACCGACCACGGCTTCGGCCAGTCCACCTGCGTGGGCATCGGCGGCGACCCGATCCCGGGCTCCAACTTCATCGACATCCTCGAGATGTTCGAGAAGGACCCGGCCACCGAGGCGATCGTGATGATCGGCGAGATCGGCGGCACCGCCGAGGAAGAGGCGGCGGCCTACATCAAGGCTAACGTCTCCAAGCCGGTAGTCTCCTACATCGCCGGCGTCACCGCCCCTCCGGGCAAGCGCATGGGCCATGCAGGCGCCATCATCTCCGGCGGCAAGGGCACCGCGGACGAGAAGTTCGCCGCCCTCGAGGACGCCGGCGTGAAGACGGTGCGTTCGCTGGCCGAGATCGGCGATGCGCTGAAGGCAGTGACCGGCTGGTAAGCCGCTCGTTTCCGCCAAGGCAGCGTGAAAGGGCACCCCCGGGT